>NZ_SIXC01000002.1 GCF_004309735.1 Desulfovibrio legallii
AAGTCCGTGAGCAGCAAGTCCGTGAGCAGCAAAAACCCGCCGTTGACGCCGTCGGCGCAAAAAAGGCTGTTTTTGTCCAAACGGTACGACAATCCCCTGTCTCGCCCTGCGGCTGCCTCTACGCCAGAACCCGCCGCCCTGCCGTTGCATCCTCGCCGTTGCATCCTCTCTGGCGCGCCTTTGCTATGAAGCGCCGCGCCCCCAGCTGTTGCGCGAAGCCACCTTGGACCGCCGAGCTTGCGAGGCGGGGGCTGGTGTCGTAAGGATTGGGGGAAAATAAGATTTTTTTGATGCCGACAAGGAAACGGCGGATTTTTGCGCGCAGCGGACTCAAAAGTCCGTGAGCAGCAAAAACCCGCCGTTGACGCCGTCGGCGCAAAAAAGGCTGTTTTTGTCCAAACGGTACGACAATCCCCTGTCTCGCCCTGCGGCTGCCTCTACGCCAGAACCCGCCGCCCTGCCGTTGCATCCTCGCCGTGTTGCATCCTCTCTGGCGCGCCTACTCCTCAGGCGGCAAGCCCGTAAGCGCGCGCACATAGTTATTCAGAAAACAAATGGCGTCCACGCTGAGAATCTCGCACAAATGGGGCGGATCCTTCTTGTGGAAGCCGCCGGGCCGCAGATCACTGCAGCCCAGACTGCCAAAACGCGCGGCAAACTCGCGGGCATAAGCGGCACAAATATCCACGGTTTCGTCCTCGCTCAGCCCCAGCCGCGCCCCGTACAGCCCAAGAAACAGCAGACCGCCTTCCACCAACCCGCACTGGGCGCCAATGCCCCCGGCCCCGTGGCAGCCCACCACGGCCTGATACAACTGTGGGTGCACCTCCTGCCCCGTCAGGCTTTCCATGCAGCGCAGGGTAGTACGCGCGCAGTTCATATCCCTGTCCCAGTAATAGTGGCGCACCAGGGCGGCCACGCGGTCGTGTACGGTCATGACGTCCTCACCAGGTTCAGAAGGTGTCGCCAACGCGGCAGAGCCAGATCCAGATCAAGATAGCCGGGAGGCAGGGCCAGCGGGGCCGCTGCGGCCAGGGCGGCCTTCACGTCCTCCAGAGTGCCCGTGCGGGGCAGGCCCGGCACATCCTGCAAGGGGCAGAGGTCAAAATCATTGGCCGGCAGCATGACCATGACCGGCAGCCCCTTGAGGGCCGCCTCCAGGGCCACGGTAGTGGAGTTGCTGGCCCAGACCAGCACGCCCGGCGCAAGCTGCGGTCCGATGGGGCCTTCCAGCACCCGCACCTCGCCCGCGCGACCGCCCAGCAGGATTTGCAGACGCTCGCTCACGGGCAGGTACGGGTGGGGCTTGACGCAGACTTCCCAACCCTCCAGCAGCCCGCCCAGCAGGGAGCGGGCCAGCAGCCGCAGGTGCGCGTCTGTTTCATCGGCAAAAAAACCCGTCACGGCCAGCAGTCGCCGGGGGGACGGCGGGGACAACGGCGCGGACAACGGGGGCACGCCATCCGCAAAAGAAGACGCAAAAGACGGCGCAGAGGCAGCAGCGGGAGAGCCGCCTGGCGCGGATGCGTCTGCAGGGGCATTCCCGTCAACGGTTCTGGCAAGATAAAGATAGCGCAAGGCTTCCACCAGGTCCAGCCTGTCGGCGGGCAAGCCCGCCTCCTGCCACTGCGCCAGGGCAGAGCCGCCATTGGCGCGCACCTGATCGGGCTGCAGAACGGCCAGGGGCGGCGCAAAGGTGCGAGGATCGTCAAAATAGCGGAAGTCTGTGGGCCGGATGGTGGAATGCTGGGCCCCCACCACCGGGCCGTTGCCCGCCCGGTGCGTGGCCGCTGTGAGCATACGCTCCCATGGGCAGTTTTCCAGAGGAAAGAGCGTCCAGCGCTGGGGCCCGGCGGCCGCGGCGTAACACTCGCAGGCGCGCAGCTGCAGGCAGCGCTCCAGGCCGCGCCAGCCCCGGAAGGATTCAGCCCAGTACGGCCCCAGGTATTCCCAGAAATTCAGCTGCGACCCCGGCAGCCGGAAGGCCGGACGCGCGGCCCGCTCCAGACGCAGGCTGGAAAAGCAGATGCGCATGTAGCGCCAAATGGCAACGGCCAGATCGCGGGGCCGCAGCAGCTCCTCCAGATAGTGGAAGCTGCAGCCGTCCGCGCCGTTCTGCCGAAAACGGTCGCGCAGAGCCAGACATTGGTCCAGGCTGAGCTGCGGCGCGGGAAAACGGATGAACAGCCAGCGCACAAAATGCCTGCCCTCGGCTTGGGCGGTGGCGTTGAGGGCGTCGTGCAGGCTCTCCCAATAGCGGGAGCGGAAGCGTCCCTGCCGGGCCGCGTCCATATCCACGTTGGGGAAGTAAGTAGCGATGGTGGCGGTTTGTCCGGTTGTGGGCGACAGCGGGCAGGCAGGCAAGCGCCGCCGCACGGTCCACCACCAGTGGGCGTAGCGGGCCAGGGCGCGCACAGGCGCCGGGCAGGCCGCGTAACAGCGCTGCAGCAGGCTTTGCCGCACCGGAAGGGCGGCGTCCGTATCCGGCCCCACGGCGGCAAAGGTGCGGCCTCCGGCACGACAAAAGGCTTCCAGTACGCGGCGTAGGCGCGCATCGCCGCCGTTCAGACGCAGGGACGTGACGCCCTTGGCGTCCATAAAGCGTTCCAGAGCGCGCAGTTTGTAAACTTCGTAGAGACCCGGCGTCATCTTGGGATGGCGTTCGTAAAGCAGGGAGCACCACCACAGGGACAGAGACGCTCCACCGGTAAGGCGATCCTGCAGTTCGCGCCCTCCTGCGTCCAGCCGACCCAGCTCATAGGCCCAAGCCGCGTGTTCCGCGCGGATGTCCGCAAGCTCCCGCCGCAGCAAGGCAGGCAGAGAGTACTCACCCTCCGGGGCCTCCCAACCCTCCCAATGGAGCACCAGGCGTTCCGGCCCGCAGTCCGTGCAGCAATCCCGTCCGCAGGGCTGCGGACGGGGCACCGCCACCGCCGCCACTACCAGTTCCAGTTCCATAGCCGCACCTCAATGGTCCGTTGCGGGGGCTGCGTCGCAGGCCCGACCCGCGTCGGCGTCGTTGCAGGCCGCCCAGATGGAAAGGCCGTAGGGCGGGCGCAGCACGCCTTTTTCTGTGATGATGCCCGTAATAAACGCGGCCGGGGTCACGTCAAAGGCAAAATTGTATACGGGTACGCCCTCTGGACACAGGCGGGTCGGGCCCATCTGGGTCACTTCCTCGGCCGGACGCTCTTCAATGGGGATGGCCGCGCCCGTAGGCGTGGCCGGATCAATGGTGGAAAGAGGCGCGGCCACATAAAAAGGGACGCCGAAGTGCCGGGCCAGCAGAGCCACACCCAGGGTGCCGATCTTGTTGGCCGTATCGCCGTTGGCGGCAATGCGGTCCGCGCCCACCACCACGCGCTGCACCAGCCCCTTGCTCATGAGCAGGGCGCAGGCATTGTCACAGGCCACAGTCACGGGGATGTCGTCCTTGTGCAGCTCCCAGGCGGTAAGCCGCGCGCCCTGCAGAAAAGGCCGTGTTTCGTCGGCGATGACCCGGATGCGCTTGCCGGACTCCACAGCGGCGCGCACCACGCCCAGAGCCGTGCCGTAGCCCGCTGTGGCCAGCGCCCCGGCATTGCAGTGGGTCAGCACGGTGTCGCCGTCCTCCAGCAGAGCCGCGCCGTGGTGGCCCAGGGCCCGACAGGCGGCCACGTCCTCTTCCTGCATGCGCCTGGCCTCTTCCATAAAGGCCGCCAGCAGGGCTTCCCGTCCCGTTTCCGGCCCCAGCCGCCGCCACAGGGCGCGCAGGCGCTCCACAGCCCAGCGCAGATTCACGGCCGTGGGTCTGGCCTGGGCCAGGGCTTCCAGGGCCGCGTCCAGCCGGGCGGGCCAGTCTGCGCCAGGCGGCAGGCCGTGCAGGGCCAGCACGCAGCCCCAGGCCGCGGTAACGCCGATGGCCGGCGCACCGCGCACCACCATACGGCGCAGAGCTTCGGCTACTTCCTGAGGCGTACGGCAGAGAACGTAGTCCTCCGCTGTCGGCAGCAGACGCTGGTCCAGCAGGCACAGTGCCGGAATGGCGGGGTCAAAGCGGATATGTTCTTCCATACCGTCCTCCTGGCGTAGCCCAGACTACACCAAGCGGCTTCCAAAGGCAAAAGCGCCTTTACAAAACGGCGGGCCGCTGGCTATGCTGCCTGTGCCGGAAACGCGGCCGATTGCGGGGCCGCGGCCCGGGCTGACGCGCTGCCCCGGACGGGCTTCCGCATGGTGCGGAGGTCACGCCGCGGGCGTCTGACGCGCCGAACCATTCAGGAGCCAGTGACATGGAAGATTTCTCGCGGATTCGCCGTCTGCCCCCCTATGTGTTTGCGCTGGTGGGCGACCTCAAAATGCGGCTGCGGCGGCAGAACATTGATATTGTGGACTTCAGCATGGGAAATCCGGATATTCCCACGCCGCCCCACATTGTGGAAAAACTTGTCGAGGCCGCCCAAAAGCCGGTAAACCACCGTTATTCCCTTTCCCGCGGCATTCCCAATCTGCGTAAGGCCATCTGCGACCGTTACGCCCGCAATTACGGCGTGCAGCTGGACCCGGACAGTGAAGCCATTGTCACCTTGGGCTGTAAAGAAGGTCTTGCCCACCTTTCTCTGGCCATGCTGGAACCGGGCGACGTGGTGCTGGCTCCCGACCCCACCTACCCCATCCACAAATACGCCTCGGTCATCGCCGGGGCGGACGTGCGCAGCGTGCCCATCGGCCACGGCCGCGATTTTTTTGAGGATCTGGAAACAGCCACCCGCCAGGCCTGGCCCAAGCCCAAGGTGCTCTTTCTCTGCTACCCGCATAACCCCACCACAGAAGTGACCGACCTGGAATTTTTCCAGAAGATTGCGGATTTTGCCAAAGAGAACAATATTTGGGTGGTGCACGATCTGGCCTACGCCGACCTGGTCTTTGACGGCTACAAGGCCCCCAGCTTTTTGCAGGCCAAGGGAGCCAAGGACGTGGGCGTGGAGTTTTACTCCATGTCCAAAAGCTATTCCATGCCCGGCTGGCGCGTGGGCTTCTGCGTGGGCAACCAGCACCTGATCCACTCTCTGGCGCGCATCAAGAGCTACCTTGACTACGGCATGTTCCAGCCCATCCAGATCGCCGCCACCGTAGCCCTCAACGGCCCGCAGGACTGCGTGCAGCACATCTGCGACGTGTACAAAGAACGGCGCGACTGGCTCATTGACGGGCTGAACCGCATCGGCTGGCAGACGCCTTCGCCGCGGGCCACCATGTTTGTCTGGGCGCACATCCCCGAACCCTTCCGCAAACTGGGCTCAGTGGAATTTTCCAAGCTGCTGTTACAGGAGGCCCATGTGGCCGTTTCACCGGGCCTGGGTTTCGGCTCCTACGGCGACGAATACGTACGCTTTGCCCTTATCGAAAACGACCAGCGTACCCGACAGGCCATGAGCAGCATGCGGCGTCTGCTTTCCGGCGTGGGCGACTAGCCCCAACCCTTTGGGCCGGACGTCCGGCGGCGGCAACGGAGCAACTATGACCAAGAACAGTGACAAACCCCTGGTGGCGGCACTGGCCGGCTACGGCACCGTGGGCGGCGGCCTGGTACGGCTGCTGCAGGAAAATGCGGAGATCATCCGCCACCGCACGGGGCGCGACATCATCCTCAAAAAAGTGCTGGTACGCGACGCCGCCAAGGCGCGCAGCGTGCCCCTGCCGCCGGACGCCGTCCTTACCACCGACCCGCGCGAACTCACGGACGACCCGGAAATCGACGTGCTGGTGGAGCTTATGGGCGGCATCGACCACGCCCGCGCCCTTATTGACCGCGCCTTGGACCAAGGTAAGCACATCGTCACGGCCAACAAAGCCCTGCTGGCCGAAGAAGGCCTGGCCCTTTTTCAGAAAGCCGACCGCAAAAAGCGCGTGCTGCGCTATGAGGCCAGCGTGGCAGGGGCCATCCCCATTGTAGAGACGCTCAAGGAAAGCCTGGCAGGCAACCGGGTGCTTTCGCTCATGGGCATTCTCAACGGCACCAGCAACTACATCCTCTCGGCCATGACCTCCGACGGGGTGGATTTTGACCTGGCCCTCAAGCAGGCCCAGGAACTGGGCTATGCCGAGGCCGACCCGACCCTGGACATCGACGGGCACGACGCGGCCCACAAGCTCATTCTGCTCATCCGTCTGGCCTTCGGTGCGCACTATCCGTATACGGCCCTCTCTGTGCGTGGCATCCGGGGGCTTTCCAGCATGGACATCCGCCTGGCGCGGGAATTCGGCTACCGCATCAAGCTCATCGGCCAGGCGCGCGAAGCCCTCCGTCCGGAGGGCGAGGAAGGCCCGGTGCGTCTGGAGGCCGGGGTCTTTCCCGCCCTGGTCTATCACAAGTATCTGCTGGCCAGGGTGGGCGGCGTGTACAACGCCATCCGTGTAGAAGGCAACGCCTCCGGCCCCCTCTTCTTCCATGGGCGCGGCGCGGGCGACCTGCCCACGGCCGGGGCCGTGCTGGCCGACCTCATGGCCGTGGCCAGAGAAGAACGCCCCAACAACACGGGCTTTGCCGGCAAGGAACTGCCCAAGGCCGCCATTGTGCCGCCGGAAGAATGGCGATCCTGCTACTATGTGCGCGTTATGGTAGAGGATACGCCCGGCGTGCTGCGCGATCTTTCGGGCTGCATGGCCGCCGAGGGCATCAGCCTGGCCCAGGTCATCCAGAAGTCTGACGAAGGCCACGGCGTGCCCCTGGTCTTCATGACCCATGAAACCACGGCCAAGGCCATGAGCGACGCCCTGCAGCGCACCATGGACGCCGGACTGCTGCGCGAGCCCGCCGTGTACTTCCGCGTGCTGGGCGGCGCGTAGCCACGCCCCCCGGAGACCGCCGTGTTCACCCTGGAATGCGCCACCCACAGCCGCTGCGAAATGCGCGACATCACCGCCGAGGTCCGTTCTTTTGTGCGGCGCATGGCCGTAGAGCGCGGCTGGCGCTACGGCGCGCTGACCCTCTTTTGCCCGCACACCACCTGCGGCCTGACCCTCAATGAAGGGGCGGACCCGGACGTGCGCCGCGACATGCTGGCCTTTTTCAGCCGCCTGGCGCCCGAAGCGGGAGACTACCGCCACGCCGAAGGCAACAGCGACGCCCACATCAAAACCACGCTGCACGGATCTTCACTGCTTTTGCTGGTGGAGGAAGGCGAACTCTGCCTGGGCACATGGCAGGCCGTTTATCTGTGCGAAGGCGACGGCCCGCGCCGCCGCAACCTCTGGCTGCAATGGTTGCCGGGGGCACGGGAGTAACCGCGCATGCCTCACGAAACAGTCCTTATCCTCACGCTGGCCGGCGGCCTGAGCGCCGCCCTGGTTCTGGGCATTATCACCCAGAAACTGCGCCTTTCCCCCCTGGTAGGCTATCTGCTGGCGGGTGTGCTGGTGGGGCCGTACTCGCCGGGCTTTGTGGCCGACGCGGCCACGGCTGCCCAGTTTGCTGAACTCGGCATAATCCTGCTCATGTTCGGCGTGGGCCTGCACTTTCACCTGCAGGATCTGCTGGCCGTAGGGGCCATTGCCGTGAGCGGCGCGATTATCCAGATCTCCGCCGCCACCCTTGCCAGCATGATCATTCTGCACTTTTTCGGCTTTTCCCTGCTGGCGGGCGCGGTGTTCGGCATGGCCATTTCTGTAGCCAGCACTGTGGTGCTTACCCGCGTCCTGGCCGACAACCACGTCCTGCACACCCACACCGGCCATGTGGCCCTGGGCTGGCTGGTGGTGGAGGACATCTTCACCATTCTTCTGCTGGTGCTGCTGCCCGCCGTGTTTGCCCCCGGCGGAGAGTTCTGGAGCGCCCTGGGGCTCACCCTGCTCAAACTGGGCGCCCTTACCCTGTTTACCCTGGTGGTGGGGCAAAAGCTCATCCCGCTTTTTCTGGGCTATGTGGCCCGCACAGGCACGCGCGACCTCTTTACCCTGACGGTCATTGCCCTGGCCCTGGGCATTGCCGTGGCCGCCGCCCACTTTTTTGACGCCAGCATGGCCCTGGGGGCGTTTCTTGCCGGTATGGTGGTGGGACAATCCGAATTCAGCGCCCGCGCCGCCGCCGAGGCTTTGCCCCTGCGCGACGCCTTTGCCGTGCTTTTCTTTGTTTCCGTGGGCATGCTTTTCAATCCGGCGGCTTTGCTGACGGACTGGCCCCTGATGCTGGCCACGCTTTTCATCATTTTGGTGGTCAAACCCCTTGGGGCCTTCATCACCACCAAGCTCTTCCGCAAGCCCCTGCGACTGTGTCTGGCCGTTTCGGCCTCACTTTCGCAGATCGGGGAATTTTCCTTCATCCTTGCCGGGCTGGGCATCAGCCTGGGGCTCTTTGATGAACGGGTCAACAACGCCATTATCCCGGCGGCCATGATCTCCATTACCCTCAACCCCATTATCTACCGCCGCCTGGAAGCCCTGGCCCGCTGGCTGGAATGCCGCCAACCGGGAAAAATCGCCCACAACGAACCCTGCCCAACCCTGCAGCACGAAGACGACGCCTCCCCCGTGGTGGTAGTGGGCTACGGCCCCGTGGGCCGCAGCTGCTGCCGCATCCTGCGGGACAGCGGCGTCCCGGTCATGGTTGTTGAGATGAATATCGACACCGTCCTCCACCTGCGCGACAAGGGACGGCCCGTAGTGCACGGTGATGCCCAGCAGGCTCAGGTGCTGCGCGAAGCCGGCCTGGAAAAGGCCGAAGCCCTGCTGCTCACCTCCACCAGCATACCGGCCAGGGAAGTGACCTCCATTGCCCGTGCCGTCAACCCGGACATACGCATTCTGGCCCATACGGCCTATGTGGGCGAAACCAGCGCACTAAAGGAGCTGGGCGTTACTGCCGTGTTCAGCGGCGAACGCGAGGTGGCCCTGGCCATGTCTGAATTTTTGCTGCGCTCTCAGGGCGCGCCCGAAGTCTATGTCCAGTCGGAACTGGAGCGCGTGCGGGAAAAACTGGCCTGAGGCGGCGCCAACGCGCATCAGCCCCTCCCCCGAACCATTTCCGCAGACCCCGACGCGCACCGTCCGGCGTCTGCCCTTGCCTCCTGCCGCACGGACCAGCCTATGATTCTGCATCTGGACATGGACGCCTTTTTCGCTTCCGTGGAGCAAAGGGACAATCCAGAGCTGCGCGGCCGCCCCGTCATTGTGGGCGGCGGCCAACGGGGCGTGGTTTCCACCTGCTCCTATGAGGCGCGGGCCTTTGGCGTGCGCTCCGCCATGCCCATGGGCACGGCCCGACGGCTCTGCCCCCAGGCTGTGGTTTTGCGTGGCCGACACAGCCGCTACGCCGAAGTTTCCCACACCGTCATGGCGGCCCTGGGCGAATTTTCCCCCCTGGTGGAACAGGCCAGCGTGGACGAGGCCTATATGGACGCCACCGGCCTGGAACGCCTGTTCGGCCCCCTGGAAGAACTCATCGCCCGCATGAAGGCCCGCGTCACCGCCGTCACCGGCGGGCTCACCTGCTCTGTGGGCGCGGCCCCGGTCAAATTCCTGGCCAAAATCTGCTCGGACATCAACAAACCCAACGGCGTCTGCATCCTCCACCCCGAAGAGGTGGACGCCTTTCTGGAAAACCTGCCCGTGGAAAAGCTCCCTGGCGTGGGCCAGCGCGGCGTGCAGCACCTGCACGGCCTGGGCATCCGCAGCGTGGGCCAGCTGCGCCGCTTCGGCCCGGATTTTCTGGAACGCCGCTTCGGCCAGTGGGGCCGCGTGCTGGGCGAACGCGCCCAGGGCCGCGACCCACGTCCTGTGGAACCCGTACGCGCGGCCAAAAGCGAAAGCGCGGAATGCACCTTTGCCCAAGATACCCGCGACCGCGAGCAACTGCGCCGCGCCCTGCTGGCCCACGCCGAGCGCGTGGGGGCCTCCCTGCGCCGCCACCATTGCAAGGGCCGCACCATTACCCTGAAGGTCAAATTCGCGGATTTTCGCCAGCTCACCCGCTCCCGCACGCTGCCTGAACCCGTCAACGCCACGGAAACCATCTTCACCGTGGGCGCGGCCCTGCTCCAGGCCCTGCCCTTGCCCCAACCCGTGCGCCTGGTGGGCCTGGGCGTCTCCGGCTTCGACCAGTCCCCCGCCGCACAGCTGGCCCTGCCCGGACTGACCGCCCCCACGCCCGGCGGCGTGGACCCCGCCCTGGAAGCCCGCCGCGAACGCCTGGACGCCGCCCTGGACTGCCTGCGCCATAAATTCGGCACCCAGGCCGTCCAACGCGGCCGCCTGTTCCACCCCCGCGCGCTCACGGATGAAGAGGAGAGGTAATTTTTTGTGGGGGGAAGGGAACTTTTGTGAACAAAAGTTCCCTTCCCCCCACACCCCCCATCCTTCAAAAAACTTTTTCTTCCCACAGAACCGCGTGGGGCATACCCAGACCGAGGAAACGGATTGGCCGCTTCTGTCTTCGCGGTCGGCGTCCCTGCGGGGCTTCTTCAAAACCGCGCTTCTGTAGAGTCCCGCCCCCAAAGACAGCCCTCCTGCACAGGCCGCCGCAAAAGAAAAATTTTTTGTGGAGAAAGGGAGAAAACCGCCCTGAACATCCTGACCTGCCGCCACATGCCCACTGCCTTTCTCAGGATGTTGCGTAGAGCATACCTGCCGCCACATGCCACTACCTTTCTCAGGATGTTGCGTAGGGCATAACCTGCCGCCACATGCCCACTGCCTTTCTCAGGATGTTGAGCGCGGCATAAAGGGGGGTGGTCGCACAGCGGCACACCCCAGCCGCGCCGAACATGGTCACGCGGACGCCCAACCAACAGAGGGCAAAAAATGACGGCAAACGCGATGAAGACCTGGAGGATACAAAAGCTGCGAAGCACGGGACAACGTAGCGGATGTTGGCTGTAGGGCCTGCGGTTGTTGCGCCCGGCATAAGGGGCGCGGTCGCGCAAGCGGCGCGTCCCAGCCGCGCCGAACATGGTGGGGCTGCCCTGAAAAGCGGGGGGTTATGGGGGGTGTGGGGGGCCTAAGGGGGGGCGCAGCCCCGCCCTTGGCCCCCTGCCCTCGCCGGAGGCGGCCCAAACGCCAGACAAAAACCAAGCCGCCGCGCCCGCAGGGCAACCAGCCCCCGGTCAAGGCAGCCTTTTACTCAATGCCTTTCGCGCAGCGCCCCCCCCGCCTTCCAGCGGAACTCCCAGCCGCGCAGCGGCCCCCTCGCCGGAGGCGGCCCCAATAGCGTGCAAAGGAAAAACCCGCCGCGCCCGCAGGGCAACCAGCCCCCGGTCAAGGCAGCCTTTTACTCAATGCCTTTCGCGCAGCGCCCCCCCGCCTTCCAGCGGAACTCCCAGCCGCGCAGCGGCCCCCTCGCCAGAGGCGGCCCAAATAGCGTGCAAAGGAAAAACCCGCCGCGCCCGCAGGGCAACAAAAAACCAAAATAAAAGCAGGCTTCCCTTCTGCGGTTACCGCATTGAAATGCCCTATCTCGCTCCTTCAGCCCGCTCCAGCAAAGCCATGAATTCCTGATTCCCCTTGGGCCCCTTAACTGCGGCAGGCAACACCCCCCGACAGTCCAACCCCAGCTGCGCCCCGGCAAAGGTCAGGATCTTGTCCACAGCCCGCTGTCGGGCCTCAGGGTCACGTACCACGCCTTTGACCGTTTCGCCCGGCCCCAGCTCAAACTGCGGCTTGATGAGCACGGCGGCCTTCCCGCCGGGCTTAAGCCAGGTCATGCAGGATGGCAGCACCAGAGTGAGAGAAATAAAAGAAACGTCCGCCACCACCAGATCCACGGTTTCGGGGATAAGGTCTGACGGCGCGTGCCGCAGATTTACCCCCTCCAGACTGACCACCCGTGGATCGGCGCGCAGTTTTTCATGCAGCTGATTTTTGCCCACATCCACGGCGTAAACCCGCGCGGCCCCGCGCTGGAGCAGACAATCCGTAAATCCGCCCGTGGAGGCACCAGCGTCAAGGCAGACCAGACCGACCACATCCAGGTGAAAATGCTCCAGGATGGTCAGAAGTTTGTAGGCCCCCCGGCTCACATAGCGCTCCGGCTCCAGAAGGGTAAAGGCCGTGTCCGCAGGATAGGGGTGGCCGGGCTTGGGCACCAGTGTGGGCGGCGCACCCGGCGGCGTGCCGGCCAGGGCAATGCGTCCCGCCATGATCAGACGGCGGGCCTGCTCCCGGCTTTCAGCCAGGCCCTGTTCAAAAGCCAGTTGGTCAGCGCGTTGGCGCAAGGTCTTGGACATGGCGGCTGTATAGCGCCTTCGGGCACGGCTGGCAATGCGCGGCACATTCCCCTTGCCAATCCGCGCGCGAGAGGCTATATATTTTCCCCTTGTGCGACACCATTGCCGCTCGGGGCAACAACGCGCGGGCGTCCGGCAGGCTGTGCGCCGGATTATGCCGCGTTTACAAGGAAAAAGAGTCATGAAAGAAAACATCCATCCCAAAGTGTACAACGCCACCATCACCTGCGCCTGCGGGCATGAAGAAAAAGTGCTCTCCACCAAGGGCGAGCAGGTGCATGTGGAAGTTTGCTCCCACTGCCATCCCTTTTTCACCGGCAAGCAGCGCTTTTTGGATACTGCGGGCCGTATTGACCGCTTCCGCAAAAAGTACGCCAAATTTGAACAAAAGTAAGCGCATGCGTGAGCTTGCGCCCCGTTGTGAAGGGCAGGCCTGCCCTTCCGGGGCAGGCGAACGCGGCGGCTTTGCCCGGCGTTGGCGGTTGTGGCCTTTGGCTGCGGCAGCCTTGCAGCTGGCCTCAGGTTGCCCCGTGGTGGGCGGTCAGGCGGTTATGGAGGGCGTGATGATGCGCAACGGCGCGGTGTACGGCTTGGCCGTGCGCCGGGCCGACGGCGGCATCTGCGCCCGACGTTACCCCTGGTACAGCCTGACCCGCACGTCCTGGCTGCAAAAGCCTTTTTTGCGCGGCTTCCCCGTGCTGCTGGAAACCCTGGTCAACGGGGTCAAAGCTCTCAACCGTTCGGTAGAGGTGGCGGCTCAGGGCGAAGGGGAAGAACTTTCGGGCTGGCAGCTCACCTTGACGCTGGCAGCGGCTCTGCTCATGGCCGTGGGCCTGTTTGTGCTGGCGCCGCACCTGCTCTCCCTGCTCATGCTCTGGCTGGGTTTGGGCGGGGATGTGGAAGGGCTCTCCTTCCACATCTGGGACGGCTTTTTCAAGTGCTGCATTTTCATGGCTTATATCCGGGCCATTGCCTGCGTGCCGGACATCCGTCGGGTGTTCCAGTACCACGGGGCCGAGCACAAGACCATCCACGCCTTTGAGGCGGGGGGAGAAGTGGACGCCACGACGGCGGCGGGCATGAGCCGGCTGCATCCGCGTTGCGGCACTACCTTTCTTTTGTTTGTGATCTGCCTTTCCATAGTGCTGCACGCCGTGCTGGTGCCCCTGCTGCTGCACGTTTACACGCCGCAGAGCGAGGTGGCCAAACACGCCCTGACGGTTGCTTTTAAACTGCTGCTTATGGTTCCCATCAGCGCGTTGGCCTATGAGCTCATCCGCTATGCGGCCCGGCTGCGTCAGGGCTTCTGGGCGACGTTTTTGCGCGCCCCGGGCCTGGCCCTGCAGCGCCTGACCACGGACGAGCCCGACGCCGCGCAGCTGGAAGTGGCTGTGGTAGCCCTGCGCGAGGCCCTGGACCCGGAGGAGGCGCAGCGCGTGCGCGCCGTGCCCTACGCTGCGGACTGAGAATTTTTACCGGAGATCCCATGTTTGCCAAGCTGGAAGGTCTGGAAAAGAAGTATCTGGAATTGGAACACAGCCTGGCGCAGCCCGAGGTGTTCAACGATCAGGAGCACTACCGCAAACTGGCCAAAGCTCACGCGGATTTGCGCCCTGTGGTGGATTTGTTCCGCCAGTACCGCTCCCTTTCGCAGGAACTGGAGGAAAACAAGCAGCTGCTCCACGACGACGATGCGGACATCCACCAGCTTGCCCTGGAAGAAGTTCACCGTCTGGAAGCAGCCCTGCCGAACATCGAGCACAAACTCAAGGTGCAGCTGCTGCCTACCGATCCCCTGGACGAAAAGAACACCATTCTTGAAATCCGCGCCGGAACCGGCGGAGAGGAAGCCGCCCTGTTTGCGGCGGACCTTTTCCGCATGTATTCCCGCTATGCTGAGCTCAAAGGCTGGAAGGCGGAGATTATGAGTGAATCCCCTTCCGAATCCGGGGGATATAAAGAAATTATCTGCCTTATCACCGGCGACCGGGTATACAGCCGCCTCAAGTTTGAGGCCGGAGCCCACCGGGTGCAGCGCGTGCCCGCCACTGAGGCGCAGGGCCGCATCCACACCTCGGCGGCCACCGTGGCCGTCATGCCCGAAGCCGAAGAGGTGGACGTGGAAATCAAGCCCGACGACCTGCGCATAGATATTTACCGGGCGTCGGGCGCGGGCGGCCAGCATGTGAACAAGACGGAATCGGCCGTACGCATCACCCATATCCCCACGGGCACGGTGGTCACTTGCCAGGACGAACGCTCCCAGCACAAAAACAAGGCCCGCGCCATGAAGGTGCTGGCCTCGCGCATCCTGGCCGCCGAGCGCGCCCGCCAGAGCTCGGAGCTTTCCGCCGACCGCAAGGCGCAGGTGGGCAGCGGCGACCGCTCTGAGCGCATCCGCACCTACAACTTTCCGCAGGGGCGCTGCACAGACCACCGCATCAACCTGACCCTTTATTCTCTGGACCGCATCATGGAAGGCGAGCTGGACCCCTTGGTAGAGGCCCTGGTCACGGCGGCCCAGGCGGACGCCCTCAAGGCACAGGCTTCGGAATAGCCGCAGAGGCGTTACGGCTGACGGACAGCGCACGCCCTTGCAGGCGGGCGCACCGGAAAGCAAACGAAACGGCACCCGCACGACGGACAGGAGCGGCAGTTCGTTGCGACACAGTATTGGCAGACAGCAAAAGGCGCGGGGTTTTGCCCCGCGCCTTTTTGCACTGTTGGGCGGATTCCGGTCAGGCGGTCTGGCAGGCCGTGCGGCTTCGGCGCGCGCCGCGCCACATACCGCCCAAAATCATGCCCGCGCCCACCAGCAGCCCGGCGCACATGACCACAAAACTGATCGCCTTGAGCGCGCCCAGCAGTTCGGGGCTCAGATTCATCAGGCCCAGATCCTGCAGATAACCGGGCAAGGCAATGATCCGGCTCACGGCCACAATAAGCATAATGGCGGCCATGACAAATTTGACCATGATGGGCCGCACATAGGTGGTGCCGATGGCCCCCAGCTGTACGCCCAGGAGGGAACCGCCCAGAATGATGAAGACCAGGCGGATATCGATCATGCCGTGCAGGGCCCAGTTGACGGAGCCGCACAGTCCCATGACAAAAGCGGTAACCAGCTCCGTGCCTGAAGCCACCAGCCCAGGCACGCCCAGCACATAAATGAGGCCCGGCACGCCGATAAACCCGCCCACGGCAATGGTGGCGGCCAGCATACCCGTAGCGATGCCCACCGGCAGGGTAAACCACAGAGAAATGCGCAACCCAGAACGAGGAAAGGTAATCATGGGCGGCAGCTCAATGCGCTGCAGACGCGCGGCCAGGGGCGGCGTACCCTCAGGCGCGGCGGAATGGGAGGCCCGCAGCGCGTCCTTGAGTATATAACCGCCCACAATAACCAGCACAGCCACAAAAGAAAGGCTTACATACAGGTTGGAACCGGCCTGGCCCCAGCGCTCCAGAATGATGTTCTGGATGCGGATGCCGAATTGCACGCCCACCCCGGCAGAGGCGGCCACCACCAGACCGAGCTTGATGTCCACCTGCCCAAAGCGAAAGCGCCGGATGGCCCCCACCAGGGCTTTGGGAAACTTGTGGCACATGTTGCTGGCCACAGCCACGGTGCCGGGCACGCCCAGGCCCATCATACCCGGAGTGAGAATAAAGGCCCCGCCGGAACCGATAAAGCCGCTGACCAGCCCCCCCACAAAGCCCACGCCCAACAAAAAGGCGATGGACACCGGAGTCAGGGTAATGAACAGGTCGGGGTTGAGCGTGAACACGTCCATACGCTTTTCCTTTTAGAACAGATTACCTTTGAAATATGTATTCGCAACGTTTACGGCACGCTCGCTCCAGCGCTTGAGCGCAGAAATAAATAGCGCTTGCGCCTCCACGGCGGGCGTTTGCTTACGCAACCACCAGGGCATGTTAACGTTAAAATGCCCTAGCGAAAGCCGTTAACTGTGTGCGGCGGCCACATCCAGCCGCACAGGACGGCGAGACGCAGTGCCCCGCCGGTTCGTCGCCTCGGCGGCCTGGGGCGCGGCGGCCTCCTGCTTGCGCACGCCGGTAATGCCGCACAGTTCCCACAGGGCGGCGGCAAAGCTGCCGTGCACATATGAAAGCACCAGCACGGACACAATGGGCAGCACGCTCCACCAGCCGCCCCGCGCGCACAAAGACGCAAAGGCCGTGGCATGGCTGAAGGCCAGCACATAAATGAGCACACTGCCGCAGCCAAAGAGCAGCAACCGCGCAAGGGGCGTGCTCGCATGCTTTCCGTCAACGCTCCAGACGTCTTCCACCCAGCCGGGCTGGCCCGCATCGGCATACGCCACGGCCGTGAAACAATCTTCCATGTGTTCTTGCAAGCTGTTCATGGCTACCTCCTGCTTTTCCCTTTTCAACTTTTGTGCCATAAATCCCAATCACACATCTTCATTATTTTATTACTTATTTTTTTCAGCTGTTACATTCTGGAGGCCATATCGTTGCATTGTGAAACAAATTTTTTCGGCCAAAACTCCACAGGCGGTCGCAAACCCCGCACGCAGGCTCTTGCAGCCACTGTTTCATTCCGCTACGCTGTTTCAAAGTTAAACAGATACCAGCCCAGCGTCCGGAGGCCGCATGTCCCTGCTTTCACTTCGCCAGACCCTGCGCGGCAAAATCATCATGGGTATGGGGCTTTTTTTGGCCCTGCTGCTGCTGTTGGGCGGCATTGCCAGGTATGACCTGGGCCGCATAGAACGGGCCGCCAGGCTTATCGATATGGTGGACGACCTGCGCAATGATGTGCTGGAAATGCGGCGCTATGAAAAAAATCTCCAGATTTTTCCCGGCCGCGAAGGCGATTTGGCGGCTTTGCGCCATTTTGTGGACAATGCCCGCGCCAGAGCCGCCGCTATCCTGGAAGCGCACACCACCGCCCTGGGGCACCGCCCCGGCGACGGCACGCACCACAACCTGGGCCAGCTTCTGGAAGGGATGGAAAAATACGCCCGTCTGCTCACCCACCCGGATGAAAACCTGTCGGCTCTGAGCAGCCTGGGCACCGGCCTGAGTAATCTGGCAGACGCCGTGGTGCGCCAGATGCGCCAGGGCATTTTCAAAACCGTACGGGATCTGCGCCTTCAGTTGCTGGCCGCAGTGGTCACCCTGCTGGCCTTGGGCGTGGTCTTTGCCTGGCAGCTGGTCCGCCGCGTGCTGCTGGCCCTGGGGGCTATAGAAAGCGCCGCGCTGGAGGTGGGCGCGGGCCGCCCCTTGCCCCGGCCGCCTGCGCAACTGGAAAAAGAAGCCCGCCATGTGCTCCACACTCTGGAGCAAATGACCGCTGAGCTGGAAAACCGCCATGCCCTGCTGCTGCAGGAAAAAAAACTGGCTTCTCTGGGCGTGCTCACCGCTGGGGTGGCCCACCAGCTCAACAATCCGCTCAACAATATTTATGTGGGCTGCGGCCTGCTGCGCGAAGATCTGGAGGACGGCAGGCAGGGCCGCCGCCCCCCGCCTGCGCCCGACGACGTCCTGGCCCAGCTGGACGCCATCAGCGCGGAGACCCTGCGTGCCCGCGACATTGTACGCGGTCTGCTCGATTTCGCCCGTAACACGCCTTTTACGGCTACCTTCCAACCCCTGGCCCAGGCGGCGGCCCAGGCCCTTGCCCTGGTGCGTCACGACCTGGGGCCCGGAGTACAGGTAAGCGTCCACATCCCCCAAGACCTTGTCCTGCCCCTGGACGGCCGACATATGCAAGAGGCCCTCATCAACCTGCTGCTCAATGCTGCCCAGGCCATGCACGGCCAAGGGCACATCCGCATCACAGCCGTCGCCGACACTGACGCCGACCAGGCCGTACTGCGCGTGGAAGACTCCGGCCCCGGCATCCCGCCGCAGTACCTGAACCGTATTTTTGACCCCTTCTTCACCCTTAAGCCCGTGGGCGAGGGTACGGGCCTGGGGCTTTCTATCGCTTTCGGCATCGTGCGCCGCCACCACGGACGCATCGACGCAACCAACCTCCCCGAAGGCGGCGCGTGCTTCACCCTGCGGCTGCCTCTCACACCCCACAAGGACGGTACGGCATGACCACCCTTCCCCCGGCCAGAATTCTGGTGGTGGACGATGAACGCCTGGCGCGCGCCAACCTGGCGCGGGTGCTGGAACGTGAAGGCCACTTGCTGCGCCAGGCGGCCAGCGGCGAAGAGGCCCTTGCCCTGCTGCGCGACGAACCCGCCGACCTGGTCATCACAGATCTGGCCATGCCCGGTATGGACGGCATGGCCCTGCTGCGCGCCGTGCGCGCTGAGCACCCGCAGACAGAAATCATTATGGTCACGGGCTATCCCATGATCGAAAGCGCCGTGGAGGCCATGCGCCAGGGGGCCTTTCACTACCTGGCCAAACCCTATTCCCTGGACGAAGCCCGCCTGCTGGTGCGCCGCGCCCTGGAAAAATGCCGCCTGCGCCAACAGGTGGAACAGATGCGCGCGCAACTGGAAGCCGAAGGCCACATGCCCCCCATGGTGGGCAATTCTCCGGCCATGCGCGGCCTGCGTCAGGCCCTGCAACGCCTGGCCCCCACGGATGTGGCCGTGCTGCTGCAGGGCGAAACAGGCACCGGCAAAGAACTGGCCGCGCGCACCATGCACGCTCAAAGCCAGCGGGCCCGACGACGCTTCCTGGCCGTTAACTGCGGGGCGCTGGCCCCGGAACTGCTGGAAAGTGAACTCTTCGGCCACGAGCAAGGGGCTTTTTCCGGCGCGCTGCGCCGCAAGGAAGGCCTCTTTGAAGCCGCGGACGGCGGCACGCTCTTTTTGGACGAAATCGGCGAAATGCCCGTCCCCATGCAGGTCAAACTGCTGCGCGTTTTGCAGGAGCAATCCCTGCGCCGGGTGGGCGGCACTGCGGATATCCCTGTGGACGTACGCATCATCGCGGCCACCAACCGCAATCTCAAGGACGAAGTGGCCGCCGGGCGCTTTCGACGCGACCTCTACTACCGCGTGGCCGTGGTCACGCAGGAGGTGCCGCCCCTGCGCAGCCGCCCCGAAGACATCCCCCTTCTGGCCCGCTACTTCCTTGAAAAACTCGCCGCCGGCAAAAACGCCCCTCTCGAACTGGACGATGCAGCCCTGCAGGCCCTCTGCGCCTATCCTTTTCCCGGCAATGTGCGTGAACTGGGCAATATTTTGGAGCGTGCCGCCGTGTTTTGCCCCCAGGGCGGCCGCATAAGCCCAGCCAGCCTGCCTGCGGAAGTGCGCGGCGGCGCACCGGACCCGCAACCCGCGGATACGCCGTCCATGCCGGACGCTTCGCCAGCCACGCCAACCACGCCCACAAGTCTGCCTCCCCTTTCCCCGACGACGACGCCATTCGCGTCGGCCACGCCCCCGACCACGTCAATCCCCTTCCCGACAACGTCCCAAACGTTATCTTCCGCCGCCATCGTCGGCCCCAACCAGCCTGCGGGCACAGACACCTTGCCAACCTTGGCCGAACTGGAACAAAAATACATCCTCCAGACTCTGGAACGCGCCCAGGGCAACCGCACTTTGGCCGCCGACCTGCTCGGCATCAGCCGCTCATCCCTCTGGCGCAAACTGCGCCAGTACGGCGTGGAGTAAAACGAGAGGGTAAGACCGCAAACCTGAAGCTGTTGTCAGCTGTCAGGTCAGTATTTAGGGCAGGTTACCTTTGGAAATATGTATTCTCAAAGTTTACAGCACGCTCGCTCCGACGCTTAGCAGCGCAAATAAATTGTATTTGCGCAACCGCTAGGGCATTTTAAAATTGAAATGCCTGGGACGGCTCCGGACTGCCGACAGGCTTTCGGGGCTGACGCAAAAACGGCGCTTTATTTCCCTAATTCGCATCGCAAACCAATTTTTTCACAGTGGTGCAGCCATGCTCCGGTGCTCATCTTATTGAGAACGCCGGGGCGTGTTTCAATCCACGCCCCCGTGAAGGGGCGACTGCTGGATGAGTTCGCATTCCACGCGGACTCCCGCGTTTCAATCCACGCCCTGTGAAGGGGCGACACAGTAACGGCACGAGCGTGTTCTGTGTAACGGCAGTTTCAATCCACGCCCCCGTGAAGGGGCGACTGTTCTTGGCGCACTTGGTGGTTCGGAACTCGGCAAGTTTCAATCCACGCCCCCGTGAAGGGGCGACCATGCGATGGTTGTCTGGTACATCAGGCAGCTTGTTGCAATCCACGCCCCCGTGAAGGGGCGACAAAGTCAAAGCCCCGATTGACGGTACTCTGCCCTTGTTTCAATCCACGCCCCCGTGAAGGGGCGACCGTTCGGACACGGACTCTTCTACGCGCAAGCCTGTTTCAATCCACGCCCCCGTGAAGGGGCGACCTTCTTTGCTCTGTGGAATGGTCGTACTTGTGACCGTTTCAATCCACGCCCCCGTGAAGGGGCGACCCATTGAAAAGGCGCTGCGCGAAGTGGAGAAACAGTTTCAATCCACGCCCCCGTGAAGGGGCGACGCCCGACAATGTGCTGTTTACCATTTCCGAGCGTGTTTCAATCCACGCCCCCGTGAAGGGGCGACTCCTGAATCATGCCCTGCTCGGCGAGCCCGGTCAGTTTCAATCCACGCCCCCGTGAAGGGGCGACATGGACAACTTCGAACGGTTGATGGTCGTTGCCGGTTTCAATCCACGCCCCCGTGAAGGGGCGACACGACCATAGGATTCCAGCCCATAACGAGAGTACTTGTTTCAATCCACGCCCCCGTGAAGGGGCGACGAGTTTTCGGGGCCTATCCCCCGCTCGCAGATACAGTTTCAATCCACGCCCCCGTGAAGGGGCGACGTTGGAGCCGGAGAGAGATAACCCCCGGCTATCGTTTCAATCCACGCCCCCGTGAAGGGGCGACTGCCAACCGTGCCGCCAACTATCGCGGGGGCGTTAGTTTCAATCCACGCCCCCGTGAAGGGGCGACCTTGATCCAGCCGAGATCTCCCGACTTGAGAGGTTTCAATCCACGCCCCCGTGAAGGGGCGACCGGTTCGTTCCCTGGACTGCGTGTAGGTCAGGGTGTTTCAATCCACGCCCCCGTGAAGGGGCGACGTAGCTAGTGACGCGGCGCGGGGTCGTGTCATAGTTTCAATCCACGCCCCCGTGAAGGGGCGACACAACCGTAAATTTGTTGGTTGATTTGCTGGTTAGTTTCAATCCACGCCCCCGTGAAGGGGCGACCGACCAGTGCCGTTCTTTTTCCGAGACTTCAAAGAGTTTCAATCCACGCCCCCGTGAAGGGGCGACGGCTATCGAAAACCTCGCAGGTTGTAAGGCTATCGTTTCAATCCACGCCCCCGTGAAGGGGCGACCTTCAGTATTTATTAGCTGTTGCCTTGATCTTTTTGAGTTTCAATCCACGCCCCCGTGAAGGGGCGACGGCTTGCTGCTCACGGGATTCCGCACGATCGGGGGTTTCAATCCACGCCCCCGTGAAGGGGCGACGAGCGCGATTGTGACGGAAGACTTGTCTTGTGACGTTTCAATCCACGCCCCCGTGAAGGGGCGACCTGCCCGGTGTTGCTGTTGAGCCAACTCAACAGAGTTTCAATCCACGCCCCCGTGAAGGGGCGACGCCTCGCCACTGGTCCAATGCTTCCACCTTATCAAGTTTCAATCCACGCCCCCGTGAAGGGGCGACGCCCGTTGGGCGGCCACATCGGCGAAAAAGGCCTGTTTCAATCCACGCCCCCGTGAAGGGGCGACTTAACCAGCAGGCTGATATGGCAACCGCGGCACTGGTTTCAATCCACGCCCCCGTGAAGGGGCGACGGCCGTTGACGAGGCCGACCGCATCCGCGAGGACGTTTCAATCCACGCCCCCGTGAAGGGGCGACTATATGCAGCTGGCAAGCGTCGCGGGCTGACGGAGGTTTCAATCCACGCCCCCGTGAAGGGGCGACGCAGGATGTTGGGGGCATGTTCAATGCCCTGGCGGTTTCAATCCACGCCCCCGTGAAGGGGCGACCTGACGCTCATCCCTTATGCTGCGAAGGAGATTGTTTCAATCCACGCCCCCGTGAAGGGGCGACTCGCCCTTGCTGGCCTCGGCGCAAGACACCTTGCGTTTCAATCCACGCCCCCGTGAAGGGGCGACCTTGCCAAAACCGGCAATCGTGGACCGCAAGCTAGTTTCAATCCACGCCCCCGTGAAGGGGCGACGGCGGTGGCGTATCTTATGGATGATGACACACGCGTTTCAATCCACGCCCCCGTGAAGGGGCGACCTGAGCCTTTGGCCATGCCATTATGGGACATGGCAGTTTCAATCCACGCCCCCGTGAAGGGGCGACCCCCTGGTATCGAATCAATAAGAATTGAATATACTGTTTCAATCCACGCCCCCGTGAAGGGGCGACCCGTCTATATTGACGGCAACCCGGAAGCCGGGATTGTTTCAATCCACGCCCCCGTGAAGGGGCGACTTTTTGCATTGAACGGATATAGGCTGAAAGACAAAAGTTTCAATCCACGCCCCCGTGAAGGGGCGACAATTCCCATGAGACCTGGGATTCGTTTTCATCGGTTTCAATCCACGCCCCCGTGAAGGGGCGACAGGAAAAAACCGCCAAGGCACCAAAACCCAAGTCTGTTTCAATCCACGCCCCCGTGAAGGGGCGACTTCTATGGGTCTTCCATGGCGCCGTCTGTGGAACGTTTCAATCCACGCCCCCGTGAAGGGGCGACGCCTTGGATAAGCACGTTGACCAGCTTGTAGTCGTTTCAATCCACGCCCCCGTGAAGGGGCGACCTTGGGCCTATCATTTTGGCCTTGGATAGTAATAGGTTTCAATCCACGCCCCCGTGAAGGGGCGACCTGGCCCCGGTGGGACGTGGCGGCAAGGTGATAGCTGTTTCAATCCACGCCCCCGTGAAGGGGCGACTCTGATATTCATCACCGCGGATACAGCATTCAAAGAGTTTCAATCCACGCCCCCGTGAAGGGGCGACGCAGCATAAACTGCTCCGCTCATAGTGGTTCGAAAGTTTCAATCCACGCCCCCGTGAAGGGGCGACGTCGCACAATCGCTGACCGTGTCCAAATCGCTGCTGTTTCAATCCACGCCCCCGTGAAGGGGCGACGGGACGCGGGGCCGACCCCCGCACGATTTTGGGCAAGTTTCAATCCACGCCCCCGTGAAGGGGCGACCCGGGCCGGGAGGGCTGCCCTGGGGGGCTGCCGGGTTTCAATCCACGCCCCCGTGAAGGGGCGACCACAAATACGACGTGCGCGTCCGGGCCGTCAGCGGTTTCAATCCACGCCCCCGTGAAGGGGCGACATTATCCACATAACCGGACAACTGTTCGGTAGCCAGTTTCAATCCACGCCCCCGTGAAGGGGCGACTTGCCACACGTTCATTTCTGTATCGCAGATAAAGTTGTTTCAATCCACGCCCCCGTGAAGGGGCGACTCTCCCACGCCGAGAGGGGCGCAAAAATAAGGAGTGTTTCAATCCACGCCCCCGTGAAGGGGCGACCATGATTTCCACAATGCCCACCATGCGCTTGGTGTTTCAATCCACGCCCCCGTGAAGGGGCGACCGCTAACGGCTACCGCTCCAATGAGTATTGATGGTGTTTCAATCCACGCCCCCGTGAAGGGGCGACGCCCCGCTGGGGGACTGACCGTCGCCGGTTTTAAGTTTCAATCCACGCCCCCGTGAAGGGGCGACGCGGAAGTTGCCCGGCTGGATTCGCTGGCTTTGCGTTTCAATCCACGCCCCCGTGAAGGGGCGACATCGACGGGATTGAACAGGATGGCTGGCGGTCAGTTTCAATCCACGCCCCCGTGAAGGGGCGACTACCGCCGAGGCAGTTCGCCGCGCGGAGATAGAGGGTTTCAATCCACGCCCCCGTGAAGGGGCGACTGCGGCAGTCAAAGAAATGGCCGCCGTAGAAATGCGTTTCAATCCACGCCCCCGTGAAGGGGCGACCTAGCCATGGCTTCCCCCCCCCCTGTTTGAGAAGTTTCAATCCACGCCCCCGTGAAGGGGCGACCCAAGCTGCGGGCCGAGGGCGGATACAGCGACTGGTTTCAATCCACGCCCCCGTGAAGGGGCGACCCAGTACAATTGCAACTCGCCGTTTTCGTAGGCGGTTTCAATCCACGCCCCCGTGAAGGGGCGACAGACCCTTGCCGTAAGTACGGTGGCAACTGCGCGTGTTTCAATCCACGCCCCCGTGAAGGGGCGACGGATATGGCCCGGTCTGCCAGGGCGATATCCAGCGTTTCAATCCACGCCCCCGTGAAGGGGCGACGGGCCACGTGCCGCAGGGTTACCCGGTCGGGCATGTTTCAATCCACGCCCCCGTGAAGGGGCGACGCACTGTGGATTTTGCCGCGCCTGACGGCAAACACGTTTCAATCCACGCCCCCGTGAAGGGGCGACTTTTGGCAACCAGCTTATGTTATTGATAAAGGCCATGTTTCAATCCACGCCCCCGTGAAGGGGCGACGCGCAGCATTGGCCTGTACCGTGAGGCCCAGACAGTTTCAATCCACGCCCCCGTGAAGGGGCGACGATTTCCTGCTGGATAACATCTGGCGCCGGGGCCGTTTCAATCCACGCCCCCGTGAAGGGGCGACCTTGTTCACAAACTTGCCGCTGCCGGCATCCAACTGCTGTTTCAATCCACGCCCCCGTGAAGGGGCGACGCAGCAGGGCATGGATAGCGTGGCTGATCTGCAGGTTTCAATCCACGCCCCCGTGAAGGGGCGACATTGAAATCAGTTACAAGCCTGCGCATCACAGTTGTTTCAATCCACGCCCCCGTGAAGGGGCGACAGGACCTTGACGTGTCGTTGTGTGCAGTCTCTACGGTTTCAATCCACGCCCCCGTGAAGGGGCGACGCGCTGAATTAGGACGTCTGAGCGCAAGCTGGGTTTCAATCCACGCCCCCGTGAAGGGGCGACCCCATGTTCATGCGCCACGATTCGGCAACGTCCTTGTTTCAATCCACGCCCCCGTGAAGGGGCGACTAAGGGTGACGCTGTAGCCGCAAAGGTTGCAGCTGTTTCAATCCACGCCCCCGTGAAGGGGCGACTGGCGCAGCCCGCCCAGCCGAAAAAGGAGCAGCAGTTTCAATCCACGCCCCCGTGAAGGGGCGACCCATTCCGCTTCGGCCAGCAGCGCCGAAGAAACCGTTTCAATCCACGCCCCCGTGAAGGGGCGACTGTTGCGGCAGACGGTAGCGGGGGTCCCGGCAGATGTTTCAATCCACGCCCCCGTGAAGGGGCGACACGGTTATCAATCCACCAAGATGCCTTTGTCATTGTTTCAATCCACGCCCCCGTGAAGGGGCGACCGTTATGGCGGCCATAACCCGGCAGAGTCAGGGCGTTTCAATCCACGCCCCCGTGAAGGGGCGACCTCCTGTGCCGCAACAGCAGGTAACCCTGGATGGGGTTTCAATCCACGCCCCCGTGAAGGGGCGACGTACGTTGTTTTGGTTTACTCCCTGTGCGCTGAGGGTTTCAATCCACGCCCCCGTGAAGGGGCGACTGATCCGCGGGCCCTAGTCCACATTGTTGGGATAGTTTCAATCCACGCCCCCGTGAAGGGGCGACCAGCCCAAGGGCTTTGGCCATGCCGGTGTCTGATGTTTCAATCCACGCCCCCGTGAAGGGGCGACCCCAGCCCGCACCTGTACCGCCTTGGGTGTGGAGGTTTCAATCCACGCCCCCGTGAAGGGGCGACGTCTGCGCTGGCATGATACATATAAGCCGCCATTTTGTTTCAATCCACGCCCCCGTGAAGGGGCGACCTTGATATTTTCAGGGCGCACGGGGTCGCGGAGTAGTTTCAATCCACGCCCCCGTGAAGGGGCGACGATGGCGGTGTGGCGTCCGTGGGGGACGGACGAAGTTTCAATCCACGCCCCCGTGAAGGGGCGACACGCTATCAGCCGTGGCGATGGTAAGCACATCGTAGTTTCAATCCACGCCCCCGTGAAGGGGCGACGAGCCGGAGAGGAGAGATAACCCCCGGCTATCGAGTTTCAATCCACGCCCCCGTGAAGGGGCGACTGCACTTCGTCCGCCTTGCCGCCGGCATTGTCCTTGTTTCAATCCACGCCCCCGTGAAGGGGCGACCCAACCAAGGGGCTGAGCCGTTCCGAAAAATTGGGTTTCAATCCACGCCCCCGTGAAGGGGCGACGTGCCAGCCATGAGGGTCGCCAAAGCGAATGATTGGTTTCAATCCACGCCCCCGTGAAGGGGCGACTGCGGCAGAGGGCATGCGGACTGCGGCTGCGCGGTTTCAATCCACGCCCCCGTGAAGGGGCGACGCTGGCCAAATCGTAAAAAGCTCATGAGGGAACGGTTTCAATCCACGCCCCCGTGAAGGGGCGACTTCGAGGTGGCGCCAGAAATCGATGATGACCGGAGTTTCAATCCACGCCCCCGTGAAGGGGCGACCATTTCCCGGCAGGGGATAGCCGGGGGATTGGTAGTTTCAATCCACGCCCCCGTGAAGGGGCGACCTGGGGCGATGTGCCCTTGCAGGGCCTCCAACAAGTTTCAATCCACGCCCCCGTGAAGGGGCGACCTTTGTCGCGGCGTTCGGCGCGCCGGGGGAAGGGGTTTCAATCCACGCCCCCGTGAAGGGGCGACTTCGAAAGCCGCTTGGCGGGCATCCGTCATCCCGTGTTTCAATCCACGCCCCCGTGAAGGGGCGACGGCTGCGAGGCTAACCCCCGACGCGGGGGAGGAGGTTTCAATCCACGCCCCCGTGAAGGGGCGACGGGGGCCCAGAATCCGCCGCAGGTCCGCAGCATCAGTTTCAATCCACGCCCCCGTGAAGGGGCGACGGGCGAACTGCCCCCATTTCACCTATTGTTGCCCGTTTCAATCCACGCCCCCGTGAAGGGGCGACGGCCATTGCCTATGGCCTTTACGAGCAGGCCCGCGTTTCAATCCACGCCCCCGTGAAGGGGCGACAATTTCTGAATGAGCACCGTCCCAGGGGCCCGCGCGTTTCAATCCACGCCCCCGTGAAGGGGCGACTGGGACAAGCAAGCAGCACCATGGCATCACAAACGTTTCAATCCACGCCCCCGCAGGTAAGCACCAGCGTGTTGCCCACCCAGTTGTTTCAATCCACGCCCCCGTGAAGGGGCGACGATCATGCCCCTGCCAGCCGTTCAGCAGCGCAGGAGTTTCAATCCACGCCCCCGTGAAGGGGCGACCCCCCCTCTTTGTCTTTATGCGTAAGAGCAGGAGTTTCAATCCACGCCCCCGTGAAGGGGCGACTATATCGAGCGGGTCGCGGGCTATAGTTCCGCCTACGTTTCAATCCACGCCCCCGTGAAGGGGCGACGGGCAACAGCTTATTGGTCACAACCTTGGCCAGGGTTTCAATCCACGCCCCCGTGAAGGGGCGACGGTTGTCACCGGCTTTGTTGCCGCAATGTGGACAGTTTCAATCCACGCCCCCGTGAAGGGGCGACCCTTTAAAACCGTGATTAGCTCAAACTACGCACGTTTCAATCCACGCCCCCGTGAAGGGGCGACCCCATGGAGCGGGGCCGAGGCTTCCGCGGTAAAAGTTTCAATCCACGCCCCCGTGAAGGGGCGACCACGGAGGTTGTGGCGTCAAGCACCAAACAGCTTGTTTCAATCCACGCCCCCGTGAAGGGGCGACCGCCATTGTGCCGTCGGGCGCGTCTGTCATCCCTGTTTCAATCCACGCCCCCGTGAAGGGGCGACGAACATTTCCAGCGTCAGATCGAGGCGCTCAAGGCGTTTCAATCCACGCCCCCGTGAAGGGGCGACAGCGTCATATTGCAAGTCTCCTTGATATGGTTGATGTTTCAATCCACGCCCCCGTGAAGGGGCGACATAAAAGCGTCTTTAACCTCCTCTTTCTCCCTTAGTTTCAATCCACGCCCCCGTGAAGGGGCGACGTAACAAAGGCCCTGGCTGACCCCGAAACGCTGGTGTTTCAATCCACGCCCCCGTGAAGGGGCGACGTTTGTGCTGGCGGGTTTTGTTCAAATAGCCAGAGTTTCAATCCACGCCCCCGTGAAGGGGCGACGTGCGGGCCCTGGGGCGCTAGACAATTAGTCCGCCGTTTCAATCCACGCCCCCGTGAAGGGGCGACTACGGCCCCAACTGGTCCGCCAAGAACTGCACCGGTTTCAATCCACGCCCCCGTGAAGGGGCGACAGGATATGGCCCGGTCTGCCAGGGCGATATCCAAAGTTTCAATCCACGCCCCCGTGAAGGGGCGACCCGGCAGCGGCTGGAATCCGACGTGTCTACTCGTGTTTCAATCCACGCCCCCGTGAAGGGGCGACAAAGCATGGACGCCGTGCTCACCGTTGCCACGCGAGTTTCAATCCACGCCCCCGTGAAGGGGCGACTTTTGGTGCGCATCTAGGTCGTCAGGATACGCGAGTTTCAATCCACGCCCCCGTGAAGGGGCGACCCTTGGCGTTTTCGATGGGTATGACGGTGTCATGTTTCAATCCACGCCCCCGTGAAGGGGCGACATGGCGCGCGCTATTTCTGCCTGTGTTCCGGCAGTTTCAATCCACGCCCCCGTGAAGGGGCGACCAAGGTGTCTCCCAATGGAGAGATATCCGCAAGGGTTTCAATCCACGCCCCCGTGAAGGGGCGACTGCCAACACTGCGGGAGAGATACGGGGTATTAACGTTTCAATCCACGCCCCCGTGAAGGGGCGACGCAGGCCAGAGGTTAGAATAACTTTTAGGCATAAGTTTCAATCCACGCCCCCGTGAAGGGGCGACCGGCGAGGCCCATGCCGGCGGAACGCAGACTTTTGTTTCAATCCACGCCCCCGTGAAGGGGCGACCGGTTAAGGAGCGGGAGGCCGAGCAGCTCGGTCTTGTTTCAATCCACGCCCCCGTGAAGGGGCGACGCACGTCCTGACGGGGTGGGGGTGTGCCGTGGTTGTTTCAATCCACGCCCCCGTGAAGGGGCGACAATTTCTGAATGAGCACCGTCCCAGGGGCCCGCGCGTTTCAATCCACGCCCCCGTGAAGGGGCGACTGGGACAAGCAAGCAGCACCATGGCATCACAAACGTTTCAATCCACGCCCCAGCTGGTCCCGCGTTGTCCGGCTGGCCCGGTTTCAATCCACGCCCCCGTGAAGGGGCGACCAGGCGCTGCATGACCATGATGATTGGGGTATGCTCAGTTTCAATCCACGCCCCCGTGAAGGGGCGACGGGCCATATCCTTGGCCATGGAGGCGACAAGCCCAGTTTCAATCCACGCCCCCGTGAAGGGGCGACCTACTTTTGCGCAAAGTTGTCCTTTGAGATTGAGTTTCAATCCACGCCCCCGTGAAGGGGCGACAGGGACGGATAAAGAGCGCAGTTATTGGCAAGAGGTTTCAATCCACGCCCCCGTGAAGGGGCGACCCTCGTAATGCTAACCCAGCCGTCAGCACCCTTAGTTTCAATCCACGCCCCCGTGAAGGGGCGACCTGGCCCCATCGTGCATATCGGGGCATGGTCTGTGTTTCAATCCACGCCCCCGTGAAGGGGCGACATCAATGAGGGCCCAAATGCCCACAAACCCCAGGGTGTTTCAATCCACGCCCCCGTGAAGGGGCGACCAGCAGGCCGAGGATCGTATCCACCGTATCGGGCGTTTCAATCCACGCCCCCGTGAAGGGGCGACCGTCGCCCAGGCCGATGAAGTTTTTCAGTCCGCTGTTTCAATCCACGCCCCCGTGAAGGGGCGACTCCACGACGTTGTTACTTGTCTTAATTTCCGTAGTTTCAATCCACGCCCCCGTGAAGGGGCGACTTTATGAGACCTCGGAACGGTTTACCCTGGAGATAGTTTCAATCCACGCCCCCGTGAAGGGGCGACCACAGGCTAAGGAGTTTTTGCCGTAGTGCCACCGTTTCAATCCACGCCCCCGTGAAGGGGCGACCTACCAAGCTCTAGCCTGGGAGGTCGGGGCATATGTTTCAATCCACGCCCCCGTGAAGGGGCGACACACACGCGCTTATCTGCTCGACGACGCCAATGATGTTTCAATCCACGCCCCCGTGAAGGGGCGACGCTGCCATGTCCCATAATGGCATGGCCAAAGGCTCATGTTTCAATCCACGCCCCCGTGAAGGGGCGACTTGCGGGTGCGCGAATAGCTGCGCGTACGCTCAAGGTTTCAATCCACGCCCCCGTGAAGGGGCGACTGGAAGCCGTGATTGAGGAAGCCCAGGACGAAATGGTTTCAATCCACGCCCCCGTGAAGGGGCGACTTCAGGTTGCTGGCAAACAGTCAAGTCCATACCCAGTTTCAATCCACGCCCCCGTGAAGGGGCGACCACCACGCAAAAACTGCGCGTCGTCCGGGGAAGCGGTTTCAATCCACGCCCCCGTGAAGGGGCGACCTTATTTGGACGGGTTCGCGTTCCAGCCAGCATCGTTTCAATCCACGCCCCCGTGAAGGGGCGACCTATCCGCGAGGCTGACCGGCTGAGTGCCTTGTGCGTTTCAATCCACGCCCCCGTGAAGGGGCGACGGGCGGCCTTGAGCAATTCCGGCAGGTCTTCCACGTTTCAATCCACGCCCCCGTGAAGGGGCGACCCGACGAGTTGATGGCTGTGTACCGCGGCGAAACAGTTTCAATCCACGCCCCCGTGAAGGGGCGACTCAAAAATTTTGGAGAGTACGTGTCGGCGGCTGCCGTTTCAATCCACGCCCCCGTGAAGGGGCGACCCAAATCATGGCCAAGGCTGCGCAGCCAGCGCAGAGTTTCAATCCACGCCCCCGTGAAGGGGCGGCGAGGCCTTGGTTATCTCCGTCTACGAGGGGCTGACGTTTCAATCCACGCCCCCGTGAAGGGGCGACCCGCCGTTGCTGTTGCCATGCTTGTTGATGCACGGGTTTCAATCCACGCCCCCGTGAAGGGGCGACGGACAACCTTGGCGACCTGGCGCGGGCCTTTCCCGTTTCAATCCACGCCCCCGTGAAGGGGCGACCACGGCCTGGCACCAGGGCGGTGCCACACATGTGGTTTCAATCCACGCCCCCGTGAAGGGGCGACGCTTGGTCGCACATCGTCGATAGATCCAGCAGTGTTTCAATCCACGCCCCCGTGAAGGGGCGACGAGTTTTCGGGGCCTATCCCCCGCTCGCAGATACAGTTTCAATCCACGCCCCCGTGAAGGGGCGACTGTGAGCTTAATGCCGGATATTGGGCTGACGGTGTGTTTCAATCCACGCCCCCGTGAAGGGGCGACAAACCCTAAATATTTGCCTACATGGTCATTTTTTAGTTTCAATCCACGCCCCCGTGAAGGGGCGACAATAGGTCACAAATTCGCTCCAATTTTCCTCAAGGTTTCAATCCACGCCCCCGTGAAGGGGCGACCGTGCTACAGCACGTTCAGCCCACCATTCTGCGTTTCAATCCACGCCCCCGTGAAGGGGCGACGATGGCGGTGTGGCGTCCGTGGGGGACGGACGAAGTTTCAATCCACGCCCCCGTGAAGGGGCGACGATGGCGGTGTGGCGTCCGTGGGGGACGGACGAAGTTTCAATCCACGCCCCCGTGAAGGGGCGACCCCGTGTCGCGCTGCCGGTTGTGTGGGGCGGCCCGTTTCAATCCACGCCCCCGTGAAGGGGCGACTGCTGGCCCTGGGGCGCTAGGCAATCAGTCCGTCGTTTCAATCCACGCCCCCGTGAAGGGGCGACTGTTGCGGCGTTGACGGAGCAGCAAGACCATAAGTTTCAATCCACGCCCCCGTGAAGGGGCGACCGTGACCGCCAGCAGCTCCGGCTTGGTCCGCTCCTGTTTCAATCCACGCCCCCGTGAAGGGGCGACACCCATAGCGACATAGTCATGGGGGTCGCCGACGGCGTTTCAATCCACGCCCCCGTGAAGGGGCGACCGATGGCCAGATCGACTTCGGCCTGAGCAATATAGTTTCAATCCACGCCCCCGTGAAGGGGCGACTCTGCGTTCCAAGCAGGGGCGCGTCATTATCGACGTTTCAATCCACGCCCCCGTGAAGGGGCGACAACAGGCATATTCACAGCTTTTCCTCCAATTCTTGTTTCAATCCACGCCCCCGTGAAGGGGCGACGCCATCAAAGGACGTCTGTGCGGGACCGTTCCGCAGTTTCAATCCACGCCCCCGTGAAGGGGCGACCCCGTCGAAAACCCTGCAGGCTGCGGGGCCATCGGTTTCAATCCACGCCCCCGTGAAGGGGCGACCACGGTCGTGCCGTTGTTTTGGGCGTGGGCCTGGGTTTCAATCCACGCCCCCGTGAAGGGGCGACAGCGGCGTTGACGGTGCCGATGTCCGGTTGTCTGGTTTCAATCCACGCCCCCGTGAAGGGGCGACCAGACGCCGAAACGATAAGGGCGGACGCTATAGAAGTTTCAATCCACGCCCCCGTGAAGGGGCGACCTGACGGCCAGCGTGTCGTCAGTGGGGTCCCAGTAGTTTCAATCCACGCCCCCGTGAAGGGGCGACGGTTATCTGCAATTTGAATACAATGGTGTCCTGGATGTTTCAATCCACGCCCCCGTGAAGGGGCGACGCCCAGGCCGGTGATGGATTCCGTGAGGCACTCAGTTTCAATCCACGCCCCCGTGAAGGGGCGACTCTGCGCGGGCTGTTCCTGCGCGGCTTGGGGGGGTTTCAATCCACGCCCCCGTGAAGGGGCGACCAATGAGGACTTGGGCAAGTACATGACCCAGGATGTTTCAATCCACGCCCCCGTGAAGGGGCGACGACCCAGTGTCCATACTGGACCTGATAAGGTTGTTTGGTTTCAATCCACGCCCCCGTGAAGGGGCGACGGGTCACCCAGCCGGGGCGGGGCGTGTTGTCGTAGTTTCAATCCACGCCCCCGTGAAGGGGCGACAGGCCGGGCTTTGGCGCATCCCGGCAAAAAAGATGTTTCAATCCACGCCCCCGTGAAGGGGCGACCCCCCCCGCCGTGGGGGGTGTAAGCCATGTGGCGTGTTTCAATCCACGCCCCCGTGAAGGGGCGACCCTGATCCAGCGCGCGGCCAAGCTGTTTGCCAGTTGTTTCAATCCACGCCCCCGTGAAGGGGCGACCGCAGGCTCAGGCTGTGATTTTCTCCACCTGTTTTCAGTTTCAATCCACGCCCCCGTGAAGGGGCGACCGAGTACCCTTTTTTAAGGTATCATAACACGCAGTTTCAATCCACGCCCCCGTGAAGGGGCGACCTAGTTCACGAAAATAAAGATATGCGCTTAAATCGTTTCAATCCACGCCCCCGTGAAGGGGCGACGGAGATGCAGGGAAAATGCGGCGGGCTGATTGATGTTTCAATCCACACCCCCGTGAAGGGGCGACTCTTACGGTTTGGATGTCGCCCATCGGCATTTTTGTTTCAATCCACACCCCCGTGAAGGGGCGACGTTATCTAGGGAGGCCCTCAATGCTTCTGGATGCGTTTCAATCCACACCCCCGTGAAGGGGCGACTCATTTGTCATTATATCATACCTAGTTTAGTAAAGTTTCAATCCACACCCCCGTGAAGGGGCGACCGCATAACACAGACGGGAGAGATACACTACTATGGGTTTCAATCCACACCCCCGTGAAGGGGCGACTGACGGTCACCCCTGAAGAGCGCCTGGCGCGTATCGTTTCAATCCACACCCCCGTGAAGGGGCGACGTTTGGTACTCAAGGCGCTTACTGGCTTGGTCAAGTTTCAATCCACGCCCCCGTGAAGGGGCGACCTTCTTTTAACCAAGGCGAGGAATGCTATGTTCAAGTTTCAATCCACGCCCCCGTGAAGGGGCGACCGTCCCGCCCCGGCGACGTAACCGAGGTGGAAATTGGTTTCAATCCACGCCCCCGTGAAGGGGCGACCTGGGGCGGCGGTGGTGTAACCGTGCGCCCTATGAGTTTCAATCCACGCCCCCGTGAAGGGGCGACCTTTACTAAACTAGGTATGATATAATGACAAATGGTTTCAATCCACGCCCCCGTGAAGGGGCGACCCAAGATTGTTACCAAGGAGAGTGGGATTCAGAAGTTTCAATCCACGCCCCCGTGAAGGGGCGACCCAGTAAGGCGCTTGCTGCCGAGGCTGGTGAAGATGTTTCAATCCACGCCCCCGTGAAGGGGCGACCTTTCTTGGCTGGGTGCTGGCCCTGCTTTTTTGCTGGGTTTCAATCCACGCCCCCGTGAAGGGGCGACCCATCAGTCGGAAAGCCTACGGCATAGGCAAATGCGTTTCAATCCACGCCCCCGTGAAGGGGCGACTACATGGACTTGGGTAATACGCTTCATTTTCTTTGTTTCAATCCACGCCCCCGTGAAGGGGCGACCTGTCGGTGTCACACTGATAAACATCCCAATTAACGTTTCAATCCACGCCCCCGTGAAGGGGCGACCCCGGCACGGAAGGCCCCTGCGGCATCCGCGGTGGTTTCAATCCACGCCCCCGTGAAGGGGCGACCCTGCGCACCATGGTCCAGTCGGTTGTCCTGCCGGGTTTCAATCCACGCCCCCGTGAAGGGGCGACCCGAGGCCATGCACCGCTTTGACGCGGCGGTGGACGTTTCAATCCACGCCCCCGTGAAGGGGCGACCCATACATGGCGCAGGAAGTAGGAGGCCCGGCATGGTTTCAATCCACGCCCCCGTGAAGGGGCGACCCAATGAGGAGGCCGCCATTGAGGGCGTGTGGCATGTTTCAATCCACGCCCCCGTGAAGGGGCGACGCAGGAAAAGCACGCCCAGGTCGTGGACTACTACGAGTTTCAATCCACGCCCCCGTGAAGGGGCGACCGTCCTGGATCCAGGCAGGCACCTCGGTGTAGTTGCGTTTCAATCCACGCCCCCGTGAAGGGGCGACCGACGGACGGCCCCGCAGCCATTATCAGCGTGCTTGTTTCAATCCACGCCCCCGTGAAGGGGCGACCCAAAGCCCCGGCTTGAGTTCATAGCGCCGGAGTTGTTTCAATCCACGCCCCCGTGAAGGGGCGACCGCGAGCTGTACCGGCCAGGACAGCGCAATCACGGCAGTTTCAATCCACGCCCCCGTGAAGGGGCGACCTGCCTATGATGCACGATGACGTCCTCGGCTGGCACGTTTCAATCCACGCCCCCGTGAAGGGGCGACCCCGAACAAGAGAAACAGCCGCTCCGTTTTGACAAGTTTCAATCCACGCCCCCGTGAAGGGGCGACCGCTGGGCATTGTGGAAAGCTATGTATCCACCACAGTTTCAATCCACGCCCCCGTGAAGGGGCGACCATGAGCATGGACGCATTTTTGCCTTTGACAAAGGAGTTTCAATCCACGCCCCCGTGAAGGGGCGACTTTGTCGGGGTATCCGACAAAGAATCCCTGTCCAGTTTCAATCCACGCCCCCGTGAAGGGGCGACCCCATCTGTTCGTGAAGCCGGTGGACGCCGGGCTGGTTTCAATCCACGCCCCCGTGAAGGGGCGACCCATACTTTGAAGTACCTGACGCCATTAGCCAAGTTTCAATCCACGCCCCCGTGAAGGGGCGACCGTCGCCGGGGCCTATGTCCCTGTGCCGGACTTTTTGTTTCAATCCACGCCCCCGTGAAGGGGCGACCCTGCCACTGACAGAAGACGTAGGGCTCTGGTCAGTCAGTTTCAATCCACGCCCCCGTGAAGGGGCGACCTCTATAAGCTACTACCTTGAGACGCTAAAAAGCAGTTTCAATCCACGCCCCCGTGAAGGGGCGACCAGATGTAATTTACCTGAGCCTCGGACAGAAGTAAAGTTTCAATCCACGCCCCCGTGAAGGGGCGACCCGCTTTAGAGGTGCTTCATTGCGAGTAGAATACGTTTCAATCCACGCCCCCGTGAAGGGGCGACCGTTGTCTTGGCTGAAGTACGGGGCGATTGTAGTCGTTTCAATCCACGCCCCCGTGAAGGGGCGACCCTGTACATCCTCAAACGCTTGCCAAGTACATACGCGTTTCAATCCACGCCCCCGTGAAGGGGCGACCTTCGTACGAGTTCGATCTTTTGGGGTCGCATATCGTTTCAATCCACGCCCCCGTGAAGGGGCGACCTGCTGCAAGACACGCCGCTCCCTCAGGAAGTGAAGGTTTCAATCCACGCCCCCGTGAAGGGGCGACCTGTGGATACGGAGGTGCGAGTAGCGATGCACTCAAAAGTTTCAATCCACGCCCCCGTGAAGGGGCGACCCGTTGTGCGTTTACAGCCATCTCTTCGCACTCGTTTCAATCCACGCCCCCGTGAAGGGGCGACCTTCGTCAGGGGAAAGACGGCATAGAAGCGTTGAGTTTCAATCCACGCCCCCGTGAAGGGGCGACCTGTTCCTGCGGGCCTTATGGCAGGAGACCTTCGCCTGTTTCAATCCACGCCCCCGTGAAGGGGCGACCGGCGCCTCTATTGTATTCACATATGATGGCGGCGTTTCAATCCACGCCCCCGTGAAGGGGCGACCGCTGGCTGGGCTTGTTGTCGACGATGGTCTGGAAGTTTCAATCCACGCCCCCGTGAAGGGGCGACCGTGGACAAGCCCGCGACTGAAACCCCGGCCATATCGTTTCAATCCACGCCCCCGTGAAGGGGCGACCCCCGGACCGGGAAGGGGAGGCGATCGCCTGGCACCTGTTTCAATCCACGCCCCCGTGAAGGGGCGACCGCAGACAGCGCGCGCCAAAGCTCTTCCTGCAGCAAAGTTTCAATCCACGCCCCCGTGAAGGGGCGACCATTCGCTCCGGTTTTTTTGTTGTCAAAAGACTCAAATGTTTCAATCCACGCCCCCGTGAAGGGGCGACCGTGTTCAACGCACTGGTAATTTTTCCTACCTTGGTTTCAATCCACGCCCCCGTGAAGGGGCGACCGCGCGCTACGACCTGGCGCGCTACCGCAACTGCTTGTTTCAATCCACGCCCCCGTGAAGGGGCGACCCGGACTGCCGGAAGGCCGCGTTATCGACATCGTGTTTCAATCCACGCCCCCGTGAAGGGGCGACCCAAACAACGACATGCCCACGGTGACGGATACCCTGTTTCAATCCACGCCCCCGTGAAGGGGCGACCCGCTGCCCGGATCTCATTCTCAAGTCTGGAGACGTTTCAATCCACGCCCCCGTGAAGGGGCGACCTTGTCGTCAAAGATGGCCTGTCGTGCCGCAGGAGTTTCAATCCACGCCCCCGTGAAGGGGCGACCTCCAAAGTACCGACCAGGTATCCAGTGATCCGGCGTTTCAATCCACGCCCCCGTGAAGGGGCGACCAACAGCCTGTTCCGGGGCCGCCGTGACGGTCTGGGTTTCAATCCACGCCCCCGTGAAGGGGCGACCTAGAAATTTGCGCAAAACTTTATTTTTTGGCAAAGTTTCAATCCACGCCCCCGTGAAGGGGCGACCAGCGGCGTCCAGGCTCTGCACGCCGCGCGGGATACGGGGCGCATTTCCGCGAACGTACGTCCCGCAGCCTCCAGTTGTTCTTCTCAAGCTGAGGCGGTCCTCCTATTTCCGCCACAAGCGGGCCTTGGCGCCATTTGCGAACCCGCTGGGTTTCCGCCACAGCTTGGGGTTCGCGGCGCAGCCAGTTTCTTTATGAAATTTATAGTAAATTCATACCGCAGGGCGATGCTGATGGCAAGATTTTTGGAATCAGTCCGGGGTCTGCGGCGGGCTCGCGGGCACAGGCCACGCCGCAAGGGATGGTGGCAACCCCACAAGACACTTGAGCAGCGGAGGGATACCACTAGGCACACCATTTTGCGCCGAAAAAACGCGTCCGCGATCGTCCACGTAAAGAGCCGGCTTCGGCAAGGGGAAACAGCTTAAAAAACTCCCCCACGCCTTTGCGTCGGTCGCCCTTGCACCTGTGAAGCAGATTACCGCCAAGGGATATACCGCCCCCATGCATGAAAGGCAGGGAAGACGTCATTGGGGCGTAGTATTGCGCAGCCCGGCTTTACGTGCGCCTTTGCGGCAGGCGTCCTGCCCTCGCAGCCGCCAGAACAATTACAGACCAAGGCTGTCTTAAAGCAGACTAACTTATGAATATTTATAAATATTATAACACATTCATTCTTGCGCTTAACCGCGCAAATACATCGCGATTGCGCCTCAACGGCGGGCGCCTGCTGACGCAACCGCCAGGGCATTGCAACGTTGCAATGCCCTAAAAAATGAGCGCGTCGGTTTCCGGGTCATAGCTCTGGCCCGCGCCGTGCTGCTCCACGCGCCGCTGCCAGTTTTTGCCCAAAAAATAAAACCTCAGGCTGTCCTGCGCGGCGTCAAACGCTTCCAGCAATTGCGCACGCAGCGCCGCCCACTGGGCCGGGTCCACCACGCATTCAAACACGGAATACTGCACGCGCTGACCGTAATTGGTGCAGATGCGGGCAATGCGCCGCAACCGCCGTTTGCCGCCGGGGTCTTCAAAACTCACATCATAACTCACCAGCACCAGCATGACTTACTTCCAGAAAAAGGGCGGATACCCGTCCAGATCGCCCCGCAGATATCGCGCCAGCAATTGCGCCTGAATATGGAAGACCAGCCCCAAGGGGAGAGACTGGTTCAGAAAAGGATGGGTCACTTCCTGCTGCTTGCGTTTCTGCCAGGCGGTGAGCACACGCTTGCGCGCGTCGTCGTCCATAAGCACCGCCCCGCTCTCTTTGCGCGCAAAATCCCGGCCGCGCACCTCGCCCCGGTTGATGAGCGAAAGTACTAGCCGATCCGCCACCACAGCGCGGAATTCTTCCATCATATCCAGGGCAAGGCCGGGCCTGCCGGGCCTGTCCCGGTGCAGAAAACCCACCTGTGGATCCAGCCCCACACCCTCCAAAGCGGAACGCACGTCGTGCGCCAACAGGGTATAGACAAACGAGAGCAGACAATTGACCGCATCCAGCGGCGGGCGACGATTGCGCCCGGCAAAGGGGAATTCCTCCCGATTCTGCAGAATCAGACAGTCGAACACGCCAAAATAGGCGCTGGCCGCCTGCCCTTCCATCCCTCGGGCCTGATCCAGACCCAACGGACGGCGCAACTCCTGGGCACAGGCTTCCAACACCTGCAGAGCCTGCCCCACGCGCGCGGCGTCCACCCGCTCACCGTGGTCCCGCAGGCAGCGGCGCAGCACCGTCCGCGTATTGGCCACCTTGCCCGCCAGCACGGCCCGCGCCACCCCGGCCACGCCCGCCGCGTCGTCGGCCTGGCGGTACTGAGCCTTGCGCAGGCGCACATTGCCCTGCTGCGGCCCGCGCACCATGGCCAGAAAGCGGCCGTGCTCCGTCAAAAAAGAAACAGCCAGCCCCTGTTCAGCGCAATGCCCCAGCAAAAAAGGGCTGCACAGCACATTGCCAAAGCAGACAATGCCGTCCAGCACATGCAGAGGGAAGCGCCGCGAAGCCCCGTCCTCGCCCCGCACCAGCACACACTCCCCATCCTTGGAAAGATACGTGCCCTGAGCCGTGATATAGAGGGTATTGAGCAGCTTTTTCATGACAAAAGCCCCCGCAATAAATAGTCCTCCACCCCTTGTCGGGGGGCCTTGGGCATGCAGCGGGAGAGGAGCGAACAGCCCCGGCAGCGCGGGCCGTAGCGCCCCGGCGGCGTGCGGCCGCCCTCCAGCAGGGCGTGCAATCCGGCACAGGATTCCGTCACCACGGCCCGCAGGCGGGCATCAAAGAGCACCCGCTCCCGCCGTCGCGGCTGCCCATAAAAAATGGCCCCTTCAGGAATGTCCCGGCCCAGCATTTCCTCCAGACACATGGCCTGGGCGCAAAGCTGCGCGCGGTCCCAGTCCTCCACCTTGGGGCTGCCCCGCTTGTATTCCACGGGATAGACCATGTCGTCCGCCGATGCTGCGGCTGACGCGCCGTTCTCCCGCCGTTCCACCAGATCGGCAATGCCGTAGAGCCCCAGACGTTCGCTCCTGACCGGCACGCTGCGATCCTCTGCCACACCGCCGCGCGCGCCGGGAAGCCCGGCGTCCACACGGCGGTGCAGCAGACGGCCCTCGGCCGTAAAGCGGTTCTCCTCCCAGACGCCTTCCAGATGAATGAGCGCGCACTGGCGCGGGCAGTACAGATAGTGCTGCAGGGCGGAAAGGGGCAGAAGATCGTCCACGGCCAGTCTTCCTTTTACAACAGTTCTTCCACGCTGACGCCAGCGGGCACGGCGGCCGCATCCACGCTCACCGCATAGTCGCCAAAGGCCCTGGCCGGCGCGCTGCCGTCGCCCTGGCGGGCCACGCGCACGGCGTCAAACAAAACGTGCGCCGGGGCGTTGCCCAGGGCGTCCGCATGCTTGAAGACAATGAGCTTACGGGCGCTCATGAGGCCGCGCGCCGCCGAATGGTCCAGATCGAACATCTGCCGCAGGGCCTGCCAGAAAAGCTGCAGGTCGTCGTCGGAAAAGCCCGTGCCTTTGTCCCCTTGCGCCAGATGGGGAGAAATAAAGCCGTGGGCCAGGTACAGGGCATAGGGCAGGATGTGTTTGTTGCCCATGGTACGGTTGCCGCCGCCCTGTTTTTCAGCCTCCTTCTCCGTTTCCACGGCCATGCGGGTGATGCTCACCTCCACAGGCACCACAGCTTCCACGCTGCGGGCAAAGGTCAATTGCACGGGGCCGCGTACCTGGCCGCAGTTGTTGAGCTTGGTGGACATGACCGCCCCGAAAGCGCGCACGTCATAAAAATTGGCGCACATCCAGCGCCGGGCCGCGTCGATTCTTGCCGACTCGCCTTTGCAGGCCTTGGCTTCGACGCTTTCATAGGCGGGTTCACGGGACTGGGACAATACGGCCCGCTCCGCCACATAAATCTTGTAGCCCGGCTCTCCGGCCTTGGCGATTTCCACAAAATTGCGCACCTTGCGCTTAAGGCAGACGTCCGTCACCAGGCCGAAGCCCGTTTCCGGGTCCAGACGCGGGGTGTTGCCCGCATCCGGATCGCCGTTGGGGTTGCCGTTCTCCACGTCAAACAGGTAGACAAAATCGTAACGGTTGCTGATGGCGGCCATGGCTTAGTCCTCCCTTTGCGCTGCGGGCGCGACGGTTGCGCTTTCTGCGGTTTCTTTTTTGGTAAAAAAGGCCTGGCGCTGCTGATAGTAGCCCAGGATAAACATGCCCTGCTCTTCCAGCCGAAGGGCAGCGGGAAAGCCGCCGCGGGCGGCGTCCAGGCCGTTCAGGATTTCCTGCAGAGCTTTTTCCAGATTAATGGCCTTTCCCGGCTCCTCCTTGCGAATTTTTGCCAGCCCGTGCTGGGCGTTGCGCAATATTATGGGAAAAACGCGGGCCGGCGTGGCCGAAGCCGCGCCGAAAAAGCGGTCACGCACTGTGGCGTTGGCCCCGGGAACGGCATTTTCCTGAATGCGTTCCACCAGAGCAAACAGACGGCCCAGACGATAGGCCACATCCGTAATACCGATATCCAGGCTCATGGGAACCTCCTTCTGTGCGTTGCGGACCAGCCAGGCCTTGAGCATGGCCGCCCGAAGAGAGTTGACGCCCCTGTCCGCCCGGATGCGCTCCACGGCGGCAGTGAGCAGCGTACGGGGGTAGGGCAGTTTGCCCACAATGGCCCGCAGCAGTTGCCCGGCCAGCAGAGGGGAAATGTTTTTGGAATCCCGTCGGGAGGCCAGCTCCCGCAACAGCTGCCAGGGGCTGGGGAACTCCGGTTCGCTGTCAAAACTGCGGCGCAGGCGTAACGCCTGGTAGTGGGCCGCCAGGTTGGCGGCCATGCCGCCCACTGTGTCCCGCTGCCAGAAGCGTACGGCCACGCGGGCCGCATTGCCCGCCAGGCCCAGCACAAAAAAGCCTGTGGCCGGGTCGCCCAATTCCTCAGGATAGCGGCCTTGCGCCACGGCGGTAAGATAGCCCTGCAATTGCCGGGTCAGGCTGTCGTCTTCCGCCTTGCCGCCCATGCTCATGCCGAACAGCCCCTCCGCCGCCGGGGCCGCGGACCAGAACACCACTGTGGTTTCGCCGATGACGACTTTGCGCGGGCTGCCCTTGGCCAGCAAGTGGTTGAGGGCCGTGGTGTAGGCAAAGGCCGCGCCCTGCCCTACCGGGGCATTGTAGTTCTGTTCCTTGCCGAAAGATTTGAAGGACGCGATGTTAAACGAAACCAGGGCGGCCCCGGTGGGCTGCGCCCCGGCCACCCCTTTGAGGGCCGGATGGATGGCCGGAATGGGCGCGTTGTCTTCGCCGGTCACCAGGCACATACCCCTTTCTTCTACGGCGTTGGCGGCCAGATGCCCCAGCCATGCCTTCTGAAACGCCGGACAGTCGTGCAGAAAACGCCGTTCTCCGTCCAGACGGAAAACCAGATTCCAGCCTTCCATTTCTTTCCAGCACGGCAGTTCCGCAGCCTGTTCCGGGGTCCAGGCTTCCAGAAAACGCAGCAGGGCCAGGGCCCCGGCGTCGTCCAGGGGATCCAGCAACTCGTGGGCCAGGGCCTTGAAGGCGGCGTGGGCCTGCGCCGTGCGTTCGGGCTTGCCCTTGGCGTCCGCGCCCAACACATAGCCCGTATTGTCCCAGGCGAAATTGGCCAACACGTTGACGGACCGCTTCACCGGCCCCGGCACACGGAGTATCTTTGCCTTGCCCTTGGCGTCGCGCAGGTCTTCCGGCGGCCCGGCCAGGGTGCCGTCGGGCCGCAGCGCCAGACAGAACTGCACGCCCTGCATACCGAAGCCGTAGGGCGAGATGTCGGCTTCCGGGTCGGCGGCCAGACGTTGGTAATAGTCGTTGAGGGCTTGCAGAATCATGCGCTTTCCCTCCCTTCCCGGCAGTCCAGCACGCCGTTGCGCAGCCGCGCGCGAAAAAAGCGCGGGCTCATGTCCGCCGTGTAGTCCAGGTCATAAAGCATCCAGCCCAGATCCGCTTCGCCCTGCAGGGGAGAAGTGGGAATATCCCCCTCCACCGGACCGAAAAAGGCGGCAAACTCCCGGCAGCCCAGGTACGGCCGGTGAAAGCACTGGCCTTTGGCCGCCCTGCGGTTAAAGATGTCCAGATGTTTGCCGTCATTGCGGTCTTCTGTCGAAGTATAGCTGAAATGGGCTTCAATGACGTAGTCCACCTGGCGCAGCACCAGGGCGGCCCGCTGCTGACGGCTGTCCTCCACAAAAAGTCGCAGGGGCGTGGTCCCGTCCTTCATGGCGGAACTCACCGTGCCAGGAGGGATTTTGTCGGCCACCTCGTTACGTCGCACATTATCAAAAACAATGGGCCGCAGGACGTGGATTTTGTCCACCACCCAGCAAATGCTGGGCTTCCAATACACGGCCTCCAGCACGCCGCGCGCGGCGGAGGGCGTCATGACGTCGTAGCTCACGCGCTCCGCCTTCATTTCCGGGCGGGTAAAGCAGGCATACTCCCCCCAGACCCGCAATCGTACACCTTGAGACACGGGCAGACCTCCTTGGTAAAAAGGCCAGGATCAAAAAATAAAATCTTCCGCCGTGGGGGCCTGGCAGACCAGCCCCAGGCGCTCATCGTAAAAATCCATATCCGCAAGCACTGCGCAGCCGCCCGCCCCGTCTCCCTGCTCCGTTTCCGGCCATTCCAGCGCGCCGCGCAGATCCAGAGCCTGGAACTGGCCCTCGTAAACCTGCACCGTGTACTGTTGCAGTTGCCGTAAAATGCCGCGCGGATGTTCCGCAAACGGCAGGGCGGCCAGCAGCTCGCGCGCCGTGGCGTCGTAGGGGATGACAATGGGCAGCATGGCATTTTCAATGAAGTGGAAGGCCTGCGCCGCACTGCGGAAAAACCACTGTCCTTTGGGGTCGGAAAGCAGATCGAGAATGCCCTTGCTGTCCAGGCTGTCCTCTTTTTTCCAGTACACTGTGCGAAAATAACGGTGCAACGCCTCAGGGCTGAAGGGATCCGCCACATGGCGCAAGACTTCGCGGGCGCTGTCAGCCGCGTAGCGGAAGGCCCTGGGCACGCCGCCTTCCGGCGTGAATACGGTGACCGGCGCAAGGCCGTCACATTCGCCCTCGCGGTTGCAGCGCCCGGCCGCCTGCACCAGCGAATCCAGACCGGCCAGTTCGCGAAAAACGCGGGGAAAGGACACGTCCACACCGGCCTCTACCAGTTGCGTGGACACGGTCAGGCAGGGCGCGCCTTCCCGCAGCTGCCCACGGATGTCCTCCAGCACGCGGGAGCGGTGCGCCGGACACATGAGGGCGCTCAAATGGCGCGCGCCCGGCTGGTCCTGCAGCAGACGAAACAGCTCCGCCGCCCGCTGCCGGGTGTTGACGATGCACAGAACCTGCCCTTGCTGCCGCAGACGGCCAGCCAGATTTTCCAGGCCAAGGGGCTCGTCAAGCAGTTCCAGACGGGTACGGGCCAGATCGCGCTGCAGACGGGTGGGGTCCGGGGCCAGCTCCCGCACCGCGCCGCGCAGGCCCTTTTTGAACTCCGTGGGGTCGTACGCCAGAGCCGGCTGGGTGGCCGTACAAAAAACAATGCTGCAGCCATAATGGGCGGCGAGTTCTTCCAGGGCCCGCAGGCAGGGAAGGAGGTAGTCCGTGGGCAACATCTGCGCTTCGTCCAGCACAATGACCGAACGGGCCAGATTGTGCAGCTTGCGGCAGCGCGAAGGTTTAGCCGCAAACAAGGACTCAAAGAACTGCACGTTGGTGGTCACCACCACGGGCGCGTCCCAGTTTTCGCAGGCCAGGCGGTGGCGGCGCGCGGCCGGGCTTTCGCCCACCGTGTCCGTGTCCGCGCCGGGCGCAAGCACGCGCGGGTCAAAATTGCTGTGGTGCTCAATCACCGCGCCTTCAGGAAAGATCTCCCGAAAAACCCTGGCGTTCTGTTCAATAATGGAAGTGTAGGGGATGACGTAGACCACCCGCCGCAGGCCGTGGGCCAGGGCGTGCCGCAGGGCAAAGCTCATGGACGAAAGGGTTTTGCCGCCGCCCGTGGGCACGGTCAGGCTGAACAGACCGGGCGCGAGGGCCGCCCCCTTGCGGCAGCTTTCCAGCACGGCGGCCCGCAGGACGTTGACCCGCCCTGTGGGGCTGAAGCCCGCGCAGTGCGCGTCCAGGGCGGTGGCCAGGGCTTCCAGCGGCGGCGCGCCAGACGCGCCTTTTTGCCGCTCCGCCGCCTTTGCCGGTTGGGTAAAGGCTTCAGTATCCGTATAGTCCGCATCCACCAGGGCGGAAAACAGCAGCCGCGTAAAAAAACTCAGGCCAAACGGCGTGGGCGCAAAGGGCGGCTGCAGCACGCGCACAAGGTCCGCATCCGGAGTGGCGACCTCCGGCAAGGGTACGGCCCGGGCGCAAAGCTGCCGCAAGGAGGCCGCCCCGTCCCGGCCGCTGTTGTGAAAATCCGGCAGGCCGCCGTGGTGTCCGGCCACGCAGTAGGCCAGCAACAGGCCCGGCGCCTCGCCGTGCTCCAAGAGCCAGCGCGCGCCGGGGCCCTTGTGGTCCACCAGGCGGCGCAACGTGCCCAAAAGCCGCTGCTGAAAATCGGGCAGAGCCTTGCCCGCATCGTGTGACAGACCACATTGCCGGCCCCAGTCCGCCGCGCCGAAAACGGCAGCCCTGGACGACGCCCCGGCCGCCACCTTTTGTAAATGCTCGGCCAGGGGCTGCCATTGGTCGGGCGGGCGACCTTCCAACGTGTGCGCGTAGAGCATACACACCCCCAAAAAACCATCGCGTCCTGTGCAGACGAGGCATTTCGTTATTTTTATTCATTGGCTTATCAAAATGCGCTTGCCGCAGCAAGCGCGGCAGAACAAAAAATGCCCGGCAGACGCGAAGCCGGGTTGCGGCTACCGCGCCTGCCGGGCGACAGGCTGTACAAAAACGGACAGGGTTACGGCATGGTGTATTCGCGCTTGGTGGCAAAGATATTGCCTTCGCGCTCCAGCCCCTGGGCAGCGGCCTTGCTGTACCACTGGGCGGCTGTGGTCGCGTCCTGCGTCGTGCCCACGCCATACTCGTAGCAGGCCCCCACATAGCGCTGAGCCTGGGCAAAGCCCTGGTCCGCCGCCAGCTTGGCCCAACGGAAGCTCTCTTCCGGATTTTTGGGGAAGCCGTACTTGCCCTGGCTGTAGTAGAGGGCCAGGTTGAAGCGGGCTTCGGCATTGCCGCTGTCGGCCGCGCGACGCATAAGGTCCGCCACGGCGGCCTCGTTGCGGGGCAGGCCCACGCCCAGTTCGTACTGATAGGCCAGCAGCACCTGCGCTTCGCTGTCGTTTTGGTCCGCCGCCAGGCGGAACCACTTGGCCGCGGTGCTCAGGTCCTGGTTCACGCCCAGGCCGTTTTCATAGCAACGGCCCAGCAGCACCTGCGCCCGCGGGTTGCCGTCCGAGGCCAGGGGCTGCACCATCTGGATAACCTGCTTGTATTGCCCTATGTTATAGGCCGTCCAGGCTTTTTCCAGAGTCTGCGCCGCAGTGGCGGCCGGCGCGGCCACCGCCGTCCCTGCAAGGCCGCAGGACAGAACCAAGGCCGCCAAAAGCGCCGGGAGGGATCGTTTCATGACAAAACTCCTTAGTATGGCGGGGCGGAATGGCCCCTGCCCGTGCATAAGAATAGTGTGCCGTCCGCCCCTTGGCAAGGGTTCCGCACGACCGCGCCGCATCCGTCATGGAGAGGCCGGGGCCGGTCCATCACCCGGTCCGGCCCCGGCCGTCTTCTGCACCCTGTCTTGACGCCCCGGCCCGCGCAGGGCACAACCAAGTGACCACATTGCCAGCCGGGTTCCCGAACCCGCTTTGAGGAGAACGTCATGCCCCAGTCCGACCAGCAGCCCCCCCGCACGCCGGGCGCAAACCCCGGCCGCAAAGCCCTGCCCGCGGGCAACGGCAGCTCCGTCACGGACGGCCCCAAGGTGGTGGAGGCCGAAGTGCTGCACGGGGACGCGGACGCAGGCCATGAAAGGGAGGACGCCCGCCGCGACGGGACTGCGGGCTCCCGCCGGGAAGAACATTTTTATTATCGCGCCACCTACGGCAACCGCGGCGACGGCTTTGCCCGACTGTGGAGCTTTGGCCGAGAGGACGGCAATGCCTGTCTGGCCCCCTGCATCACCTTTACGCTGTTTCTGGTCTGTCTTGCGCAGTTTGGCTTTCTGGCGGGCCTGGGCTTCGTGTTTTTTCACACCGTAGGGGCTGTACTGGGAGCCCTGAGCGAAGTGCGCCGCCTGGCCGCCGGCCGCGTATCCAATCCCTGGCTCTGGCGACTGGGCAACTGGGCGGTTTCGTTCCTTATCACCGTCTGGCTGGCGGGCGGCTTTGATTGAACTTGCGGGACCGCCTGCGCCATCTTTGCCAGATGCGGCCTCCCCGCGCCTCTACTATGATTATGCTGCAAAAATCCTTACTGTGGCAGGTCTACCTGCTGGAATGCGCCGACGGCACCCTCTACTGCGGCGTCACCCGCGACCTGCGCCGCCGTCTGGACCAGCACAACGGCCTGTGCGCGGGCGGAGCGCGCTACACGCGGGGCCGCCGCCCCGTACGCCTGCTGGAACACCGCACCTGCCCCGACCAGGGTACGGCCCTGCGCCTGGAGCGGGCGGTCAAGGCCCGGCCGCGCGCACAAAAACGGATTTTTCTGCAAAAGGGGACGCTGCCGTGCTGACGCCCGAAACCGCTTTGGCCTTTTTTGCCGCAGCCCTGCTGCTGGCCGTGGCTCCGGGGCCGGACAACATCTTTGTGCTCACCCAGTCCGCCGTGTACGGCGCGGGCGCGGGCGTAGCCACCACCTTCGGGCTGGTCACAGGCCTCTGCGTGCACACCACGGCCGTGGCCTTGGGCGTGGCCGCCCTGTTCCAGAGTTCGGCCCTGGCCTTTACCCTGCTCAAGGCCGCGGGCGCGCTCTATCTGCTGCGCCTGGCCTGGCTTTCCTTTCGCGCGGGCGCGGCCCTGGCCCTGACCCCGGAGGCAAAGCCGCCCTTTCCCGGCTATCTGGCTCTGTACCGCCGGGGCATTGTGCTGAACGTGACCAACCCCAAGGTTTCCCTGTTTTTTCTGGCTTTTTTGCCCCAGTTTTGCGACCCGGCGCGGGGCAGTGTGGCCCTGCAGGTGCTTCAACTGGGCGGGCTGTTCATGCTGGCCACGGTGGTGGTGTTCTGCGCCGTGGCCGCCCTGGGGGGACGGCTGGCCCTCTGGTTCAACCGCTCGCCGCGCGGGCAGATGCTCATCCACCGGGCAGCCGGAACCGTTTTTGCCGGGCTGGCCCTGCTGCTGCTGTGCAGCGGCCGTGGCGCTTGAGCGCGACTGCTTGACATCCCCTGCCCCAGGGCGTATGGGAATCAACTTTCAGAGGACAGCATGCAAAACTACCGCATCGGACTCGGCGATCTGCCCCCGGAGGGCAAAGAATTTGTGCTGGATGACCCCGCCATCTGGCTGGAACCCCTCAAGGAGTTCCATATGGATTGCCGGGTGCGCAAACCCTTGCGCGCCACGATTTCCGTAACGCCCGTAGAGGACGGCTGGCTGGTGCGCGGCAGCCTGGAGGGCGAAGTGGCCCTGCCCTGCAGCCGCTGCGCGGAAGACGCCATTACCCCGCTGGCCGCGCGGTTTGAAGACTTTGAAAGCCTGCCGGAAGAGCCCGAACCCGAAGCGCCCAGGCGTCACGCCGCGCAGGAACCGACGCCGGYGGGCGAGCGACTGGTCTGGGAGCGCGGCGCGCTGCTGCTGGACCTGGCCGCCGTATGCTGGGAAGAATTTGTGCTGGCCCTGCCACCCACGCCCCTCTGCCAAGAGGGCTGCAAGGGCCTGTGCGCCCGCTGCGGGGCCAACCTTAATGCCGGACCCTGCGGCTGCCCGCCCGAAGAAGGCGACCCCCGCCTGGCAGTGCTGCGCGGGCTTGTCCGGCGCGGCAAGTAGACATCCGCCCGACTTTTGCGTAACCTGCTGTGTCTTGCGGGCGGGCCTTTCCCGCCCCTTTGCACAGCCAGCCCAAGCCTTCCGTCTATACGGAAAAGGAGACCGCCATGGCCGTTCAGCAGAATAAAAAATCCCGTTCCCGCAAAGGAATGCGCCGCTCTCACGACCGCGTGGCCGTGCCCGCCGTCATCTACTGCACCTGCGGCGAACCCACCCTGCCCCACAGCGTTTGCCCTAACTGCGGCGAATACAAAGGGCGCAAGGTGATTGCCGGCAACGACAACGCGTGATGAACGAGCGCCCCGTCATTGCCGTGGACGCCATGGGGGGAGATTTTGGCCCTTCCGTGGTGGTGCCTGGGGCCATTGAGGCCGCCAGGCTGTACGACCTGCACGTGCAGCTTGTGGGAGATACCCCCAAGCTGGAGGCCGAGCTGGACAAGCTCGACCTCGTCAACGTGCATTTTGACATCGTGCAGGCCGATGACGTGGTGCACATGAACGAACGCCCCTCGGACATCCTGCGGCGCAAAAAAAACGCCTCCATCCAGGTGGCCTGCCGCCTGGTCAAGGAGGGCGCGGCCGACGCCGTGGTCAGCGCCGGGCATTCCGGAGCCACGGTGGCCTGCGGCATGTTCATCATGGGGCGGCTCGCCGGGGTGGAACGTCCGGCCCTGGCGGCCCTGCTGCCCACAGAAAAAGACCCCGTCGTGGTGCTGGACGTGGGCGCCAATGTGGATTGCCGCCCCTACCACCTCTTTCAATTCGGCCTCATGGGCGACGCTTTTGCCCGCGACCTGCTGGGCTATGCAGCGCCGCGCGTGAGCCTTTTGAGCATCGGCGAGGAAGAAGGCAAAGGCAACAGCCAGGTCAAGGAAGCCTACGAACTGCTGAAAATGGCTCAGAACCTCAACTTCGCGGGCAACGCCGAAGGGCGGGACATTTTTACCGGCGACCTGGACGTGGTGGTCTGTGACGGTTTTGTGGGCAATGTGGTGGTCAAGATGAGCGAAGGGCTTGCCGCCTCGCTGGTGCGCATGCTCAAAAAAGTCTTCACATCCGGCCTGTTGCCGGCCCTGGGCGGCATGCTGGCCCGGGGGGCCTTCCGGCGCTTTGCGCGCACGGTGGACTACGCCGAATACGGCGGCGCGCCGCTTTTGGGCCTGCAGGGTCTGGCCATCGTCTGTCACGGGCGCTCCAGTGCGCGGGCCATGACCAACGCCGTGCGCATGAGCGGCACCTTTATACGTAAAGGCACCAATCTTCGCCTGGCCGAAACCATCCTGGCCAACGAGGAGCTTACCCGCTTCTCCCGCGCCATCTAACCCACGGTACCCCCAATGAAGCCTTTTTGCCATCTGCTTGCCCTGCACGCCTACGTTCCCGACACGGTGCTGACCAATGCCGACCTGGCCGCCGTGGTGGACACCAACGATGAATGGATCGTTTCCCGGACGGGCATCCGCCGCCGCCACAGGCTGGACGCGGCCGACAACGCTTCGGACATGGCCCTGCGCGCGGCGCGCGGCGCGCTGGACGATGCGGGGCTGCTGCCTGCCGAGCTCACCCACGTCATCACCGCTACCTGCACGCCGGACGTGCTCTCTCCTTCAGTGGCCTGCATTGTGGCCGGGCAATTGGACACAGGGCCGGTCATGGCCTTTGACTTCAGTGCCGCCTGTTCCGGTTTTTTGTACGGCCTTTCCCTCTGCCGTTCGCTGCTGGCCCAGGATCACGAGGCCAAGATTCTGTTTATCTGCGCCGAGGCCCTCAGCCGCCGGGTCAACTGGGCGGACCGTTCCACCTGCGTGCTCTTTGGCGACGCGGCCACGGCCTGCGTGGTCAGCGCGGGTTCGGCCAATGTGCTGGCCGGGCTGGAAGACGTGCTCTGCCTGAGCGACGGCCGCCAGCGCGACCTTATCGTCGTGGGCGGCGGCACCTCCAGCCGTTATGGCCTGGGCGACCCCGTGGGCGAAGATTTTTTCATCCGCATGCAAGGGCGTGAAACGTACAAGCATGCGGTGCGCAGCATGGTGCAGGTCTGCGAAGACGTGCTGGCCAAAAACGGCCTCACGGCTGCGGATGTGGACCTGCTGGTGCCCCACCAGGCCAACCTGCGCATTATAGAAGCCGTGGGCGGCCGCCTGGGCATCACGGGCGAGCGCGTGTTCGTCAATGTGGACCAGTACGGCAACACCTCTTCGGCCTCCATTCCCCTGGCCATTGCCGAAGCGCACGCGCAGGGGCGCATCAGGCCGGGCTGCCGGGTACTGGCTACGGCTTTCGGCGCAGGGCTTACCTGGGGCGCGGCCCTGCTGCGCTTTTAAGCCGATTTTTCTCCGGCCGCACACGGGGCCGGGGCGCACGCGGCGCACCGCGCGTGCAACAACATTTTTTACGGGCGTTTCTCCACGCAGGGGGCACGCCGGGCGCGCAGGACACGCCCAGAAAAACGGCGATGCTTCGCCCCTGCCGCGCGGCCGGCCCTGACGGCTTTTCCGCGCTTTTCGCTCCAACTGGCGTGCCGCACGCCGCAGACTAAAGGCAGGCAATATGACAACCGTGCAGTGCCCTTCCACCCAAGACGCGCCGACGGCCTTGGTAACCGGCGGATCACGCGGCATCGGCCGGGCCATTGCCCGCACCCTGGCACGGGAGGGCTTTCAGGTTTACCTTACCTACGTCAGCCGCCCGGAAGAGGCGGAAAAAACCGTAGAGGAAATCCGCTCCCAGGGCGGCCAGGCCAGGGCTTTTGGCCTGGACGTGAGCGACGGGGCCGCCGTGGCCGACTTTTTTGCCGCCGAGATCAAGGACCAGGTCAACCTGGCCGTGCTGGTCAACAACGCGGGCATCACCAGGGATGTTCTCTTACTGCGCATGAAGGACGAGGACTTTGACCGCGTGCTCACCGTCAACCTGCGCGGAGCCTTTTTGTGCTCGCGCGAGGCGGCCAAGATCATGAGCCGGGCCCGCTACGGCCGGATCGTCAATATTTCTTCCGTGGTGGGGCAGATGGGCAACGTCGGGCAGGTCAACTACGCCGCGGCCAAGGCAGCCCTGCTGGGACTCACCAAATCTTGCGCCAAAGAGCTGGCCGCCAGGCAGATCACGGTCAATGCCGTGGCCCCCGGCTTTATTGAAACGGACATGACCGCAGCCCTTACCGATGAAGTGCGCGCGGATTATGTGGCGGCCATACCCCTGCGGCGCATGGGCCGGGCCGAAGACGTGGCCGAAGCCGTGGCCTTTCTGGCCTCGGACAAGGCCGCCTACATCACCGGACAGGTGCTGGGCGTCAACGGCGGCATGTACTGCTGACCGCGCCCGCGCCACAAAGACCCCGCCCGGCCCCGACGCCGGGCCAACAGAGAGACCATTACTTTATTGCTGGAGGATACCATGTCTGATGTTTCTGAAAAGGTAAAAAAGATCATTGTGGATCAACTGGGCGTGAGCGCCGAAGAAGTGAAGCCCGAAGCCTCCTTTGTGGAGGACCTGGGCGCCGATTCTCTGGACCTGACCGAGCTGATCATGGCTATGGAAGAAGAGTTCGACATTGAAATTGCCGACGACGACGCCCAGAAGATCCTGAAAGTGCAAGACGCCATCAGCTACATCGAAAACAAGCAATAGTACCGGCGCACCAACGCCGGAGGGGCTTCCGGCTTTCCGGCCCGCAGCCTGTCGCCGGGCTTTGCCGCACGGGCGCGCCGTGCCCACCCGTCGCAAAAACGGCGCGGCGGCACAAACGCCCAACGAAACCGCGCTGTTGCCGCGACCGTGAGGCGTCCGCCGCTGCGGACGAAGGACGCTTTGAATTCCCATGACAGCCGCAGTGGGGGGACGCCGCGTCCCCCCGCCTTCAAAGGAGCATGCATGACCCGTCCCCGCGTAGTGATCACCGGCATTGGCGGCGTTACGCCCCTCGCCAATGATATGGAAAGCACCTGGAAAAAGCTGCTCGCCGGCGAGTCGGGCATTGCGCCCATCACCCTTTTTGACGCTTCGGCCTACGATGCCCGCATTGCCGGCGAAGTGAAAAATTTTGTGCCCGAAGACCACATCCCCATGAAGCAGGCCCGCCGCATGGACCGCTTCACCCAGTTTGCCGTGACTTCGGCCCAGATGCTCCTCAAAGACGCGGACTTTACCGTAACCGACGCTAACGCCTACGATACGGGCGTCATCCTCGGCATCGGTCTGGGCGGTCTGCACACCCTGGAGACCTACCACGCCAAGCTGCTGCAGTCCGGTCCCAACAAAATCTCGCCCTTCATGATCCCCATGCTCATTTCCAATATGGGTCCGGGGCAGATTTCCATTTTTACCGGCGCCAAAGGCCCCAACATCGTCACCACCACGGCCTGCGCCTCCGCCATCCACGCTCTGGGCACGGCTTTTGACAACATCCGCCTGGGGCGGGTCACTGCGGTTATTTCCGGCGGCGTGGAGGCCACGGTCACGCCCCTGGGCGTGGCGGGCTTTACGGCGCTCAAGGCGCTTTCCACCCAGTTTAACGACGAGCCCACCCGCGCCTCCCGCCCCTTTGACGCCAAGCGCGACGGCTTTGTCATCGGCGAGGGCGCCGGCCTGCTGCTGCTGGAATCGCTGGAATCGGCCCAGGCGCGCGGCGCCAAAATCTACGCTGAAATGGTGGGCTACGGCGCCACGGGCGACGCCTACCATATGACCGCTCCCTGTGAGGACGGCGTAGGCATGGCCCGCGCCATGCAAAACGCCCTCAAGGATGCGGGCATCCAGCCAGAGGCCGTGGAGCACATCAACGCCCACGCCACCTCCACCATGCTCAACGACAAGACCGAAACCCGCGCCATTAAACTGGTCTTTGGCGCGCATGCGCCCAAGCTCAAAATTTCCGCCACCAAATCCATGACCGGCCATTTGCTGGGCGCAGCCGGCGGCATCGAATCCGTATTCACGGCCCTGGCCCTGCGCGACGGCATGCTGCCTGGCACCATCAACCTGGAAAATCCCGATCCGGAATGCGATCTGGACTACCTGGCGAACGGCACGGTGCACCAGGCCTGCAGCTACGCCATGTGCAACTCTTTCGGCTTCGGCGGCACCAACGCCAGCGTCATTTTTAAAAAGTGGGAAGCCTAGGGCCCCACGCCCTTTGCCCCGCGGCCGGGGGGGGCATGGTCCGCCCCCGCCAACCATAAGGAAGCGCTCATGGACGAAATCCTGCTCCAAGACCCGGAACTGGCCCAGGCCATCATTCTGGAATCCAACCGTCAGGTCAGCAAACTGGAACTCATCGCCTCGGAAAACTTCGTTTCGCCGGCAGTGCGCGAGGCCCAGGGCAGCGTGCTGACCCACAAGTACGCCGAAGGCTACCCCGGCAAGCGCTATTACGGCGGCTGCGAATACGTGGATATAGCCGAGACCTTGGCCCAGGACCGCGCCAAGCAGCTTTTTGACTGCCAGTATGTCAACGTGCAGCCTCATTCCGGCTCACAGGCCAACATGGCCGCCTATCTGGCCTTCATGAAGCCCGGCGATACCATTTTGGGCATGAACCTTTCGCACGGCGGGCACCTGACCCACGGCAGCCCGGTGAACTTCTCCGGCCGCCTCTTCCACGTGGTTTCTTACGGCGTGGAGCGCGAAACAGGCCGCATTGACTACGATCAGGTGGCCACCCTGGCCCGTGAACACAAACCTCAGGCCATTGTGGCGGGCGCCAGCGCCTACCCCCGCGCCATTGATTTTGCGCGTTTTCGGCAGATTGCTGACGAAGTGGGCGCCACCCTGGTGGTGGACATGGCCCACATTGCCGGGCTGGTGGCCGCAGGCCTGCACCAGAGCCCCCTGCCCTACGCCCACATCACCACCACCACCACGCACAAGACATTGCGCGGTCCGCGCGGCGGCATGATCCTTTCCGGCGAAAGCATGGCCAAAACCCTCAACAGCCAGATTTTCCCCGGCATTCAGGGCGGGCCGCTCATGCACGTCATCGCGGCCAAAGCCGTGGCCTTTGGCGAGGCCCTGCGTCCTGCCTTCAAAAAATACCAGCTGCAGGTGGTGCAGAACGCCGCCACCCTGGCCGCCTGCCTCATGAAGGCGGGCTACGACCTGGTTTCCGGCGGCACGGACAACCACTTAATGCTGGTGGACCTGACCAGCAAGGACATTACGGGCAAGGACGCCGAACAGGCCCTGGACAAGGCGGGCATTACGGTAAACAAAAACACCGTGCCTTTTGAAACCCGTTCGCCCTTTGTTACTTCGGGCGTCCGCCTGGGCTCTGCGGCCCTGACCACGCGCGGCATGAAAGAAGACGATATGCGCCTGGTGGGCAGCTTTATTGTGGAAGCCCTGGAAAAACGCAACGAACCCGCCGCGCTGGAAAACATCCGTAAAAAGGTGGAGGAGTTCGCCCGGCAGTTCCCGCTGTTTGCCTGGTAAGCCGTTTATGGCGGTCCGGCTTACGTTTGGGCGTAAGCCGGACCGCGCTCAAGGCAGCGCACGCGGCGGCAGTCTGGCCGGGCTTGTCCCCGGCCGCAACTATTTCAGGTGGTCCTATGCAACGCATGCCTTGGCCCGAATACTTCATGAACATCACCTACCTGGTAAGCGGGCGCTCCACGTGCCTGCGCCGCCGGGTGGGCGCGGTGCTGGTGAAGAACAAACGCATCCTGGCCACGGGCTACAACGGCGCTCCGGCCGGGGTGCCCCACTGCCTGGAGGTGGGCTGCCTGCGCGAACAGCTGGGCATCCCTTCCGGCCAGCGGCACGAAATCTGCCGGGGGCTGCACGCGGAGCAAAACGTCATCATTCAGGCCGCGGTGCACGGCATCAATATCAGCGGCGCGGAGCTCTACTGCACCACCCATCCCTGCGTGCTCTGCAGCAAAATGCTTATCAACTGCGGCGTTCGCCATATCCTCTATGCAGAGGACTATCCAGACGAACTGGCCACGCAAATGCTGCGTGAAGCCGGGGTTCTTGTGGAACAGCTGCCCTTCGTCCCCCCCGTGGTCAGCGCTCAAACCGGAGAAGGCTCCCATGTCTGAACTGGATTACGCTCCCTTTATGCGCGAGGCCATAGCCCTTGCCGAGCGGGGTCGTTGGAAGACCTGTCCCAATCCCACGGTGGGGGCCGTACTGGTGCGCGACGGACACGTGGCGGCGCGCGGCTGGCACCATGCCGCCGGGGAAGACCACGCCGAGGTCGCCTGTATCAAGGACGCCCGCGCGCACGGGGTGGACCCGGCAGACTGCACCCTGGTGGTCACCCTGGAGCCTTGCTGCCATCAGGGCAAAACCCCACCCTGCACCGCGGCCGTGCGCGAGGCCGGCATCAAAAAGCTGGTGGTGGGTCTGGCCGACCCCAACCCCGTGGCCTGCGGCGGTGCGTGTCAGTTACGCGAAGCCGGGCTGGAGGTGGTGGAGGGCGTGTGCGCGCAGGAGTGCCGCGACCTGGTGGCGGATTTTCTGGTCTGGCAGACCCAAAACCGGCCTTACGTCATCCTCAAGATGGCCGCCACGCTGGACGGACGCATCGCCACGCGCAAGGGGCAATCCCAGTGGATCAGCTCCGAGCCTTCTCGGCAGGAAGTGCAGCGCCTGCGCGCAGGCATTGGCCTGTGCGGTGGAGCTGTGCTTATCGGCGGCGGCACCTTCAGGGCGGACGACCCGCGCCTGACGGTACACGAGGCCGGGGCAACGGCCCCACAACCCTTGGCCTGCGTGCTGACCTCGCGCCTGCCGCAGCCCGACGCGGATTTTCATTTGCTCAGGCACAGGCCGGAGCAGACCATTTTTATGGCCTCGCCAGCGGCGGCGGCCTCCACCACGGCCAAAGCCCTGCGCGAAATGGGCGTGCGCGTGCTGGCCCTGGGCCCGCGCGCGCGCGGAGGCGGCCCGGACTTTGTCGGCCTGCTGCAACTTTTGTGGCAAGAACTGCACTGCCCCTACGTACTCTGCGAAGGGGGCGGCAAGCTGGCGCTGAGCCTGCTGGAAGCCGGCATGGTGGACGACTTTCGCCTGCACCTGGCCCCTATAATTCTAGGCGACGCGGACGCCCATCCGCTGTTTTCCGGCCGTGCGCCCCTGAGCCTGGACGAGGCCCTGCGCCTGCGTGTAAGCCGCACGGACATTTGCGGCGGGGACGTGCACATCCGGCTGCATCCCCTGGACACGCTGCTCGCCTGAGCGCACGTGCCGCCTCCCTATGCCGGTGGGCTCACCGCGCACACGCTTACGCAAAAAAGGTTTTTGAAAGATAGAGGGCGTGGGGCGAAGGGAACTTTTGATCACAAAAGTTCCCTTCGCCCCACAAAAAACACAACTAAAACCATCCCAAGGGTACAAATATGTTCACGGGTCTGGTGCAAGGCGAGGGCGAGGTCGCGGACCTGCGTCGTTCAGGCGCGGAGTGCCGCCTGCGTCTGCGCCCGCTGTTTGCTCTTTCCGGGCTTGTAGCGGGCGAATCTATTGCCGTCAACGGCGCCTGCCTTTCAGTGGAAACCTTTGGGGACGCGGACTTTACAGCCTACGCTTCGGCGGAGACCCTGGCCCGGACTACCCTGGGCGCGCTGCGGCCTGGCGACCGCGTCAATCTGGAGCGCGCCCTGGCCCTGGGCGACCGTCTGGGCGGGCATCTGGTAAGCGGCCATGTGGACGGCATTGCCACGGTGCAGGAAGTGCGGGCCGTGGGGCAGTCCTTGCGCTGTCGGCTGCGCTTTCCTCCGGAGTTCGCGCCGGAAATCCTCCCCAAAGGGTCGGTGACTCTTGACGGCATCAGCTTAACAGTCAATGATTGCGGTCCGGATTTTCTTGAGGTCAACGTCATTCCCGACACCAGGCAACGCACGGGCATGCGCCGCTGGCGGCCCGGCGTGTCGGTGAATCTGGAAACGGACCTTATCGGCAAATATGTGCGGCGCGTACTGGACGCGCGCGCGGCAAGCAGCACGCCGCCGGGCGCGCAAACGGCGGCTGAAGACCCCGGCGCGCAGGACGCGGCCGGCGGCGCGGGCGTGACCCGTGAGCTGCTGCTGCGCAACGGTTTTATCTGATTATGGCGCGTTCCGGCTTTGGGCCGGGGCGCTTTGTCGTGAACAACGGCCTTGAGGAATATACCTTCCTGGGAGTGAACATGACCGTACAAACCATCGCCGGCCAGTTGGACGCCAAGGGCCTTAAAGTGGCCATGGTGGCCGCGCGTTTCAACGATTTTATCGTGGACAGGCTGATCAGCGGCGCGCTGGACTATCTGGAACGCCACGGCGCAAGCCAGGACGACATCACCCTGGTGCGCGTGCCCGGCGCTTTCGAGATGCCTCTGGTCTGCCAAAAGCTGGCCCAGAGCGGCCGTTTTGACGGCGTGCTGGCCCTGGGCGCGGTCATCCGCGGCGGTACGCCGCACTTTGACTATGTCTGCGCCGAGGCCACCAAGGGCATTGCCCAGGCCATGCTGCACGCGGGCACGCCCATCGGCTTCGGTCTGCTGACCTGCGACAACATTGAACAGGCCATTGAACGCGCCGGGGCCAAAGCTGGCAATAAAGGGGCCGAAGCCGCCGCCGCCATGCTGGAAACCGTCCGCGTGCTGGAGCAGCTCTAACCCATGGCCAAAGGAAAAAACGCCACCCGTCACGGCGAGCGGGCCCAGGCCTTTCAAGTGCTCTACGGCCTTTCTTTTACCTCGGCCACCAGCATGACGGACCTGCGCAGTCAGTTTTTGCGCACGCCCGCCGCCACGCCCGACCCCGCCAGGGAGCCGGGCGATATGCCGGTGGGCTTTGCCTGGGAACTGGTGGAAGGCGTCTGGCGGGAACGCGAACGCCTGGATCAGCTCATTGCCCGCCACGCCCGCAACTGGCGGCTGGACCGCATGGGCCGGGTAGAGCTGACCCTGCTGCGGCTGGCCGTCTACGAGCTGCTCTGCCGACCCGACGTGCCGCCCCGGGTAGCCATTAACGAGGCCCTGGAACTGAGCCGGGAATACGGCGCGGACACGGCCAAAAACTTTATCAACGGCATTCTGGACGCCGTAGCCAAGGCCCTGGAATCCCCCTCCGGGGAAAACCCTGCGCCCGTCCCGTCCGCCTAACCTCCTGGTACGCCATGACGCACGAACGCTACAATCCGCAAGCTATTGAAGAAAAATGGCAGGCCCGCTGGCAGGCGGAAAACGCCTTTGCCTGCAGCGACAAGAGCGACAAGCCCAAGTACTATGTGCTGGAGATGTTTCCCTACCCTTCGGGCAACATCCACATGGGCCATGTGCGCAACTACGCCATTGGCGACGTGGTGGCGCGCACCAGGCGCATGCTGGGCTACAACGTGCTGCACCCCATGGGCTGGGACGCCTTTGGCCTGCCGGCGGAAAACGCGGCCATCAAACACCACACCCATCCCGCCCGCTGGACTTACGACAACATCGCCAACATGCGCGCCCAGCTCCAACGCCTGGGCTATTCCTACGACTGGTCGAGAGAAGTCGCCACCTGCCGGCCGGAATACTACCGCTGGGAACAGATGTTCTTTCTGCGCCTGCTGGAAAAAGGTCTGGTCTACCGCAAGAAGGCCGCGCAGAACTGGTGCCCCTCCTGCCATACGGTACTGGCCAACGAGCAGGTCATTGACGGCCTGTGCTGGCGCTGTGACAGCCGCGTGATCCAGAAAGACCTGACCCAATGGTTCCTTAAAATCACGGCTTACGGCGACGAACTGCTGGAAGACCTGCAGAAGCTGGAGGGCGGCTGGCCCGAACGCGTGCTGGCCATGCAGCGCAACTGGATCGGCAAATCCACGGGCGCGGCCGTCACCTTTGCCCTGGAAAAACCCGTGGAGGGCGCGCAGAGCCTGGACGTTTTCACCACCCGTCCGGACACGCTCTTCGGCGTCACCTTCATGACGCTTGCGCCGGAACACCCCCTGGTGGAACAACTCATTGCCGGGCAGCCGCAGGCCGACCAGGTACGCGCCTTTGTGGAGCGCATCCGCAATATGGACCGCCTGGACCGGCAGTCCGAAAATTTGGAAAAAGAAGGTATCTTTACCGGAGCCTACGCCCTGCACCCCTTCACAGGGCAGCGCGTGCCCCTGTGGCTGGGCAACTTTGTGCTGGCGGACTACGGCACCGGCGCGGTCATGGGCGTGCCCGCCCACGACCAGCGCGACTTTGAGTTTGCCCGCAAGTACGGCTTGCCCGTCAAGGTGGTCATCTGCCCCAAGGGGGAGGAACTGCGGGCCGAAGAGCTTGCGGAGGCCTTTACCGCCGAGGGCGTCATGGTGGGCTCCGGCCCCTTTGACGGCCTGCCCAATGTGGAAGGCAAGGCCGCCGTGGCCGCAGCCTTGGAAAAAGAAGGCAAAGGCCGCGCCACTACCCAGTTTCGCCTGCGGGACTGGAACATCTCGCGCCAGCGCTACTGGGGCGCACCCATCCCCGTGATCTACTGCGAAAAATGCGGCGTGGTGCCGGAAAAGGAAGAAAACCTGCCCGTGCTCCTGCCCATGGACGTCAAAATCCGCGAGGACGGCCGTTCCCCCCTGCCGGAGACCCCGGCTTTTGCCCAATGCGTCTGCCCGCGTTGCGGAGGCCCGGCCCGGCGCGAAACCGACACTCTGGACACCTTTGTGGAGTCTTCCTGGTATTTCGCCCGCTACACCAGCGCCCGCAATACCCAGGCCCCCTTTGACCCCGCCGCCCTCAGCTACTGGCTGCCCGTGGACCAGTACATCGGCGGTGTGGAACACGCCATCCTGCACCTGCTCTATTCCCGCTTTTTCACTAAGGCACTGCGCGACCTGGGCTTTTTCCCCGCCGGGCTGGACGAGCCCTTCGCCAACCTGCTCACCCAGGGCATGGTGCTGAAGGACGGCGGCAAAATGTCAAAATCCAAGGGCAATGTGGTGGCCCCTGCAGAGATGATCGCCAAATACGGGGCAGACACGGTGCGGCTGTTCTGCCTCTTCGCCGCCCCGGCGGAACGGGACTTTGACTGGTCCGATTCAGGCATCGAAGGAGCCTCGCGCTTCATCGGCCGCGTCTGGCGGCTGTTTATGGAAGAACGGGAACGGCTCCTGCCCCTCAAGGCCTGCCAGGCCACGGACGCGGACGCCCAAACGGTCGAAGCCCGCGACCTGCGCCGCCGCGAACACCTGACGGTCAAAAAGGCCGGGGAGGACATGGGCGAACGCTTCCAGTGCAATACGGCCATTGCCGCCGTCATGGAGCTGGTCAACGCCATGTACCTGGCCCGGGAAAAAATGGGCAACAGCGAGAGCGAACGCCGCGTGTTCTCCTCTGCCATGGCCACGGTGCTGACCCTGCTCGCGCCCATTACCCCCCACGTCTGCGAAGAACTGTGGGAGCGCCTGGGCCACGTCGACACCCTGTCCGGCGAGGCCTGGCCCCGCTGGGAGGCCGCAGCCACCGCGCAGGACATGCTTACCGTGGCCCTGCAGGTCAACGGCAAACTGCGCGGCACCGTGCAGGTGCCGGCGGAAGCGGATAAGGTCGCGCTGGAGCAGGCCGCCTTGGCGGACCCCAACGTACAACGCCACACAGCCGGGCTTACCGTGCGCAAGGTGGTGGTAGTGCCGGGCAAGCTGGTCAACATCGTGGCCAACTGACGACAGCGCCGCCCGCTGCGGGCTGACCGGAGGAATCCGGAAAACGGGCGGCAAGGTCCGGCAACGAGAACTTGCCCCACTCTGAACAAAACCGCCCTTCTTTGCGCCCGCGGCGTTAACGGCCCGCCCGGCCGCTCGCGCCAATCTGACATCTGCCCCGCAAAAAAACGCCCCGGCAAGAGCCGGGGCGTTTTTTATGCGCCGCCCCAGAAACGCATACTCAGGAGGTAGGATTCTTACAAAACCTCAGGACGCACAGACCACCCCCAGTATGGCTGTTCTGCCTGCCTACTAGAGCATTTAACACTTGAAATGCTCGCTTACTGCAGGCAAAAGCCTGCCTTCTCGCATTTCGTGGCAAGGATTTTCAAGAAAATCCTTGCAGAGCAATTAACTCATTTCATTCGTAAACTGCTCTAGAGCATTTAACACTTGAAATGCTCGCTTACGGCAGGCAAAAGCCTGCCTTCTCGCATTTCGTGGCAAGGATTTTCAAGAAAATCCTTGCAGAGCCGTTAGCTCATTTCATTCGCTAACTGTTCCAGTAACACGTTTTTTGTAAATTTATTACAAGTAAACTACAACGATATTCATCAAGCAATCAATCTGTGAATTTTTTCTTGCCCATTGACGTAATACAACAGTTGCGATACTGGAATTATTACTCATATGCACCAATTTTTTTGAAGGAGGTCTTTGTTGCAGGTTGTGAGAAGGTCTGGATTTGGTGAATGTTTTCACAACTACTAGGGTAATGGGGCAACTATCATGAGCTTACTTGTTTTTTGTTGCGTTGTGCTGCCCTTTATTGTGGCCATTGCGCTTTATTTCACACAAAGCGACGGGTGTCGCAAACTGTTGGTGCCCACCGCCGTGGCGGTCATGGCGCTTTCTGCGGTCTTCCTGGGGGCCAACGGGGCCTTCCGGCTGGAAGCCGAAACCTTCCTTGGCATGCCGCTGGACACGCTTTTCAGCGTCCTGGACCTCCTGCTGCTGCTCTACATTCTGGGCATCGGCTGGAAGCTGGGCAGCAGACTGGTCATGGGCATGACCGTATTGCAGCTGGTCGGCCTGCTCTACCTCAAATTTGTGCTGGCCGAAGGGGACGCCCCCGCAGTAGCCTTTGCCCCCGATGGGCTTTCTCTCATCATGGTTATCATTATTTCCGTGGTGGGCGGGCTTATCACCATTTATGGTCTGGGCTACATGGATGTGCACGAAGAGCACCTGCATTTGCGCGTTTCCCGCAAGCCGCGCTTTTTTGCCATTATTTTCTGCTTCCTGGGGGCCATGAACGGCCTGGTGCTGTGCAACAATCTTTCCTGGATGTTTTTCTTCTGGGAAGTGACCACGTTGTGCTCCTTCCTGCTCATCGGGCACGACCAGACCGAAGAAGCCAAGGCCAACGCCTACCGCGCCCTGTGGATGAACGTGCTGGGCGGCCTGGCCTTTGTTTCGGCCATGCTGTTTATCCAGAAAAGTCTGGGCACCCTTTCCACCGAACTGGTGCTGCAGAAGATGACCGGCATGGATGTGAAGAGCACGGCCATGCTGCTGCCTTTTGCCTTCTTCTGCGTGGCGGCCTTTACCAAATCCGCCCAGGTGCCTTTTGAAAGCTGGCTGTGCGGGGCCATGGTGGCACCCACGCCCGTTTCCGCCCTGCTGCACTCGGCCACTATGGTCAAGGCCGGCACCTATTTACTGCTGCGCATGGCCCCGGCCTTTGCCGACACCACCATGTCCACCATCGTGGCCCTGTTCGGCGCTTTCACCTTTGTGGCCACCTGCATCCTGGCCGTAAGCCAGAGCAACGCCAAAAAAATTCTGGCCTACTCCACCATCGCCAACCTGGGCCTGATCATCGCCTGCGTGGGCATTAATACGGCAGCCTCCATGATGGCGGCCACCACCATCATCATCTACCACTCCGTTTCCAAGGGCCTGCTCTTCATGTGCGTGGGCACCATCGAACAGCGCATCGGCTCTCGCGATATTGAAGACATGCGCGGCCTGTACGGCAAAATGCCGCGCACGGCCGTCATCACGGTCATCGGCATCTTCACCATGATGCTGCCGCCCTTTGGCATGCTCATCGGCAAGTGGATGGCCATTGAAGCTATCGCCCGCGCCACCCAGGCCATGACGCCCATCGTCTTTTTCGTGGCCCTGGGCTCGGCCTTCACCGTGCTGTTCTGGGCGCGCTGGGCCGGCGTCATCGTGTCTTCGTCCAACTTGCACGAGCATCCGCGGCACGGCGACACCCGCCCGTCCATCATGTTTGCCCTGCGGTCGCTCTGCGGTCTGGCGCTGATCTTTTCCTTCATTGCGCCGCTGGTGCTCAAGACCTTTGTGGAGCCCTCCGTGGTCGGCGTTTACGCCCGCTTCAACCTGCACAGCGAAGGCTTCATCCCCGGCGCGTCCCTTACAGGCGCGGGGGGCTTCGGCTGGATGTACATTCTTTTCATCCTGCTGGCCGTGGGCGTCTGGCTGGCCTGGCGCGCGGCCCGCAAGGTGCCGGGCAAGGCCCATGCCGAACCCTACTTCTCCGGTCTGACCCAGGTAAAGGATGGCCAGGTGGGCTTCAAAGGCCCCATGAACGTCTTTGAACCAGCCCGTGTGGCCAACTTCTACCTGGCCCAGTACTTTGGCGAAGGCACCATCACCAGAGGCATAGACATCATTTCCACGGCATTCCTGATCGTTCTCATAGGAGGTCTGCTCTGATGCTCTCTATCCTCGGCGCTCTCGGCGGCCTGCTCTTGTCGCCCCTGGCGGGCGGACTGCTTAACGGTGTGGACAGACGCCTCACGGCGCGCATGCAGTCGCGCGTGGGGCCGCCCCTGTTGCAGCCTTTCTACGACATCCTCAAACTGGCGGGCAAAGAAGCCAAAGTAACTAACGCCTGGCTGGTCTTCTGCGCCTACATCACGCTCATTTCTTCGGCTCTGGCCCTGTTCATCTTCTTCATGGGCGGCGACTTGCTGCTGCTTTTCTTTGTACTTTCGGTGGGCGCGGTGTTTCAGGTGGTAGGCGCCATCTGCGTGCCCTCCCCCTACAGCAACGTGGGCGCCCAACGTGAACTGCTGCTCATGCTGGCCTACGAGCCCATCCTTATTCTGGTCTTTGTGGGTTTTGCCATGTGCACGGGCTCCTTCTCTCTGGCGGACGTGTTCAGCTTGAAGGAACCCCTGCTGCTCAAAATGCCCCTGCTTTTCCTGGCCCTGGGCTACGCCCTGACCATCAAGCTACGCAAATCGCCCTTTGACATCGCGGCCAGCCACCACGGCCATCAGGAACTGGTCCGCGGCGTGCAGACCGAATATTCCGGTCCTTTCCTGGCCATTATTGAAGTGGCCCACTGGCTGGACCTGGTGCTTATCCTGGGCCTGTGCGCCATGTTCTGGCACACCAGCGTGGTGGGTATGGCCATTCTGGTGGCCGCTTCGCTGTTTACGGAAATCGTCATCGACAACATCACGGCCCGGCTTACCTGGCAGTGGATGGTGCAGAAAAAGTCCCTGCTGCTCGGCATGGGGCTGGCCCTGGTAAACCTTTTGTGGCTGTACGTTGCGTAAGGAGGCGGGAAAATGGGATTTGTCGATAAAATGATCAAGCGGAGCCGGCTCAAGTCTCCGTGGATCGTGCACTTTGACTGCGGTTCCTGCAACGGCTGTGACATTGAGGTGCTGGCCTGTCTCACGCCCCTCTACGATGTGGAGCGCTTTGGCGTGGTCAACACGGGCAACCCCAAGCACGCGGACGTGCTGCTGGTCACCGGCACGGTGAACCACCGCAACCGCCATGTGCTCCAGCAGATCTATGAACAGATGCCCGAACCCAAGGCCGTGGTTTCCATCGGCGCGTGCAACCTTTCGGGCGGCGTGTTCAAAGACACCTATAATGTACTCAACGGCGCGCACACCATCATCCCTGTGGATGTCTTTGTGCCCGGCTGCCCGCCCAAACCCGAGGCTATCATCGACGGCGTGGTGCAGGCCCTGGGCGTGCTGCAGGCCAAGATGGGCCTGGGCCCGGAACCGGAACCCACCCGCATGCCCGGCGATGAGGACAATACCCCGCCCACGGAAGCGGCCGCCCCAAAAACCGACGACCAGCCACTGCAAAACGCGGGCTAGGACCCGAAGGATTGCGCCATGCTTTTTGAAGCCAAGGAAGTTACGCCGGAAACGCTGCTGGGCGAAGTGCAGCAGCTGGCCAACAAAAAATACCGTTTTGTGACCATGTCGCAGACCGTGGTGGACGAAAACACCCTGCGACTGTTTTACCACTTTGATGAAAACCTGACCATGACCGACCTGCGCAACAACGCCGATATGTGCGTGTGGGAACCGCAGGACGCCAAGGGCATGGTCCATTTGCGCATGGACGTAAACAAGGATGCCCCCATTCCCAGCATCACGCCCGTCTACTTCTGCGCCGTGCTTATTGAAAACGAAACCCAGGACCAGTTCGGCGTGCGTTTTGCGGGCCTGCCCCTGGACTACCAGGGCGGCATGTACCTGGAAGGCGAAGTCAGCCACGCCCCTTACTTCACCATGACCACCGTGCGGCGCGCCCCGGCGGCCAAGGCCGGCGCCGCGGACGCGGCCCCCAAAGGAGAGCAGGCATGAGCAACCGCACCACCGTCATCCCCTTCGGGCCGCAGCACCCTGTGCTGCCCGAACCGCTGCACATCAAGTTTGTGGTGGAGGACGAAACCGTGGTGGGGGCCGTGCCCCAACTCGGCTTTGTGCACCGTGGGCTGGAAAGCCTGGTCCGCGTCAAGGACTACAACCAGATGGTCTTTGTGGTGGAGCGCATCTGCGGCATCTGCTCCTGCATCCACGCCAACTGCTATTGCAATGCCATTGAAGACCTCATGGGCATCACGGCCCCGCCACGCGCCCAGTTTCTGCGCGTGGTCTGGTCAGAACTGCACCGCATGCACTCGCACCTGCTCTGGCTTGGCCTGTTTGCCGATGCTTTTGGCTTTGAAAGCGTCTTCCAGCAGTTCTGGCGCATTCGTGAACACGTCATGGACATCTGTGAAGCCACGGCCGGCAACCGCGTCATCCTCTCCGTCAATGTGGTGGGCGGCGTGCGCCGCGACCTCACCCCGGACCAGATCCGCTGGATGCTGGGCCGCCTGGACGAACTGGAAAACGGCATGCGCGAGCTGACCCGCACCATGCTGGACGACTATACCGTGCAGGAGCGCACCCGCGGCATCGGCTATCTGAGCAAAGAGGACGCCCGCCTGCTGGGCGCAGCCGGCCCCACCCTGCGCGGCAGCGGCTGGGAAATTGATGAGCGCATGCACGGCTATGCCGCCTACAAGGATCTCAACTTCATCCCCGTGGTGGAGCCGGACGGCGACTGCTACGCCCGCGCCAAGGTGCGTTTTTATGAAGTGCTGCACGCCATTGAGCTCGTCCGCGAAGCCCTGAACCGGCTGCCCGAAAGCGAACTCACCGTCAAGGTGCCCGGCAACCCGGAGGGCGAATCCGTCTTCCGTGTGGAGCAGCCCCGCGGTGAGCTGTTCTACTACATCCGCGCCAACGGCACCAAAAACCTGGAACGCATGCGCGTGCGCACGCCCACTTTTGCCAACATCCCCGCCCTGCTGCACATGCTGCCGGGCTGCAAACTGCCCGACGTGCCGGTGATCGTGCTGAGCATCGACCCGTGCATTTCCTGCACTGAGAGGTAGCGCCATGTATATGCTTCCCAACGTGTTGCGCAATCTGTCCGCCAAGCCGGCCACCAGGCTCTATCCCCTGGAGGAGCGCGAGCCCTTCGCCAGCTACCGCGGCGTCATCACCAACGACGTGGAGCACTGCATCTTCTGCAGCACCTGCGCCAGAGTCTGCCCCACCGGGGCCATTGTGGTGGATGCCAAGGGCGGCAAGTGGAACTACGATCCCTTCCTCTGCGTCTACTGCTCCGCCTGCGTGGAAAAATGCCCTACCAAGTGTTTGCTGCAGGAACCCATCCACCGCAAGCCTTCGGTGAGCAAATTTGTGGTCCACCGTTCCGGCACCCCCAGGACAAAGAAAACCAAACCCGCTCCGGCAGCCGCCAAGGCGGAAGAAAAACAGTAAAAGGCCTTGCGGGGGCCCTCTTTTGCTCTGCCGTCTATTTTCCCAGGCCGCGGCCTGACAAGCGTCCATCCGGGACGCCCTGTGGACGGCAGAAAAAGAGGGTCCCCTATCCTTCAGAACAGCTTGCTGTTGAGGATCTGTATTCTCGCAACGGCACGCCCGTTCCGGCGCGTAACCACGCCAATCCTTGCACTTGACCTGCATGCCGGGCGTCTCTTATGCAGCTGCCAAAGCAGTTTCAACGTAAATTTGCCACCATACCTTTATTCCGCAACCCAATCATAGCGGAAAATGCAGGGGCAAGACAGCAAGATAGCCAGTCCGCTTGCCCAGGCAGACAGTTTGCCGCTATGGCGGCCTGCCGGTGCTGAAAAGGCGTTGCACAAGCGCAAAGCGCCCCCTGCAAACACAGGGGGCGCTTTGTATCTGGACGGCGCTACGGCCGTTGAGGGCCGCTGCTGTAGCGGTTTGTTGTTACTTGTCGCCTTCGGGCGCCGTGGCTTCCTTGGCGGGGGCAGCTTCCTTAACGGGAGCGGCCTGCTGGCTGCGCGTCAGCTCAATGACGGCCATGGGGGCGTTGTCGCCCTTACGCGGCATGGCCAGTTTGATCACACGGGTGTAGCCGCCGGGCACGCCGGCAAACAGGGGCCCAATGTCGTCAAACAGACGCTTGACCAGGGCATGATCGTTAAGGGCCCGATACGCCAGCCTACGAGAGTGCAGGTCGTTGCGTTTAGCAAGGGTAATCAGGGGCTCCACCACCCGGCGCAGTTCCTTGGCCTTCATTTCCGTGGTGCGGATTTTGCCGTGGAGCAGCAGCGCCTTGGCGAGATTGTGCAACAGGGCCTTGCGGTGCGCAGGCGTGCGCGAAAGTTTCCTTCCGGAATTGCTATGCCTCATTTTGCTGCTTCCTTTTCCAGTCCTGATATTTCTTGTCGAAGTTGTCGACCTTCAAGCCAAAGTCGAGGCCCATATCCAGCAGCACGCTCTTGATTTCGTCCAGCGATTTGCGGCCGAAATTCTTGGTCTTGAGCATTTCGGCCTCGGTCCGCTGCACCAGTTCGCCCACCAGGGCAATGTTGGCGCTGCGCAGGCAGTTGGTCGCCCGCACGGAAAGCTCCAGGTCATCAATGCTTTTGAACAAGTGCTCATTGAGCTCACCGCTGTCGCCGTTGCCGTCGCGCATGTCGCCGGAAACCCGCTCATCAAAATTGATGAACACGGAAATCTGGTCTTTAATGATCTTGGCGCTGTAGGCAATGGCGTCTTCGGGCGTGAGGGAGCCGTCGKTCCATACTTCCAACAACAGGCGGTCGTAGTTGGTCATCTGGCCCACGCGGGCCTGCTCCACCGTATAGGCCACCTTGCGCACCGGAGAAAAGCTGGAGTCCAGGCGGATCAGCCCGATCTCGTCGTCCAGGCCCTCATGCATGTCGGCGGGCACATAGCCCTTGCCCATGCGGACCTCAAACTCCATCTCCAGGTCCACGTCCTCGGTAAGAGTGGCAATGTGCAGGTCGGGGTTGAGCACGCTCACATGCTGATTGGTCTCAATCTGCCCGGCCAGCACCGGCCCGCGAGAAGAAGCCCGCAGAGTCAGGCGCTGGGGTTCCTCCGTATCCAGGCGCAGGCGAACCTGCTTGATGTTCAGAATGACGTCGGTGACGTCCTCCAACACCCCATGGATCGTGGTGAACTCGTGCTGCACGCCGGCAATCTTGACGGACACAAAGGCCGCCCCCTGCAGAGAGGAGAGCAGCACTCGCCGCAAAGCGTTGCCGATGGTGGTGCCGTAGCCCCGCTCCAGCGGTTCACAGATGAACTTGCCGTGGGTGGGGCTGGCGGTTTCTTCTTCACGCGCGATCTGTTCCGGCTTGACCAGCTCGGACCAGTTGCGCGCGTTGATAAGGCGTTCGCCCTGTTTTATAAGCATGCGAACCCCCGGTTATTTCGAGTAAAGTTCGACGATCAGCTGCTCGTTGACGGGGAACTGAATTTCGTCGCGCTGCGGCAAGGCCTTGACCGAGCCCTTAAAGGCGGCGCCGTCCGCTTCCAGCCAGGGCGGGCAGCCGCGGCGGGCAATGGCCTCCTGAGCTTCGGCCAGAACGGGAATTTTACGGTTCTTTTCAGGAATCTCAATGGTATCGCCCACCCGCACCTGCAGGGAAGGGATATTCACCTTACGGCCGTTGAGCGTGAAAATGCCGTGACGCACCAGCTGACGGGCCTGGTTGCGCGAGTTGGCAAAACCCAGACGGTAAATCACGTTGTCCAGACGGCGCTCCAGCATAACCAGCAGGTTGGTGCCGGTAACGCCCTTCTGCATTTCGGCTTTTTCAAAATACAGGTGGAACTGACGTTCCAGCATGCCGTACGCGCGGCGGGTCTTTTGCTTCTCCCGCAGCTGCACCGCGTATTCGCTCACCTTCTTACGCGCACGGCCGTGCTGGCCGGGGGCGTAGGGGCGGCGGTCATAGGCGCATTTGTCGGTAAAGCAACGATCGCCCTTCAAAAAGAGCTTGCAGCCCTCGCGGCGGCACATGCGGCACTTGGCTTCGGTATATTTGGCCATGAATCTGATCCTCTTGCGGTTTTACGCTGTCCGCGCCAAGGCGGACTAGACGCGGCGGCGCTTGGGCGGCCGGCAGCCATTGTGCGGAATGGGCGTAACGTCACGGATAAAGGCCACCTTGAAGCCCACGGACGAAATGGCGCGCATGGCGGCCTCACGACCGGAKCCGGGCCCCTTCACATAAATGCCCACGGTGCGCATGCCGTTGTCCTGCGCCTTGCGAGCCGCCGTTTCGGCCGCCACCTGGGCGGCAAAAGGCGTAGATTTGCGCGAGCCCTTAAAGCCGCTCTGGCCCGAAGAGGCCCACGAAACGGCGTTGCCGCGCGTGTCCGTAAACGTGATGATGGTATTGTTGAACGAGGCCTGAATGTGGGCAATGCCCACAGGCACGTTCTTCTTTTCCTTCTTTTTGACCGCTTTCTTGGGTCTGGCCATACTGCAATCCCTCTGACTGGAGCTTTTCAGATTATGCTCCGCGCGGCGGCGGAAATTCCGTTCGTCCTCACGGCAGCCTTCTACGCTGCGTCCGCTTTACAAACTGCGTCCGACGCAACCGCCAAACTTACTTCTTTTTGCCCACGGCCCCACGGCGCGGCCCCTTGCGGGTGCGCGCGTTGGTGTGGGTACGCTGCCCACGGGAGGGCAGGCCGCGCCGATGACGCAGGCCGCGGTAGCAGCCGATGTCCATAAGGCGCTTGATATTGCCGGAGATGTCACGGCGGAGGTCGCCCTCCACCTTGTAGTGCTGCTCCAGCTCTTTACGAATTTCGTTCACCTCGTCGGCGGAGAGGTCGTCAATGTTCCGCTCCCAGTTGACGCCGGTGGTGTCCAGAATTTTCAGGGCCGTGGTGCGGCCAATGCCATAGATATAGGTGAGCGCAATGTCCACCCGTTTGCCGCGCGGCAAATCAACACCTGCTATTCTCGCCACTGTACGTCTCCTGCCCTAGCCCTGGCGCTGCTTGTGCCGGGGGTTTTCGCAGATAACTCGAAGCACTCCCTTGCGCCGGATAACCTTACACTTGGGGCATATTTTCTTGACGGAAGGTCTTACTTTCATTTTACATCTCCCAAATACGAGCCATTGCGTTGGCCGATAAAGCCGCCGGCACAACCCGGGCCGCCGCAGCCGCTGGCAACCCGCCGCCCCAAGAAGAAGGAGCGGGAACGGAAATCTTTATCCGGCTTTAGGTATTCTGTCAACCATCAAACAATGGTGTGCCGGTTCAGCCCCTTGTCCGAAACGCTGAGGATGCGCGGTCCGGCCGGAGTGATGGCCACACTGTGTTCAAAATGGGCCGCCCACTGGCCGTCGCGGGTCACGGCCGTCCACTGGTCGTCCAGGATGTCCACTTCATAGGTGCCCATGGTCACCATGGGCTCAATGGCGATGACCATGCCGTTCTGCAGGGTCAGGCCCTTCATACCGGGGCGAAAATTGGGCACCTCGGGCTTTTCGTGCATGCGCGAACCCACGCCGTGCCCCACAAAACGGCGCACCACGTTGAAGCCGGCGGCCTCCACATAGTCCTGCACGGCCCCGCCGATACTGTAGACGTCGTTGCCGGCCCTGGCCTGTTCAATGCCCACGTAGAGGCTCTCCTCCGTAACCTTGAGCAGTTTGTGCACGTCTTCGCTCACCGTGCCCACAGGAAAGGTCCGCGCCGCGTCGCCCACAAAACCTTCAAACACCACGCCCATGTCGGCGCTGACGATATCCCCTTCCTGCAAAACCCGGTCAGAAGGAAACCCATGCACCACCTGCTCGTTTACCGAGCAGCACAGGGCAAAAGGATAGCCGCAGTAGCCCAAAAAGGCGGGCTTGACCTTATAGTCGGCGCACATGTCGCGCGCCAGCTCTTCCAGACGCATGGTGGGCACACCCGGCACCGCCATTGCGCCCACGGCATCCAGAATGTTGGCCACCATGCGGTTGGCTTCCCGCAGGCAGGCCACTTCCCGCTCATTCTTGATGAATGCGCCGTGATACTTCTTCATGATTCACCGTCCCGCGCTTAGAGCCTGCCGCTCTTGCGCGCCTTGGCCATCAGGCCCTGGTACTGGCTGGAGATCATGTGGGATTCCACCTGATTCATGAAGTCCATGGCCACGCCCACGAGGATGAGGAGGCTGGTGCCGCCAAAGTAAAACGGCACGTTAAAGTTGCTGATGAGCAACATGGGCAGCAGGCAGACAATGGAAATGTAGATGCCCCCCGAAAGGGTCAGCCGCGAAAGCACCGTATCAATATATTCCTGTGTTCTGTCTCCGGGCCGGATGCCGGGGATGAAGCCGCCGTTCTTCTTCAAATTTTCGGCCATATCCTTGGGGTCAAAAATAATGGCCGTGTAAAAATAGCAGAAGAAGAACATCAGCGCCACATAAAGCACGTTGTAAGCCACACCGTGGGGCGAAAACCACTCCGCGGCCTGCTTCACATAGTGGTTGGTCGAAAACTGCCCGATAGTGGCCGGAAACAACAGCAGCGAAGAGGCAAAAATAGGAGGAATGACGCCCGCCGTATTCAGCCGCAGGGGCAAATGCGAGTTCTGCCCGCCATACATTTTACGCCCGATCTGGCGCTTGGCATAGCTGATGGGGATGCGCCGCTGGGCCCGCTCCACAAAGACAATGGCCACCAGCACCGCCGCCATAAAGGCCACAATGACCACGGCCATAAAAAGGCTCATGTCCCCGGCTTCAATAAGGGCCACAGACTGAATGATGCCACGCGGGATGCCCACCACGATGCCGCAGAAGATGATCAACGAAATGCCGTTGCCGATGCCCCGCTCGGTGATCTGTTCGCCCAGCCACATGACTAGCACAGAGCCGGCCGTAAAGGTGATCATGGTCACCAGCCGAAAATGCCAGCCCGGCGTCAGCACCACGGGCATGCCCGCAGGACTGGTCATATTTTCCAGGCCCACGGCAATGCCCAGGCCCTGCACCAAGGTGATGAGCACCGTCATATAGCGGGTGTACTGGGTTATCTTGCGCCGACCGGCCTGCCCTTCTTCGCGCGCCATACGCTTGACGTCCGGGCTGACCACCTGCAACAGCTGCATGATGATGCTGGCCGAAATGTAGGGCATGACGCCCAGGGCAAAGACCGAAACGTTGGAGAGCCCGCCGCCGGAAAACATGTCAAAAAGACTGAACAGCGTGCCGGACATACTTTCAAAAAAAGACGCCAGAGCCGAGGCGTTGACCCCCGGCACGGGCACATGCACGCCAATGCGGTAGCAGCACAGAATCAGGAAGGTCCAGCCCAGCTTTTTGGTCAGCGAAGCCTGTCCTGCCGTCACGTTTGCCGATCCTACTGCCATGTATCACCTGCCGTAAAAACCCTTTGTGGTGCTGCGCCGACGTAGGCACGCCGGCAAAAAACCGAACCCGGAACCACAACACGGCCGGGGCTTCGCCGCAAAGGACGCCGCCCCGGCTGTGTCGCAGCCTGAAACCGGCTATTCCGCCGGAACAGCCTCAAGCTCGTTGACGCTGCCGCCGGCCTGACGGATTTTGTCCGCCGCGGCCTTGCTGAACTTGTGGGCCTCCACCGTGAGGGCCGTCGACACGTCGCCGCGCGACAGCACTTTGACCGGTGCGCCCATACGGACCAGGCCACGGGCGTAGATGTCGTCCAGGGTGATGGAAGTCTGCTCGCCAAAGGCGGCAATAAGACTGTCCAGATTGATCACCGCGTAGGTCACCTTGAACAGATAGTTCTTGAAACCGTGCTTGGGCAGACGCCGCTGCAGGGGCATCTGGCCGCCCTCAAAACCGGGGCGCACGCCGCCGCCTGCACGGGCGTTCTGGCCCTTGTGGCCCTTGCCCGCCGTGCAGCCCAAACCGGATCCGGCGCCGCGGCCCACACGACGGCGGGTCTTGCGCTCTTCCGGAAAGGGAAAAAGATTGTGCAGTTGCATGGTCTATGTCCTCCGGCCGTTACTCAACAACGGCCACCATATGCGGAACTTTGGCGATGATGCCCCGAATGGCCGGGGTGTCCTTGAACGTCCTGACCTTTTCGCGGCGCTTGAGGCCCAGGGCATCCAGCAGCTTGCGTTGCGCGGGCGTAGCGCCGATGCGCGAGCGCACCAGTTTGACCTTGATTTCTGCTGCCATGACTACTTCCTTGGAGCTTCCAGCTTCTTGCCGCGCAGGGCCGAGACATCGGCCGCGCTGCGCAGGGCGCCCAGGCCCTGCAGTGTGGCGCGAAGCACGTTGTGCGGATTGTTGGTACCGATAGCCTTGGCCAGCACGTCGCGCACGCCCACGGCTTCCATCACCGCGCGCACGGCGCCGCCGGCGATGATGCCCGTGCCTTCAGAGGCGGGCTTAAGCATGACGCGCCCGGCGCCGAAACGCCCCAGCACCTCATAGGGCAAGGTGCCCTCCACCAGGGGAATCTGCACACGGTTCTTGCGGGCGCGTTCTGTGGCTTTGCGCAAGGCTTCGGGCACTTCCTGGGCTTTGCCCAGGCCAAAGCCCACGCCGCCCTTGCCGTCGCCCACCACCACAAGGGCGCTGAAGCTGAACCGGCGACCGCCCTTGACCACCTTGGCCACGCGGTTGAGGGAAACGATCTTCTCGATTTCGCCCAGTTCGTTCTGCTGGGTTTCGCTATTTTCCTGACGCATACTAGAACTCCAGGCCGCCTTCGCGGGCGCCGTCGGCCACGGCCTTGACGCGACCGTGATAAAGATACCCGTTGCGATCGAATACCACCAGGCTGATATTCTTCTCCTTGGCCAGGCGGGCAATTTCCTTGCCCACGCGTTGGGCGCCGCTCAGGTTGCAGTGCAGGCCCGGTTCCGTCTTGGCCAGCGTGAGGGTGGAGGCGCAGGCCAGGGTGGCCCCGTCCACGTCGTTCACGATCTGGGCATAGATGTGCAGGTTGGACCGGAAGACCACCAGACGCGGCCGTACCGCCGTGCCGTTGACCTTTTTGCGGATGCGAATCTTGCGGCGCTGCCGGGATGAGTTCTTGCTGTTAATCATGACGCACTCCCTACTTCTTGCCGCCGGACTTGCCCACCTTACGGCGGATGGTCTCGGTCACATACTTGATGCCCTTGCCCTTGTAAGGTTCGGGCTTGCGGATACGGCGGATCTTGGCGGCCATTTCGCCCACCAGCTCCTTGTCAATGCCGGAGAGGGTGAGCACCTGGCCCGCCACCGCCGCCGTAATGCCATCGGGCAGATCCACCACCACGGGGTGGGAATAGCCCACAGAAAGCTCAATCAAATTGCCCTTCACCGCCACGCGGTAGCCCACGCCAATGACTTCCAGGCCCTTGGAAAAGCCCTTGGTCACGCCTTCAATGCAGTTGGCCAGCAGCGTACGCCGCAGCCCATGCTGGGCGCGGGTGTGGCGCTCGTCGTCCACACGGGTGAGGGTCAGGTGGCCGTCGGCCAGTTCATACTTAAGCAGGGGGCAGACAGGGGTGCGCAACGTGCCCTTGGGGCCCTTCACTTCCACAACATCCGTTCCGATCTTGACGTCAACGCCATTAGGAACGGGAATGGGCAGTCTACCTATTCTCGACATGGTGCACCGCCTACCAGATTTCGCACAAAAGTTCGCCGCCCACTTTCTTTTCTTGGGCGGTCATACCGTCCAGCACACCGCTGGACGTGGACAATATGCAGATGCCGAGGCCGTTCTGCACCCTGGGGATCTGGTGCGCGCCCACATACACCCGGCGACCGGGCGTGCTCACGCGCTTGAGCCCGGTGATGACGGGCCGGCCCTTTTCGTAGCGCAGGGCTATGGTGATGTTTTTATCGGCCACAGCCACGTCTTCCACATAGCCTTCCTGCTTGAGGATGGCGGCCAGCGCTTCCTTCATTTTTGAGCGCGGCACTTGCACATCTTTATGCAGGGCCAGATGCGCGTTGCGGATGCGGGTGAGCATGTCCGCAATAGGGTCTGTCAACATGGAAAGCTCCTGAGAGGTTGGGGGGCGGGGTTGACGGCCCCATGCCGCCACTTCCCGCGGGCGTGCGGAGCACGCCCCGGACCGCCCTGGGGCGGCCCTGAAAAACTGTGCTACCAGCTGGACTTGCGCACGCCCGGCAGCTCGCCCTTGAGGGCGAGGCTGCGGAAGCAGATACGGCAAACGCCGAACTGGCGCAGAAAGGCACGCGACCGGCCGCAAATGGGGCAGCGGTTGTAGGCGCGGGCGCTGAACTTGGGCTTGCGCTTGGCCTTTACTTCCAGAGAAGTACGGGACATGGCTTGACTCCTACTTACGGAACGGCATGCCAAGCTGGTCCAGAAGGAATTTGCCCTCCTTGTCCGTGGCCGCCGTGGTGACGATGGTGATGTTCATGCCCTTGGGGTTTTCCACGCGGTCCACCTCAAGCTCGGGGAAAATGGTATGCTCTTTGATGCCCAGAGTGAAGTTGCCGCGCCCGTCAAAGCCACGGTCAGGAATGCCGCGAAAGTCGCGCACACGCGGCAGGGCGAAGTTCATGAGCTTGTCCAGAAAGTCCCACATGCGGTCCTTGCGCAGGGTCACGCGCGCGCCGATGGGCATCCCTTCGCGCAGTTTGAAGGCGGCGATGGACTTTTTGGCACGGGTCACCACAGCTTTCTGGCCGGCAATGGCGGTGAGCTCCGCCACAGCCTCTTCCATGAGCTTGTTGTTCTGGCTGGCCGCGCCCATGCCGATGTTCAGAGAGACTTTTTCAATCCCGGGCAGTTGCATGACAGAGGAGTAACTGAACTCCTTTTGCAGTACCGGAACCACCTTCTCTCTATAGATCTTTTCAAGGCGTGTCATCGTTTCACCTTATTCCATGACTTCGTTGCACTTTTTGCAAAAGCGCACTTTCTTTTCCTTGCCCTCGGACTCGATGGTCCTGTAGCCCACGCGCGTGGCTTTGCCGCAGGCGGAGCACACCACCATGACATTGGAGACATGGATGGGCATCTCTTTTTCCACGATGCCGCCGGGCTGTTGGGCATAGGGGTTGGGGCGCATGTGGCGCTTGACCATATTGGCCTTCTCTACCAGCACCTTGTCCTTCTTGCGCAGGATTTTGAGCACCTTGCCGATCTTGCCCGCGTCCTTGCCGGCGATTACCATCACCTTGTCGTCCTTGCGGATGCGATACGTTTTCATGACGGTCTCCTACAGCACTTCCGGGGCCAGCGAAATAATCTTCATAAAGTTCTGGGCGCGCAGCTCACGGGCCACGGGGCCGAAAATACGGGTGCCCACGGGTTCGCCCTGGCTGGACAAAAGCACAGCCGCATTGCCGTCAAACTTGATGTAGCTGCCGTCGGCCCGGCGCACTTCCTTGGCCGTGCGCACGATGACGGCCTTCATCACGTCGCCCTTTTTCACCTTACTGTGGGGCATGGCTTCCTTGACGGAAACCATGATGATATCGCCCACAGAGGCATAGCGACGGTGTGAACCGCCCAGCACCTTAATGCAGGCAACCTTTTTGGCGCCGGAATTATCGGCGACCTGAAGCGTGGATTCAACCTGAATCATGGCGCTACCCTACACGGCTTTTTCAATGACGGAGACCAGATGCCAACGCTTGTTGCGTGACAGGGGACGGTACTCCACAATCTTCACCTTGTCGCCCATACCGCATTCGTTCATGGGATCATGAGCCGTGAACTTCTTGCGGCGCCTCACATACTTTTTGAGCAGGGGGTGCTTGACCAGGGTTTCGACGCGCACGACAATGGTCTTGTCGTTTTTGTCGCTTACCACTACGCCGGTCAGCGTCCTGCCCTTGCGATCTTCCAGAGTGTGCATGTTACGCCCTCTGTTCCTTTTCGTTGAGAATGGTCTCCATACGCGCCACCTGGCGGCGCATGGCCTTAAGCTCGGAAGTCTTTTCGAGCTGCGCCATGGCGTGCTTGAAACGGGCGTGCATCATCTCCTGACGCTGTTCGGTCAGCTTGCCGCGCAGTTCTTCAGCGCTCATGGCGCGCAGGGCGGCAACGTCGGGCCTTGCGGCGTCGATCTTTTTTTTGGCAGCCATCTTACAGGCCCTCCCTCACCACAATAACGGTCTTCACAGGCAGCTTGTGCGCGGCGCGGGTCAGCGCCTCGCGAGCCAGGTCCAGGCTCACGCCGCGGATCTCATAGAGCACGCGGCCGGGTTTGACCGGCGCGCACCAGCCCACGGGTGCGCCCTTACCGGAACCCTGACGGGTTTCCAGAGGCTTGGCCGTCACGGGGCGGTCGGGGAAGATGCGGATCCAGACCTTGCCGCCGCGCTTGATGTGTCGCATCATGGCGATACGCGCGGCCTCAATCTGCTGGCTGGAAAGGTGCCCGTGCTGCACAGCCTTGAGGCCGATATCGCCGAAGGCAATGGTGGCGCCGCGGGTGGCCAGGCCGCGCAGGCGGCCTTTCTGCCACTTGCGGTATTTAACTTTTTTGGGCGCAAGCATTACTATTCAACCTCTTTGTCAAGGATTTCACCCTTGTAGATCCACACCTTGACGCCAATGATGCCGTAGGTGGTGCGCGCTTCGGCAAAGCCGTAGTCAATATCGGCGCGCAGGGTCTGCAGGGGCACGCGGCCGTCGCGGTACCATTCGGTGCGGGCGATTTCCGCGCCGGCCAGTCGTCCGGCGCAGGTCACCTTGATGCCTTCGCCGCCGAACTTGCGGGCCATGGAAACCGTGCGCTTCATGGCGCGGCGGAAGGCCACGCGGCGCTCCAGCTGCTGGGCGATGTTTTCGGCCACCAGCTGGGCGTCCACTTCGGGACGACGGATTTCATTCACTTCCAGCGAAAATTCGCGGCCGAATTTCTGGCGCAGGTCGGCGCGCAGTTTTTCAATTTCCACACCCTTGCGCCCGATGACGATGCCGGGACGGGCCGTGGACAGGATGAGCCGTACCTTGCCGCCGGCGCGCTCGATTTCGATTTTGGAAAGCCCCGCATGATAAAGGAGCTTTTTGACGAACACGCGGATTTTGCTGTCCTCGTAGACAAAGGCAGGGTATTCCTTCTTGCTGAACCAGCGGGACTGCCAGTTTTTGTTGTACCCAAGCCGGAACCCGAACGGATGTACTTTCTGACCCATAGCCTATTCCTGCCCTTCTGCGAGTATGACGGTGATGTGGCTCGTGCGCTTGCGGATCTTGGTGGCCCGGCCCTGAGCACGGGGCATGAAGCGCTTCCAGGAGGGGCCCTCGTTGACGACGATTTCCTTCACCACCATGGCGTCCACATCCACGCCGCCCAGCTGGGAGGCGTTGGCGAGCGCGCTTTTGACCACGCCGTAGAGCACGCCGGCGGGCTTGTTGGGCGTAAAGCGGAGGAGGTTCATGGCCTCTTCCACGCCCAGGCCCTGCACGTTGCGGGCCACCAGGCGGGTCTTGCGCGGCGAGACGCGCTGGAACTTGGCAATTGCTTTGGATTCCATATCCCTACCCTACTTCTTGGCGGCCTTGGCCTTTTTGTCGGCGGCGTGCCCATGAAAGGTGCGGGTGGGCGAAAACTCGCCCAGTTTGTGGCCCACCATGTTTTCGGTGACGAACACCGGCACGAACTTCTTGCCATTATGCACCGCAAAGGTCAGCCCCACCATTTCGGGCAGGATGGTCGAGCGGCGCGACCAGGTCTTGAGCACGCGGCGGTCACTGTTGGCCACGGCGCTGTCGACCTTCTTCATCAGATGGCCGTCCACAAACGGCCCTTTTTTCAGCGATCTCGGCATGAGCTACTCCTACTTCTGGCCGCGGCGTTTGATGATCAGCCGGGAAGAAGGCTTCTTCCTGTCACGGGTCTTGTAGCCCTTGGCGGGCATGCCCCACGGCGACACTGGGTGCCGGCCGCCGGAGCTGCGGCCTTCGCCGCCGCCCAAGGGGTGATCGATGGGGTTCATGGCCACGCCGCGCACCTTGGGGCGACGACCCAGCCAGCGGTTGCGGCCAGCCTTGCCCAGCGAGATGGTTTCGTGGTGCAGGTTGCCCACCTGACCCACCGTGGCCACGCACATGGCCAGCACCTTGCGCACTTCGCCGGAAGGCAGGCGCAGCAGGGCGTACTTGCCCTCCTTGGCCACCAGCTGGGCGTAAGCGCCGGCGGCGCGGCAGATCTGCCCGCCCTTGCCGGGATAGAGCTCCACATTGTGGAGCACCGTGCCCACGGGGATACGCTGCATGGGCAGAGCGTTGCCGGGCTTGATGTCGGCAGTTTCGCCGTTGCGGACGTTGACGCCGGCCATGACCGTATCGCCCTGCTTTAACCCCACGGGCGCGAGGATGTAGCGCTTTTCACCGTCTGCATAGTGCAGAAGGGCGATGCGCGCCGTGCGGTTGGGGTCATATTCAATATGGGCCACTGTGGCCGGAACGCCGGTTTTATCGCGCTTGAAGTCGATAATGCGGTACAACCGCTTGACCCCACCGCCGCGACGGCGGCTGGTAACGCGCCCCAGATTATTGCGACCGGCCTTTTTGGTCAGGCCCTCGGTGAGGGACTTTTCGGGCCGGGTCCGGGTGATTTCCTCAAAATCGGAAACCGTCTGGAAACGACGTCCCGCGGAGGTCGGTTTCAGCTTGCGGACAGCCATGATTACACTCCCTCAAAGAACTCGATTTTGTCGCCCTGGCGCAGCGTCACATACGCTTTCTTGAAGCCGGGCTTGCGGCCCACCACGCGGCCCTGCCGCTCCCGATTCCGGGGAGCGTGGCGCACCACGTTGACCGCTTCCACCTTTACGTCAAAGGCCTGCTCAACGGCCTTCTTGATTTCCATCTTGTTGGCCCCGGTGTGGACCAGAAAGGCCACCTGCCGCGCTTCGTCCTTGACCAGCGTGGTCTTTTCCGTCAGCAGGGGCTTGAGCAGAACAGAAGTGCTTTCCATGATTAGGCCCCCTTCCTGGCAAAACGCGCCTGCACGGATTCCACAGCGCCTTCCAGCAGCACCAGCTGCTTGTGCCGAAGGATCTCCAGCACGCTGAGGCTTTCTGCCGTAATCAGGGTGAGGCCCGGGATGTTGCGGACCGAGCGGCACAAGGCCTCGTCCGCGCCGGGCGCCACAATGAGGGCTTTGGAAAGGCCCAGGGCGTCGGCCACTTTGGCGAAATGCTTGGTCTTGGCTTCGGGCAGGGCGATCTCTTTGACCACCATCAGGCTGTCCTCGGCAAGACGGCTCGAAAGGGCCATCCTGAGCGCCAGGGCACGCACCTTGCTGTTGACCTTGAAGCTGTAGTCGCGCGGGCTGGGGCCAAAAATAATGGCGCCGCCCCGCCACACGGGCGAACGGTTGGAGCCCGCGCGAGCGCGGCCCGTGCCCTTCTGCTTCCAGGGCTTGACGCCGCCGCCGGAAACCAGGGCGCGGGTTTTGACCATGTGGGTGCCGGCGCGCTTGGCGGCCATCTGGGCACGCACCACAAGGTGGAGGATTTCCGGACGGACCTCCACTTCAAACACGTCGGAAGCCAGCGTCACTTCACCGCTTTCCTGTTTGTTTTGATCGTAAACTTTCACGGTAGCCATCGCTGCTTCCCCTACTGCTTGCGGATCAGCACCAGCCCGTTTTTGGGGCCGGGCACAGAGCCTTTGACCAGAATGACGTTGTCTTCGGGACGCACGTCAACGATGGTCAGGCCCAATTCCGTCACGGTTTCATTGCCCCAATGGCCGGCCATTTTCCGGCCCTTGAAGACGTGACCGGGAAAAGTGTTGTTACCGACGGAGCCGTTGTTGCGGTGCACCTTTTCGCAGCCGTGGGTGTCTTTAGAACCGGCGAAGTTCCAGCGGCGCATGCGCCCCTGATAGCCCTTGCCCACGCTGGTGCCCGTAACCTTGACCTTGTCGCCGGCGGCGAACATGCCCACGGTGAGCTCCTGCCCCAGCTCCTGATCCGGCGCGCCTTCCAGGCGGATTTCGCGCAGATGGCGGAAGAGCCCCTTGCCCGCCTTGGCCAGATGGCCGCGCAAGGGCTTGGAGACGTGCTTTTCCTTGGCGGCGGTCAGCGCGATCTGCACGGCGTTGTAGCCGTCCGTCGCCACAGACTTAACCTGGGTGACGGGGCACGGACCGGCCTCAATCACCGTGACAGGCACGGCGGCGCCGGCGCCGTCAAATATGCGGGTCATACCGAGTTTGCGACCCAAAATTCCCATTTTCTCAGCCATGACTGCCTCTCGCTAGAGCTTGATTTCCACGTCCACACCGGCGGGCAAAGAAAGCTTGCCCAGCGCGTCGACGGTCTGCTGCGTGGGTTCCAGAATGTCCATGAGCCGCTTGTGGATACGCATTTCAAACTGCTCACGCGACTTTTTGTCCACGTGCACGGAGCGCTGGATGGTGTACTTGTGAATGTTGGTGGGCAGGGGGATGGGTCCCGCCACACCGGCACCGGTATTGCGCGCCGTATCCACGATTTCCGCAACGGCCTTGTCCAGGATGCGGTAATCGTAGGCTTTGAGCTTGATCCGAATGCGATCGCTGCTAACTGTCGTCATTGTGCCTACTCCGTTTGCAAAAACATCCCACGCGGCCCCAGGGCGGCAACGCGGGCTCCTTCACAGCATACACGGGCCATGAAGCGTGGCTCAGAAGGCCGGCCTCACCCTCAAGGGACGATAACGGAGCAACGTAAGGGGCTGCGCTGTTGCGCGCATCACGCCTGAACGGATCAGGATATTCGGAAGATGTGGACGCCCGAGCGCGCCCTTTGTGCATCATCCGCGTGATGCTCCCCGGCGTCGCCCAGGCCAGGCCACCGCAGAAAAGCAGTGGCGCGGCGGTCCCGCAGGGTCACCAAATGGGGTTTTCCCCCAACCTTACAGCCCCGGGTCACACGCCGCCATAAGGCTGCGGTGGGGTCCGTCCTTGGGCTGGAACGGCTCGACATTGTTCGGCATTTGGCAACGCCTGCACATGTCAAAACCCGTAACGCGCGGTATTCCGCCGCCAAGGGTACAGCAGAACGGGCTCAACCCGTCCTTCCCTGCCGTCCAGGGAATGCCGCCACAGTCTGCAGCGGCACCGAATGGATTAGCCTACCTCTGCCGCGGCGTCAAGTTTTTTTCGCGATTTTGCCACAACCTTTTTCCGGCGGCCCTGGGCGCGGCCCTGTGGGTTGTGATCGTCTTCACGCTGCCGAGGATATTGACACCAACCCCTCAAAGCCGATAGCCTGATTAAATTCATACAGTTTCGCGCATCCCGTGCGCCGCAACCGCACCATCCCAAGGGGCTCTCATGGCTTTTGATCCATCACAACGCGCCCGCCAGACCGTTTATCAAGATACCGTCATCAATTACTTTACTAAGGAAAAGGGCCAAGCCCTGACCGTAAGTGACGACCAAGCCTTCTGCACCCAGCTGCGCCTGACCCTTTCCCGCGAACTGGGCGTTACCGAGGCGGGGGCCATCACCCAGTTCCCCAACCCCGCGCAGATGGTCCGCTGCCTGAACGAACTGCCCCCCGACCATTCCTCGCCCCTGCTTTTTCTGGAGCGCGTCCTCAACGGACAGGATCAGAGCCTACTGGTCAAAAAACTGCGCCAGACCTTTCCCAACATCAAAATCATCATCCTCACTACCGAGGTGCCGCGCGAACGCCTTTTACTGTTCCATGAGCTGGGCGCGGACAACGTCATTGCCAAACCCGTGTCGGCCAACACCCTTATCGAAAAAATGGCCTTCACCCTCAAACCGCAAAGCCGCATCGGGCAGGCCATTGACCTGGCCCGCAGCCTGCTGCAGCAAAAAAAATACGCCGCAGCCCAGGACGCCTGCGCCAAAATCCTGGCGCTCAAACCCGGCAGCGCCGCCGCCTACCTGCTCTTGGGCGATACCTACCGAGAAACGGGCGACTTTACCAAGGCCCGCACCGCCTACGAAACCGCCGCCAGCAGCGCCGAGCTCTACCTGGCCCCCCTGCAGCGTCTGGCCGAGCTCTACGAAGCTACGGGCGACAAAACCCGCCTCAAGGAATGCCTGGAACGCCTGGACGAGCTCTCCCCCCTCAACGTTGACCGCAAAGTCAGCCTGGGATCCGTTAACCTTGACCTTGGAAATACGGAAGAGGCTGAAGAATACTTCAGCAAAGCCATGGTACAGATGCAGCGCGACGCGTTAGAGGGGATCAGCGCTCTTTCCGGCCGCATTGCGGATATATACACAGAACGAGATCCAGAAAAGGCTGAGAAATATATTCGTACTAGTTTAGAAGTAAAAGAAAAATTTCTTTCGCGTGACGACATCGCCCTCTTCAACCGGCTGGGCCTCAGCCTGCGCCGCCAGGGCCGCTGGCAGGACGCCGTCACCGAATACCGCCGCGCCCTCAAGCTGGCCCCGGACGACGCCAACCTCTATTATAACCTCGCCATGGCCCTGGCCGAAGGCCGCGCTTTTCCGCAGGCCAAAGCCCACATGCTCAAGGCCCTGGAGTACAACCCCCAGCTTCCCCAAACCGGCGCCACCATAGCCTTTAACTGCGGCGCGGTCTTTTTGCAGAACGACGACCGCTCCCGCGCCGCCGCCTTTTTTCGGCAGGCCCTGGAACAGAACCCCGACCTGCGTTCCGCCCAGGAAGGGCTTGCCCGCGCCGCGGGGTAGCGGAAAGGCCGCCCCGCGCCCTCAGCGGCCCAGACGCAGCGCCTTTGCGATACAGGCGGCGGCGTAGTCCAGGTCCGCGTCCGTATGCCCGGCCATGACGGTAAGCCGCAGCCGGGCCGCGCCCCTGGCCACAGTGGGGTAACGAATGCAGGGGATGAAGACGCCCCTGCGCAGCAGTTCCTCGCCAGCGCGGCGGGCTTTCTCTTCATCGCCCACGATAATGGGAAAAATGGGCGTGGCGTCGGAGGCCGGCAGGCCCAAAACCGTAAGGTTGCGCGCAAGGCGGGCCGTGTTCTCCCGCAGGCGGCGCACCAGCTCCGGGTGCGCCATGATGTACGCCACGCCCGCGTGCGCGGCCGCCGCCGTGGCCGGAGAAAGGGCGGTGGTGAAGATAAAGGGCCGGGCCGTGTTGCGCACCAAGTCGCACATATCCCGCGAACCGCAGATGACGCCCCCTTCGCTGGGCACAGCCTTGCTCAGCGTGGTCATGACGATAGCCACATCCTGATGGCTGAGGCCGAAATGCTCCAGACTGCCGCGCCCCGTGGCCCCCAGCACGCCGGTGGCGTGCGCGTCGTCCACCATAAGCGGCAGGCCGTAGCGACGGCTGATGCGTGCCAGCTCCGGCAGGCGCGCCACATCGCCGTCCATGCTGAACACGGCATCGGTGACGATAAGCCCCTGGCGCGGACGTTCCCGCACAATCTTCGCCTCCAGGTCCGCGGGGTCGTTGTGGGCGTAAACTACTGTGCGCGCCCGCGCCAGGCGGCAGCCGTCAATGATGCTGGCGTGGTTGAGGGCGTCGCTGAAGATATGGCTTTCTGCGCCGCACAGAGCGCTGATGACGCCCACATTGGCCGTATAGCCGCTGTTGCACAACAGGGCGGCCTCGCTGCCCTTGAAGCGGGCCAGCAGGTTCTCCAGCCGCACATGGGGGCGCATGTTGCCCGAAACGAGGCGTGACCCTCCCGCGCCCACGCCGTAGGCATCCACGGCCCGAATGGCCGCGCGGAGAATTTCGGGACGGTTATTGAGGCCGAGATAACTGTTGGAGCAAAACAACAGCACGCGACGGCCGTCCATAACCACCTCGCGCCCCTGGGCCGATTCCATCAGATAGGGGGTCCTGTACAGGTGTGCGGCCTTGACGGCGGCCAGACGGGCGGCAAAATCCATGGGCGGCCTCAGCGCAGGTCCACCATGACCGGCTGACGCTCAAGATAGTCTATGCAGCGGGGCACATCCGCTTCCCCACCCCGAAAAAGGAACACGCGGCCGCCCAGTCCGCTCCCGCGCTCCTTGATATGGGGAATGCGCACATAGCCCCGCCCGCGCGCGGCAAAATACCCGGTGGTGTAGTCCGGGTCGTCGGATATGCACAACTCGCCGATAATCCAGGGGCAGTGCGCCACCTTGGTGGCCAGACACAGGGCTTCCTGCAGATGGCGTTTACCCCCGCCGTCATTGCCGGTGTAGTCCATGCAGGTAGCGCGCACGCCGCGCGCCTGATCCGGCTCCAGCCGTCGCAGACTGTCCGCATGCAGCAGCACGGCCCCACGCATGGGCCGAACGTCATAAAGCAGGGGCAAGATGCGCTCCGGCTCCAGGCCCAGCCATCGCAGCTCCGCGGCCAACACGGCGCGTGCCTCTGCCGCATTGTGCACCATGGGTTCCAGAACCGACAAAGGCGGCAGACTGACAACAGGGGCGGTAATGGCCCTTACCGTCAGGGTAACGGCGTCGGGCTCGCCGTTGGGGTGTTCCATCGCCCGCCGGGCCAGGGCCGCCAGGGCCGCTTCCACCTGCGGGCGCTCTACAATGCGCTCCGCCCCCGAAATATGCCGCGAGCCTTTTTCGGCCCGCATTTTGACGCTGAATGCCATTGCTGCGTACAACCTTTGTGCGGCCGGCGCGGCGCAAGGGGCCGCCGTGCACTTGCATTTGCGAAACAGGATAAAAACCCGCCCGCCCACGCCCCACGTTGTTTCGCGGCAAGGCCACATCCCGTTTCTGTGCGCGTGTGCGGGGCGACTATTAGGGTAGCGCCAACGCCGCCCGCTGACAATGCGCCGCCCGGCGCCCCCACGCCCCCAGAACCGCGCCGCCGGGCACACCTGCCGGGGCTTTTATTCCTGACGGGCATCTGCTACACAAAGGCCACGCGCCGCGCTGCACGCGGCCGGCCAAGGAGGCCTACATGAAAGTCGTCATTTTATGCGGCGGCAAGGGCACGCGCCTGCGCGAGGAAACCTCGGTCAAGCCCAAGCCCATGGTGGAGATCGGCGGGCGTCCCGTGCTCTGGCACATCATGTCCATTTACGCCCGCTTCGGCTTCAAGGACTTTATCCTGCCCCTGGGCTACAAGGGGGAGGTCATTAAACAGTATTTCCACGACTACAATATCCGCAATACGGATTTTACTGTGGACCTCAAAAGCGGCGCGCTCACGGTCTACCCCAACCATGCGGAAGACTGGCGGGTGACCCTCTGCGACACCGGGCAGGAAACCCTCAAGGGCGGCCGCCTCAAGCGGGTGGCCAAATATATTGACACGGACCGCTTTATGGTCACCTACGGCGACGGCGTGGCCGATATCGACCTGAACAAGCTCATTGCCTTTCACGAGCAGTCGGGCTGCATGGGCACTTTCACGGGCGTGCGCATGCCTTCGCGTTTCGGCTCCGTGCGCACGGACGCCGCAGGCAAGATCCTTTCCTGGGAAGAAAAGCCCCTGCTCAACGAGTATATCAACTGCGGCTTTTTCGTCTTCAAGCGGGAGTTTCTGGACTACCTGAGCGAAGACGAAAGCTGCGATCTGGAAAAAGAACCCCTGCAGCGCCTGGCCGCCGAGGGGCAGCTTTCCATGTATGCGCATCCCGGTCAGTGGCAGTGCATGGACACCCTGCGGGATTCGCTCTTCCTCAACGAACTGTGGGATTCGGGCCGCGCCTTCTGGGCCTGACGCGCGCAAGGAGCGGCATATGTTTGCAGACGCCTATAAAGGACGCCGGGTGCTGGTCACCGGGCACACGGGCTTCAAAGGTTCCTGGCTGGCGGCCTGGCTCACCCGCCTGGGCGCGGTGGTGGCGGGCTTTGCCGACGGCGTGCCCACCAGCCCCTCGCACTACGAGGCCATGGGCCTGGGCACGCATCTGGAGGCCGACCTGCGCGGCGACATCCGCGACCGCGAAGGCATGGTCCGCGCCCTGCGCCAATTCCGGCCCGAAGTGGTCTTTCACCTGGCGGCCCAGGCCCTGGTGCGCAAATCCTATGAGGATCCGGCGGCCACCTTCGAGGCCAACGCCCTGGGCACCCTCAACGTGCTGGAGGCCGTGCGCGCCTGCCCCGACGTGCGCGCCGTGGTCATGATCACCTCCGACAAGTGCTACCGCAACGACGAATGGGTCTGGGGCTACCGCGAAACCGACCACCTGGGCGGCAGCGACCCCTATTCCGCCTCCAAAGGCTGCGCGGAGATCATTGCCCATTCCTACTTCACCAGCTTTTTCAAGGACGGCCCGGCCTGCGCCACCGTGCGCGCGGGCAACGTCATTGGCGGCGGCGACTGGGCCCAGGACCGCATCGTGCCGGACTGCGCGCGCGCCTGGGCCGCCGGTGAGCCCGTACGCATCCGCAGCCCCTGGGCCACGCGGCCCTGGCAGCTGGTGCTGGAGCCCCTTTCAGGCTACCTCTGGCTGGGCGCGCGCCTGCTGACGGGCCAGAACAGCCCCTTTGACCTGCGCGGTCAGGCCTACAACTTCGGCCCGGCCGCGGATGTCAACAATACTGTGGCCGAAGTGGTGCAGGCCCTGGGCCGCCACTGGCCCCATTTCAAAAGCGAAATGGACGCCTCCGGCCAGGCGGGCATGAAGGAATGCACACTGCTCAAGCTCTGCTGCGACAAAGCCCTGGCCCATCTGGGCTGGAAGGCCACCCTGAATTTTGAGGAAACCATCCGCTACACGGCGGAGTGGTACCAGAGCTTCTACCACGGCGAAGGCGGCAAACAGCCCCAGCGCATGCTGGACTATACCCTGGGGCAGATAGCGGCCTACGTCAACGCCGCCGAGCAGCGCGGCCAGATCTGGATACGTTGACATGGCCGCGCACAGCGAGAATCCTGAAAGCCTGGCTCGCGACGCGGGCATAGCGGACGCCCTGCTCCAGCCCCTGGCCGCCATCCCCACGCCCGGAGGACCAGTGCTGCACATGCTGCGGCCGGGCTGCGCCCTCTGGCCCGAAGAAGGCCGCGTGGGCGAAGTCTATTTTTCCGAAACGCTGCCCGGCCACGTCAAGGCCTGGAAGCGCCATACCCGCCAGACCCAGCGCTTTGCCGTGCCCGTCGGGCTGCTCAGCATCGTGCTTTACGACGACCGGCCAGGCTCTCCCAGCCGGGGGGCCCTGCAGAAGCTGCTGCTGGGCAGGCCGGAGCACTACCAGTTGCTGTGCATTCCTCTGGGCGTGTGGTACGGCTTCACCGCCGTGGGGCCCGGCCCGGCCCTGATCTGCAACTGCCCGGACATCCCCCACGACCCCGCCGAAGGCGAGCGCCTGCCGTGGGATTCGGAGCGCATTCCCTACCGCTGGACAGAGGGGGCTGCGTCATGACCTGCCGCGCCCTGCTGCGCGCCGCCTGGCAGTCCCGCCCGGCCGACGCGCCGCCCCTTGCCCCGCGCCTGCGCCTGCGCGCCTGGTGGCAGGCCTGCCGCCCGCCCTTTTTCATCACCGCCGCCATTCCCGTAACCCTGGCCCTGGCTTTTGCCTTTCAGGTTCAGGGCGTTCTGTCCTCCCGCCAATGGGGCGTGTTCGCCCTGCTGCTGCTGGGCTGTTTCATGGGTCTGACCATCGCCAATTTTGCCAACGATCTGTTTGACCACATTCTGGGCGTGGACGGCGGCGACAATATCGGCGGTTCGCGGGTCATCCAGAGCGGGCTGATCAGCCCGCGCCAGCTCAGTGCGGCCTTGCTCCTGCTCACCCCGGCCACTCTGGCCGTGGGCGGCATCCTCATCTGCGGCGCGCCCGCCGCGCTGCGGCCCGGCCTGTGGGCCGTGAGCCTCTTTGCCGTGGCTTCAGCCGTCTTTTATGTGGCCCCGCCCATCCGCTACGGGCACCGTGCCTTGGGCGAAGTTTTTGTCTGTTGCAATATGGGCTTCATTATTGTGGGCGCCGGCGCAACGCTGCTGCTGGGGCGCTTTGACCCGCGCAGCCTGGCCCTGGCCCTGCCCGTGGGCCTCATGGTGGCGGGCGTGCTCTACTACCAGAGTCTGCCCGAAATCGACACAGATGCGGCCGTTGGCAAACGCACCCTGGCCAACAGCCTGGGTAAAACCCGCGCCGCCTTTTTGTTCACCCTCTGGTGGCCGGCGGTCTGGGCGCTGCTGGGCAACCTCTGGGCCGTGGGCCTGGCGGGCTGGCCCGTGCTCCTGGCTCTGGCTGCCCTGCCCCTCTACGCCAAGGCCCGCGCCCACATCGCCGCTGCCGGCCAGGGCGACTGGCTGCCCCTGGACAAGCACGGCGCGCTGGTGCGCCTGTGCTATCTGAGCAGCGGGCTCGCCCTTATCATTGGCGTGGCCCTGGCCTGAAAAACGCTTTCCGGGATTCTGCCATGTCCGCACCTCTGCTTACTCTTGAAGACGTCAGCCTGTTTCTGCCCGGCGACGCCAGTCAGACCCTCGTTCTGCACCATATCGCCTGGACTGTGGAGCAGGGCCGCCACTGCGCCCTCTTGGGGCCCAACGGTTCGGGCAAATCCACCTTGCTGCGGCTGTTGCGCGGCGAACTCTGGCCCGCTGCCGGCCACATTTTCTGGCACGGCCCCGAAGGCCCGGAGGAAGCCCCGCTGGCCGGCCGGGCCATGACCGCCCTGGTTTCCCCCGCCCAGCAGGAAAACTACCAACGGCAGGGCTGGGATCTCACGGGCCGCGACCTGCTGCTCACGGGCTTTGCCGACACGCCCCTGCTCTACACCGCACCCCAGCCCGCCCGGGAAGAAGCTGTGGAGGGCATGGCCCATCGCCTGCAGGCCCAGGGCCTGCTGGAACGGCGCATGCCCACCCTCTCACAAGGGCAATTGCGCCTGCTGCTGTTGGGCCGCGCCCTGCTGCGCGCGCCGGAACTGCTCTTACTGGACGAATGCGCCGAGGGCCTGGACTCCCGGCACAGACAAATCTTTTTTGACGTGCTGGAAGAACACGCCGCGCGCTGCACCGTGGTCATGAGCGCCCACCGGCCCAGCCAGATACCCGCTTGGTGCGCGGAACGCCGCTACCTGCGCCGAGGCCGCCTGCTTACGGCCCCGCCCGCCGAAGAATACGCTGCGGACAGCGTCGCCGCGATTGCGCCGGTGGCGCCCGCGCCCCCTACGGCTCCTGAGGCGCGGGGACATGTCCTTTTGGATCTGGAACAGGCCACGGTCTTCATTGACCGGCAGGAGACGCTCCACCAGATCACCTGGAGCCTGCACCGGGGCGAACACTGGCGCATCACCGGAGCCAACGGTTCCGGCAAATCCACCTTGCTGCGGCTGCTGGCCGGGGACGAATTTGTGGCCGCCGGAGGGCGGCTGGAATACTGGCTGCCCGGTCAGGGCGGCCCGGTAACCACCCTGGCCCAGGTGCGCCGGGGCGTACGCCTGGTTTCCGATCTCTCCCAGGCTCTGTACGGCTATACCCTTACGGCCGGGGACATGGTCTGCACCGGCTTTGACAACAGCATCGGCGTCTACCGCCGCTTTACCCCGGCCGAACGGGCCGAGGCGGCCAGCCACATGGCCTTCATGTTTCCCGAAGAAGACGCGGCGGGGCTGACGTGCCTGGCCGGCCGCTCCATCCGCCAGCTTTCCACCGGACAGCTGCGCCGCCTGTTCCTGGCCCGCGCTCTGGCCGGCGGGCCGGACATTCTGCTGCTGGACGAGCCCTGCTCCGGGCTGGACGCGCCAAGCCGCGCCCGCTATCTGCGCCTGCTGGACCAGCTGGCCGCCCGCGGCCTGCACCTGGTCTTTGTTTCCCACCACAGTGAAGATGCGCCTTTGTGCATCAACCGCGAAGCCCGCATGGAAGACGGCCGACTGCGCGTCCTGATCTAGCGCAGTTAGCGAATGAAATGAGCTAACTGCTCTGCAAGGATTTTCTTGAAAATCCTTGCCACAAAATGCGAGAAGGCAGGCTTTTGCCTGCCGTAAGCGAGCATTTCAAGTGTTGAATGCTCTAGCGGCGGCGCAACCGGCCGCCGGCAACGCCCTCAAGCATTGCAGCGCAGCACAACCCCGTGAATATACGCTTTTCACGACCTGTTGGAGAACGTTGCCACGGCAGGCCCCGGGTTTTATCTGCTGCGCTTTGACAGAAAGACGTCCGGACCGGAACGAGGCCAGTACGTACAGTACAACCCCGGACCGGACCGGACGTCTTTTACGGCCGCGTCAATGTCCTCGACGCCGCGGGCAGACGGCGGGCGTCTGCCTACGCAAGCGCCAGGGCCTTGCAACGCTGCAAAGGCCTACACTTGCGCCAGCGCCTGGCCCAAATCCTCCAGAATGTCGTCCAGATGCTCCGTACCCACAGAGAGCCGCACCATGCCGGGGGAGATACCCGCGTCCGCAAGCTGCTGGTCCGTGAGCTGGCGGTGGGTGGAGCTGGCCGGGTGCAGCACGCAGGTGCGGATGTCGGCCACGTGCACTTCCAGGGAAACCATTTTGAGGCTGTCGATAAAACGGGCCCCGGCTTCGCGGCCGCCTTTGAGGGTAAAGGCAATGACGCCGCTGCAGCCCTTGGGCAGGTATTTATCCGCCAGGGCCTTGTGCGGATGGCCGGGCAGACGCGGATAGTTGACCGCGTCCACGGCGGGCTGACCGCACAGCCATTGGGCCACGGCCTCGGCATTGCGGCAGTGGCGTTCCATACGCAGGGGCAGGGTTTCCAGCCCCAGGTTGATGTAAAACGCGCCCTGCGGGGTCTGGCAGCAGCCCATGTCGCGCATGAGCTGGGCGCGGGCCTTGACGATATAGGCGGCCTGGCCGAAGGCCTTGGTGTAGATCAGCCCGTGGTAGGAGGGGTCGGGCTCGGTAAATTCCGGAAACTTGCCGGAGGCCCAGTCAAAATTGCCGCTGTCCACAATGACGCCACCCACCTGCAGGGCGTGGCCGTCCATGTACTTGGTGGTGGAGTGCACCACGATATCCGCCCCGAATTCAAAGGGCCGACAGAGCACGGGCGTGGCAAAGGTATTGTCCACTATGAAGGGCAGCCGGTGACGGTGGGCCAGCTTGGCAAAACGCTCCAGGTCCAGCACGTCCATAGAAGGGTTGGACAGGGTTTCGCCGAACACGGCGCGGGTTTCCGGGCGGAAGGCCTTTTCCAGCTCGGCGTCCGTGGCGTTCTGGTCCACAAAGGTCACCTCAATGCCCATGCGCTTGAGGGTGACGGCAAACAGGTTGAACGTGCCGCCGTAGATGCTGGAGGCGCTGACCACATGATCGCCCGATCGGGCCACGTTAAGCACGGAAAGCATGCTGGCCGCCTGGCCGGAGGAGGTGCAGAGCGCGCCCACGCCCCCTTCCAGTGCGGCAATTTTGCGCTCCACGGCATCCACTGTGGGGTTGCCCAGCCGGGAATAAAAAAACCCCGCCTCGGCCAGATCAAAGAGCTTGGCCACCTCGGCGGTGGTGGCGTACCTGAAGGTGGTGCTCTGCGCAATGGGCAGCACGCGCGGTTCGCCGTTGCCGGGTTCGTAACCCGCGTGCAGACAAAGGGATTCGGTTTTCATTCCTTCCTCTATATCCTGTAAAAAATTCCGGATGTTTTTGGCCGATACTGCAGCCGGACAAGCCTAGCCCAAGGCCGCGCCGGAGGCAACCGCCCGTGCCTGCGGCGGCCTCCAACATACCGTGCGCGTAAGGCAGAACATCCCCGGCGCCCCCCGCGCCCCTGTCGCCGCAAAACACGCCGTGACGCCCTTGCCCGCCCTCCTTCCGCTTCAAGCCGCCCACTTGTCGTAACCAGCCGCTCGCCCCGCGCATTTCGCCCGCATTTTCCGCGTAACTGTATTGACCGCACTGCACCTGGGGTATATGGTTACGACAATGGCGGACGGCGCTGCCGTGGGGCACGGGGGCGCTGTCGTGTTGCGGCTCTGCAATGCCGCGCGCCGACCATTTCCGGGTTTATCTTGTTACAGGCAGCGCCGCCGGGGCGCCGGTTTGTGCCGGTCGGGCCACGGGCTGCCGCGACGTGGACGGCGTGAGGTTTTTTTCGCGCCGCACTAGGGCTCTGTGGCAGAGCCCGCATCGCAAGCCTTATTCACTTTTGCCAGGAGGCTATTATGCGTATTGCCGTGGGTCTGGGCAAAAAAGACGGGGACGAGCGTTTGGAACGCCAGGGCATCAGCCGCCGCGACTTCATGAAGTTCTGTACGGCTGTGGCTGTAACCATGGGGTTCGGGCCGTCCTTTGCTTCCGAAGTGGCCGCCGCCCTCACGGGCCGCCGTCCCTCGGTGGTCTACCTGCACTGCGCCGAGTGCACAGGCTGTTCCGAAGCGCTGCTGCGCACCTACAAGCCCTTTATTGACGCCGTCATTCTGGACACCATTTCTCTCGACTACCACGAAACCATCATGGCCGCCGCCGGCGACGCCGCCGAAGAAGCCCTGCAGGCCGCCGTGGCCAACCCCAACGGCTTTGTCTGCATGGTGGAAGGCGCCATCCCCACCGCGCAGGACAACAAGTTCGGCTACATCGCCGGGCACACCATGTACGATATCTGCAAGGGCATCCTGCCCAAGGCCAAGGCCGTGGTAAACATCGGCACCTGTGCCTGCTACGGCGGCGTACAGGCCGCCAAGCCCAATCCCACCGCCGCCAAGGGCGTCAATGAATGCTTTGCCGACCTGGGCGTCAAGGGCATCAACATCCCTGGCTGCCCCCCCAACCCCCTCAATATGGTAGGTGCGCTGGTGGCCTTCCTCCAGGGCCAGAAGATCGACCTGGACGAACTGGGTCGCCCCACCATGTTCTACGGCCAGAGCGTGCACGACCTTTGCGAACGCCGCAAACACTTCGACGCCGGCGAATTTGCGCCCTCCTTCAATTCCGAAGAAGCGCGCAAAGGCTGGTGCCTCTACGAAGTGGGCTGCAAAGGGCCGGAGACGTACAACAACTGTCCCAAGGTCCTCTTTAATGCGACCAACTGGCCTGTGGGCGCCGGGCATCCCTGCATCGGTTGCAGTGAGCCCAATTTCTGGGACGATATGACGCCGTTTTACCAGAACTAGGGGGTAAACCATGAGCCAAGTTAAAGCGACGCCCCAGAGCAGCTACACCGGTCCCATTGTGGTGGACCCGCTGACCCGCATTGAGGGGCATTTGCGTATTGAAGTGGAAGTGGAAGGCGGCAAGATCAAAAACGCCCGCAGCTGCGGCACCCTCTTCCGCGGGCTGGAACTCATCCTCAAGGGCCGCGACCCGCGCGACGCCCAGCACTTTACCCAGCGCACCTGCGGCGTCTGTACCTACACCCACGCCCTGGCCTCCACCCGCTGCCTTGAGGACGCCATCAACAAGCCCATACCGGCCAACGCCACCTATATCCGCAACCTGGTGCTGGCCATGCAGTTCATGCACGACCACATCGTGCACTTCTACCACCTGCACGCCCTGGACTTTGTGGATGTGGCCAACGCCCTGCAGGCCGACCCGGCCAAGGCCGCCAAGCTGGCCGAATCCGTTTCGCCCCGCAAGGTCAAGGCCGCCGACTTGGCCGCAGTGCAGGCCAAACTGAAGACTTTTGTGGAAAGCGGCCAGCTCGGCCCCTTTACCAACGCCTACTTCCTGGGCGGCCACCCCGCCTACTACCTGGAGCCCGAAGCCAACCTGGTGGCCACGGCCCACTACCTTGAAGCCCTGCGCGTGCAGGTGGATGTGGCCCGCGGCATGGCCGTGTTCGGCGCCAAAAACCCCCACACCCAGTTTACCGTGGGCGGCGGCGTGACCTGCTACGACGCCCTCAAGCCCGAACGTATCAAAGAATTCCGCGAACTGTACAAGAAGGCCCGCGCCTTTGTGGAACAGGTCTACATTCCCGACCTGCTCATGGTAGCCGGTGCGTACAAAGACTGGGCAGGCATCGGCGGCACCACCAACTTCATGGCCTTTGGCGAATTCCCCTTCGCCGGCGGCGAGCGCGACCTCAACAAGCGCTGGTACCGGCCCGGCATCATCTATGATCGCAAAATCGGTGACGTGCAGAGCTTCGACCCCTCCAAGATCGCCGAACACGTCCGCCACAGCTGGTACGAAGGCGAAACCGCCCGCACCCCCTATGAGGGCGAAACCAAGCCCGCCTTCACCAAGATGGGTGACACGGACCGCTACTCCTGGCTTAAGGCCCCGCGCTACGACGGCCATTCCATGGAAACCGGCCCTCTGGCCCAGATGCTGGTGGCCTACGGCCAGAACCACAAGGTCATCAAACCCATGGTGGACCATGTGCTCAAGACCCTGGGCGTGGGCCCCGAGGCCCTCTTCTCCACCCTGGGCCGCACCGCAGCCCGCGGCATCCAGACCCTGGCCATTGCCCAGCAGACCGGCGTATGGCTGGACGAGTACGAAAAAAACATCGCCAAAGACAAGCAGATTGTTGAAAACTACGAAGTGCCCGCCGACGCCAAGGGCGTGGGCTTTGTGGACGCGCCGCGCGGCGGCCTCTCCCACTGGATGCGCATTGAAGGCGGCAAGATCGGCAACTTCCAGCTGGTGGTGCCCTCCACCTGGAATCTTGGCCCCCGCGACGACAAAGGCGTGCTGGGCGCTGTGGAAGAAGCCCTCATCGGCACCCCTGTGGCCGACCCCAAACGCCCCGTGGAAATTCTGCGCACCGTGCACTCCTTTGACCCCTGCATGGCCTGCGCCGTGCACGTTATTGACGGAGAAACCAACGAGGTGCACAAGTTCCGCGTGCTGTAACTGACCACCGCATTCCCTCGAGCGGGGGCTCCGGCCCCCGCTCTTTTTTTACCGGCCAGGGCTTTGCGCCCCCAAAACATCCCTTTCCAAGGACAGCCCATGAACAACCAGCGCGTGCTCATCCTCGGCGTGGGCAACATTTTGATGACCGACGAAGGCTTTGGCGTGCGCGCCGTGGAATACCTGCAGCAGCACTACGCCTGGCCGGAACACGTCAGCCTGGAAGACGGCGGCACCATGGGCCTCAGGCTCATGAGCACTCTCATGGACTGTGACAAACTCGTGGTGCTGGACGTGGTGCTCGGCCCCGAAGCCCCCGGCGCCACCTACCTTCTTGAAGGCGAAGACCTGCGCAAAAGCCTCAGCTTCCGCGATTCCATGCACCAGACCGACCTGGTGGACACCCTCATTACCTGCCAAATGGCCGGGCACAAGGTGGACGCCATTGTCGTGGGGCTGCAGCCCTTTGACTACCACACCATGCAGCCGGAACTCACCCCGCAGGCCGCCGCCCTGCTGCCCCAATTCTGCCGGAAGGTCGTTACCCTGCTGCAGGAACGCGGCCTCGCCCAGGCCACACCGTTGCAGACAACATAACTTTTGTGGGGGAGGCCCTTTTTTGAAAAAAGGGGCCTCCCCCACGCCCCCGCCACCAAAAACTTTCATTCCTCCACAGCACTGCGCAGGACATACCCAGGCCAGGACAGCGCCCTGCCCTTGGGCCGACAGGACGCATCTGTGCCGTTACTTAGAGCAGTTTACGAATGAAATGAGTTAATTGCTCTGCAAGGATTTTCTTGAAAATCCTTGCCACGAAATGCGAGAAGGCAGGCTTTTGCCTGCCGTAAGCGAGCATTTCAAGTGTTAACTACTCTAAAAGAGAAAGTTTTTTTGAAGGATGGGGGCGTGGGGGGGAAGGGAACTTTTGTACACAAAAGTTCCCTTCCCCCCACAAAAAACCTTCCCTCTGCCTATTCTCCGTCCAGGATCATCTCAAGTACGGCGTCGGCCAGGAGGGCGGCGGCTTCGGTAACGCGGGGGGCCAGAGGCGGGGCCACAAGAATATCGGTAGTAAAATCGCCCACAAGAACAAGGTTGCCCAAGCTGCGGCGGCTCATGGGCGCGCCGCCGCAGCCGCCCATGCCGGAGGCGCTGGCCACGCGGCGGTCCAAGAGCAAAGCGTTTTCCACCAGCAGGCTTTTATCGTCCGGGCCGTCCAGGGCTTCCACCCAGATGGGGCAAACGGGCAGGATTGCGGGCAGGTTTTGGGGCGTAAGGCGTTCCTGGCGGGTCTGGACGTCCAGATCGGGGTTGAGTTCGCACAGTAATTCGGCCAGAGCCTCCACCTTAGGGCGGCCCACATGGCGGGGCCAGTACTGTTGGCGATTGAGGTTGGAAGCCTCCACCAGATCGTGATCCACCAGCAGCAGATGCCCCAGGCCACAGCGGGCCAGCATGAGGGCGGCGTTGGAGCCAAGGCCCCCGGCCCCGGCCACGCCCACCCGCGCGGCGCTAAGTCGGGCGCGCTGTTCCGGGGTGAAGTAACGTTCCAGACCGGTGTGCAGAAGATTGGGCATGGGATTTCCCTACTGGGCGCGCAGGCTGCCCATGAGGTCCATAAGGTTGCGGGTCTGGGCGGCCAGGTCGGCCACGGCCCGGGCGGCTTCGGTCATGGCCTGGGCGGTCTGGGCGGACATCTGGCTCACCTGACCCATGGTGCGGTTGATTTCCTCGCTGGCGGCGGACTGCTCTTCACTGGCCGCGGCAATGGCCCCCACCTGGTCAGCTGTGGTTTCCACCGTGCTGACGATAGCCTCCAACGCATCGCCGGACTGACGGGCAAAGTTTGTGGCCGCACCGATCTGCTCCACCGCCTTGTCAGCCGAAGCCGCACTCTGTGAAGCGCTGCCCTGGATGGCCTGAATAGCCGCGCCCACGTCATGGGTGGAGGCCATGGTCTTTTCAGCCAGCTTGCGCACTTCGTCGGCCACCACGGCAAAGCCGCGACCCGCCTCGCCGGCACGGGCGGCCTCGATGGCGGCGTTGAGGGCCAGCAGATTAGTCTGATCCGCAATATCTGAAATAACGCCCATAATGCGGCTGATGGCCTGGGTATGCTCCTCCAGTCGGGCCATATCTGCCTTGAGGTCCAAAGAAACGTGCTGCACGGCGTCGATGCTCTGCAGCGAACGGCGCACCACCGCAGCGCCGCTTTCGGCTTTTTCACGGGTTTCGGCAGAGGCTGCGGAGGCTGCGGCCGCGTTTCTGGCCACCTCCTGGACAGTGGCGTTCATCTGGGTCATGGCCGTGGCGGCCTCGGAAAGGCGCTGCGAGGTTTCCTGCGCGCCCCGGTCGGACTGCTCGATCTGCGCGGCCAGCACGGAAGAGGCCGAAGAAACCACCTGGGCCACTTCTTCCAGGCGCAGGGCAGCTTCGCGCATGGCCTGGGTCCGTTCCGCGGCCTGCTCCCCGGCTTCTTCGGCCTGCTGCAGAGCTGCCGTGGCCTTTTGGGATTGGGCTCGCGCGTTTTCCGATTCGCGGCGGGCCTGTTCCATATGTTTTTTCAGGGCCGCCACCATGGCCGTCATGTGGGCGTACACCCCGGTCTTGGGTCCGTCGTCGTTATAGCTGTAGTCTCCTTCGGCCACCCGCCGGGCAATGACGGCCAGCTCGCCGGGATCCTTACCCAACTGCAGCCCCACGGAACGCGTGATGCGCCAGGCAATGCCCAGGCTGATGAGCACGGCGGCCAGGGCCAGGGCCACCGTCATGCGGCGGGCGCGTTGGCCGATTTCCGCCGCCTGCCGCGCCACTTCGCGGCTGCCCGTGACGTTGAGCTCCACGGCCTGGGCGTAGGTTTTGCCCAGTTCGTCGAATACGGGCCGGTACTTGCTGTTGAACAGGGCGTTAGCCGGGCCGCGACGGCCGTCCAGCATATTTTTGACCAGTTTGGCGCGGATGGCGTCCTCTTCTTTGGACAAATCGGCAATGCGGGCCATGAGCGCCTTGTCGCGGCTGTCCGAAGCCGCCGGCTGCACATCAATAAGGGTGGCATAGAGGGCATAGTTCTTCTGGATGTCCGCCAGGGAAGCGGCCAGACTTTTTTCGTACTTGCGGATTTCATCCACATAGGTCTGCGAGAGGATAGAGGCCAGGTCGGCCCGCACGGCATTGAGGTCCACGTTCATAGACTGGATAGCAATGACCGAGGGCAGCCAGACGGCGTCCATTTCGTCGATGCGCTCGTTCATGGCGGCAATATTGCGCAACGCCGCCGCAGAAAGCACCAGAAGCACGGTGATGACGCAGCAAAACGATAAGGCCAGCTTGGTGCTCAATTTCATGGGCGTTCTCCAGCGCATATTTCAGGACGGCCGTCGGCAAAATCCGGGCCGCACCCGGCAGCGTAAAAAAAACGTTTGCGTGGATATTTTTTGCACTTTTCCTTTTCGGCTGCAATCACAATGCCATTACCCCCAGGGTGACGCCACACAGGCCGCAGCAGACGACATTTAGTAAAAATCTGCGCAAATCGCGTTGTTGCCCCTTATGCTTTGGCTCCCCCGGTCGATGAGAGGCTTCTATATCCGTACGCTGCACGGCCGCAGCCCACTGCGAAAACAATACAATTTTGTTTTTTCAGTACAAAATAATTGCAGCCCCACGCGCGGGCATGACGCGGCGAAGGCCGCTGCCGCGCCGACGGCGTATTGGCATGGCCTTTGCTGACAAACGGACGCAACGCTGAAAATGACAATCCCTCATGCGGCTCTACGGCCGCGCAAAAAAGTGAGTTCCCCATGTCGGACGCCGGAACGCGCACGCAGACCTCGCTGAAGACCCTCCTTCCCCTTATGCCGGAAATCCGGCGCTGCCAGGATGTTTTTGCCCAGCTGGAACGCAAGTGGACCTGGATTGCCCTGACAGGCAAGATCAACTGCAACGCCATTGCGGCCACCCTGTTCGACTTCATCTTCAAGACCAGAGACACCTTTGCCGCCCTGCGGCAAAACCTCTCCGCCATGCTGGCCGAAAAATCTTTGGACAGGGCTATCCGGGAAATGGCCCCCGTGGCCCAGGTGGCCATTGACATCATCAAGCGTAATCTCTACGAACGCACGGCGGACGTGAGTTTTTTGGCCACCGACGCGGATATTGTCCATTTTCTCTGTCATCCCCGGCCGGACGCGGCAGCCATGCGCGAGCGGCTGGCCGCCTATCGCGCCAACTACACGGTGTACCAGGATATTCTCATTCTGGACCCCAACGGTAATGTGCGCGTGCAGCTGGACACGCGCCGGCCCGTACGCCGTTCGTGCGACCCGCTTATCGCCCAGGCCCTGGCCTCGCATGAATATGTGGAAGCCTTCGGCCAGACGGATCTGGTTCTGGACGGCCGTGCGGCATTGGTCTACGCCCACGCCATCCGTGCGGAAGGCGAAAGCGCTCCTTTGGGCGTGCTTTGCCTGGTCTTTGATATGGACGGCGAGGTGGCGGATCTTTTCGCCGGGCTGTCCCGCTTTGCCGACGACATGGTCATTCTGCTGCTGGACGACCAGGGCACAGCCTTTGCCGGCAGCGACAAGGCCCTGGCCCCCTTGGGCCGCCGCTACCGCCCTTCGCCCCAGGACGGCTATGCCGTGACCCGCTTCGGCAACGAAACGGGGCTGGCGGTAACCCGAAGTTCAGCGGGCTATCAGGGTTATACGGGCCAGCACTGGCAGGCGCATGTGCTGCGCGGGGCCTACAGCGCCTTTGCCCGCCGCCGTGCGGAAACCGGCCTGGATACGGCCCTGGTGCGGCGCGAAGCCGAATTTTCCAGCCAGCTCATCAGCATTGAAGAACAGGCCGGGGATGTGCTGGGCGACCTGACTCTGGCCGCCCAGAATGGGCAGATCATGGCCGCCCGCCAAAGCTCCAACGCCAAGGAAGAAGAACGCGGCGCGGCCCAGGCCCTGCCGCCCATTCTGGACGCCGTACGCCAGATGGGCGGCCAGATGGAACGCGAATTCCACTATTTTACCGACGGGCTGCTCAATACGGTTACGGCCTCGCGCCTGCGCGACGCGGCCTTTCTGGCCTCCATCACCGTGGAAATCATGGACCGCAACCTTTACGAGCGCGCCAACGACTGCCGCTGGTGGGCCCTGACCCGCGACTTCCGCGCCGCTCTGGCCAAGCCCGCCCTGGACCCGCAGGATCTGCGGCAACTGGAAGGCATCCTCGCCTACATCAACAGCTACTACACGGTCTATGCCAACCTGTTTCTCTACAACGCCCAAGGGAACATCTTGGCCTGTTCGCAGGAGGCGGAACGCTTCCGCTACGGCAGCCAGGTGGCCGAAGACTACGCACGCCGAACCCTGAGCCTGGACCACCCGGAAGACTACGCCGTTTCCGCCTTTCGGCCCACCGATCTCTACCATCCTGCAGGCGAGCCGCAGCCGACCTACATCTACAGCGCGCCGGTCTTTCCTCTGCAGGGGGGCAGGCCCGTGGGCGGCATAGGCATTGTGTTCGACGCCCTGCCCCAGTTTGGCGGCATGCTGCAGGAAACCCTGCCCAAAGACGCGCAAGGCGTGGTGCGCAAGGGCGCTGCGGGCCTGTTTGTGGATGCCGGGGGCACCGTCATCGCCTCTTCTCTGCCGGACCTGCCTCCGGGCGCGGCCTATCGCCTCCACAAGGAATGGCTGACCCTGGACGAAGGCGAAAGCCGTTCCTATCTCGAATCGCAGGCGGGCGTGCTCTACGCCATGGGCTGTGCGCGTTCGCGCGGCTACCGCGAATACAAACGCGACAATCGCTACCGCAACGACATGTACTGCGTTATGCGGCTGCCCATCTGACCGCAGCGCTCTAAGGCAGCCGGCACATCCAGGGCATTGCAGCGCTGCAATGCCCTGGCGGTTGCGGAAGCAGACGCCCGCCATAGAGGCACAAACGCAGCTGCAGCTGTTGTGACGCGGGCGCTGCGGATGAGGACAGCAGCGCAATGTCTTTGCGCGGGTAAGCGCCGGAATGAGCGTGCCGTAAACTTTGAGAAGACATATTCTCAAAGGTAATCTGCTCCATGACTCGCCTTGACGCGCATCCGCCCGTTCCGCTCCTCCGTGCGGCGCTTCGGTCTTGACGGGTCGAATACTTCCTAGCTATCATTCTCAGTTCAAACGTTTTACACACCCGGCTTGCAGGAACCGCGCCATGAACCAGACTTTGTCCACAGAGCTTTTGCCGGAATGGCAGAGGATCGTCGACCTCATTGCCCATATCGCCAAGGTGCCCGTGGGCCTCATCATGGGTCTGCGGGACAACACCCTCACCGTGCTGGTTTCCAGCCGCACCAAGGGCAATCCCTACCGGGCGGGCGAAACGACCAGCCTGCCCGACTCCGGGCTCTACTGCGAGCACGTCATCCGGTCGCAGCAGGCTTTGCAGGTTCCGGACGCGCTGCAATCCCCCCAATGGGACCATAATCCCGACCTGGCTCGCCACATGGTGGCCTACCTGGGCTTTCCCGTGCGCTACCCGGACGGCACGCCCTTTGGCACCATTTGCCTGCTGGACAGCAAAGAACACCACTTTTCGCAAGAAGTCACTGAACTTATTGAACGAATGCGCGCCCTCATTGAGGGCAATCTCAAAATGCAGAACCTGCTCAATCAGAACGCCAAAAGGGTGTCTGAAATCCACGAAAAAAACCAGAGGCTGGAAAAGCTCCTCCAGGCCCTGGACGAAAGCGAAAAAAAATTCCGCTTTATTACCGAAAATACCGTGGACTTCATCTGGATGTACAATGTCAGCAAGAGACGATTTCTCTATGCAAGCCCAGGCCTCAAGCAGCTCACCGGGCAGGAGGCCGAAACTCTGCTCACCATGCCTCTTCATAATATTGTACTGCCGCAGTATCTGGACAACATTAAACGCAATATGCAGAATGCCGTGCGCAAGTTGCGGGAAAACCCCACTACAGAACCCGTTTCACAGAGTGAAATTCAGCAGTATCGCGTGGACGGCAGCGCCGTGTGGGTAGAATACAAAGTCAAATATCTGATCAATCAGGAAGGGGACGTGGAAGCGGTGGGCGTCAGCCGCAATATTGAAGAACGCAAACGCAGGGAACAGGAAATCAGATTCCTCAGCACCCACGACTATCTGACCAAGACGCACAACAGGCTGTACCTGTATGCCGAGGCTCGCAAAGAAATAGCCTTGACGGAACGGAGCGGCCGCCCCCTGGCCATGCTCTTTTTTGACCTGGACGGCTTCAAGGCCGTCAATGACCAGCACGGCCACGCCGTAGGCGACGCGGTGCTGCAGCGGACCACCCATGTGGTGATGCAAAACCTGCGCAAATCCGACGTGCTGGCCCGCTACGGCGGTGAAGAGTTTGTCGTCCTCATGCCGGACATGCCCCTGGAGGCGGCCCACAACGCGGCCGAACGCATCCGCCTGGCCGTGGAAGCCGAACCCATGCCCAAGGGCCTGACCATGACCGTCAGCATCGGCGTGGCCGTACGCGCCCCCCACGAAAGTCTGGAACAGTGGGTAGACCGGGCGGACAGGGCTATGTATGAGGCCAAGGACCAGGGCCGCAACTGCTGTATAGTCAGCTCTTCGGCCCCACCCGGCCCCTAGAGCATTTAACACTTGAAATGCTCGCTTACGGCAGGCAAAAGCCTGCCTTCTCGCATTTCGTGGCAAGGATTTTCAAGAAAATCCTTGCAGAGCCGTTAGCTCATTTCATTCGCTAACGGCTCTAGAGCAGCGCACCCTTGGGAATTGTCTTCTCAAAGTTTACGACACGCTCGTTAGCGCTTAACGACACAAAGACATTGCGCTTAACCTGCGTGACGGGCGCCTGCTTACACAACCGCCAAGGCCTTTCAAAGTTGAAAAGCCCCGAACCGCGCGGGCAACGCGCTCAGTAATTGTACTTCCAGCGAAAGCCGCCCCAGGTGCCGCCCTCTTCCGTGCGCAACTCCAGGTTGGCGCGCGAGGTCAGCTCCCATTGGATGATGAAGGCGGTACTGCCCTGCTTCATGCCCTGCTGTACGCCCACATAAAGCTCTTCTGTAAGGTATTTGCCCATTTCCACAGAAGCGCCGGCGGTCATATCCTCACTGTTCTCGCCGGACCCGCCGGACGTGCTCCGCCCGCTGTCCGTATTAAGGCGCAGCACATCCACGCCCAGCGTCTTGCGACCCAAATCTGAAAAGCTGCCCCCGCCGCCGCTGCCAAAACCGGCCAACTGGGCCACGGCTGCGGCCAGGCGCAGGTTTTCCAGCCGCCCCAGTTCACTGGTGCTCTTGCCAAACAAAATCTGGGCCAGGATCTCGTCCCTGGGCATTTCCGGCTCGCTACGCAGCGCCAGCTGCAGTTTGCGCGCGGTGCCAGTGAGGGCAATGTAGGCCGTAAGCTCCGGCGTTTCATTGCTCAGCAGCAGATCCAGCATGGGGTTGCCGGGCGAACCGCCGGCAAAGCCCACCCGGCCGCGCGACAACTTGAAATTTTTGCCCATGAAGTCCAGGCTGCCTCTGGCCGCCTCCACCTGACCGTCAATGATGGGCGCGGCGGGCGTACCGCCCACATGCATGTCAGCCCGCCAGACGCTCTTCAGCCCGTACCCTTCCACGGAAAACCGGCCGGGCATGACCAGGCGCAGGTCCAGCAGACCGGCGGGCTCTGTGGCTTTGGCCGGTGGCGCGCCCTTGGTTGAAGGCGGAGATGCGGCGGATTTGGCCGCCGCCGGGGCCGGAGCCTCGCTGAGGGGCAAGGTGGTCACCGTGCCCGTTACCGCCAGCTTGTTCAGCCAGACTTCGCCCTGATTCACGCGCACTTCACCGCGCACTTCCGGGGCCGCAGCCGTGCCCGTTACCGCGACTCGGCCAGAAAGGTCCACGCGCACGTCGCGCCGCCGCAAAGGCCGCAGCCGGTCCAGAACCGTCACAATATCCAGGCCCGCACCGTCCAGGCCGGCCTGGCCCGTGACCCGCAGGCTGCCGCCAAGGCCGTCGGCCGCGGCCAGACGCAGACGGGCCTTGCCCGGCTTCATGCCTTGCTGTTCCAGATCCACCCGCAGGTTGATGTCCTGCAGTTGCGCGCCCAGCTGCACATTTTCGTAGCGGCCGCCGTCCATCTGCACAAAACCCTTGACCGCCGGGGCTGCCGGACTGCCGCCCAAATCCAGAGAAAGATCCAGCTGTCCGCCCAGGCGCTGGTCCGCCACGGGCACCAGGCTCCAAAGCGGCCCCACCGCCCCCTTCCAACGCACCACCCCTCTCAGGGGGCCGTGCATATCTGGCGTAGGCAGACCGTCCGGCCCAAACCGCAGAGGCAAACGCGCCTCCAACCGACAAACGCTGCCGCCCAGAGCCCGCACGCTTTCCGGGTCCAACAGCAGACGCAGGGCCAGGGCATCCCCACCGCCGCGCTCTATCTTGCCTGTAAGGGTCAAATGCAGGGGCTTGAGCGGGCTGTTGGGCAGCCGCAGATCCCGCACCTCCAGGCGCAGGTCGCCGCCAGGGGCAGCGGCCTTGCCGCTGAACTGGACCTGCGCCGCCACCACGCCTTCGGGCACGGCCTCCGCCAGGGTTCGCCAGGGGGTCAAATCCAGATTTTCCAAAGAGAGCCGCGCCGTCATCCCCGTTGCGTCCTTGCTGCCCTGCGCCCGCAGCCGCCCCGAAGGGCTGAGCCGCAAGTCCAGGCCCTCCAGGCCGAAGCCGTCCTCGCCGTAGCGCAGCTGCAAACCGGGAGCCGCCGTGAAGCCCAGCTTTTTCTTCTCCAGGCGGGCCTCCAGGCGGTCCACCACAACGCTGCCGGGCTGCCAGCGCAAGGCCGTATGCGCGACCACAAAGCCGCTGGTCCGCAGTTCGGCGTTGAGGGGGCCGTGCAGTGAACCCTGGGCGCGCAGATGCGCCCCCAGCTGCAAGGCGGCCTGCCGCAACTCCGTCAGGTCCAGGCTGGCCTCGGCCAGGGCCTTGCCCCAGAGGTCCGCCAGCCGCACCGTGCCCGCAAGCCCACGCACCTGCAAAGGCTCCGCCCCCGCCGCCGTGTAGACAAGACGCGGCACGCGCCAGCCCAACGTCACCCCCTGCACTGCGGGCACGGGGGCGACGGGCGCGGTGGACGTCGACGGCAAGGAGGACGTCTGCAGCCCTGAAGGCTGCGGGGCGGGAGACGGTGGAACGGCCTGCGCCACCGCTGTGGCCGCAGACGGCTGCGCCGCCGGGGGGCGGAACGCATCCGTGGAAGAACCGGAGGAAGTAGCGGCCTGGGAACGCAGCTGCAGGGAAAGGGCCGCCTCGCCGGAAAGGCGTGCGCCGGGCAGCAGAGCGGCAAGGGCCTGCCAGTCGGCCACGCGCACGCTCAGCTCCCCGTCCAGCGCGGGGTAGGGGTTGCCCTGCGGCAGTACGGCGCACACAGCGCCCGTAGCCGCCACACCCGCCGTCAGGCTGGAAAGTTCACGCAGCCCCGCACGCAGGTCCGTGCCCGCGCGCGCAGCAAAAAGCACGGCATGGGTTTTGAGTGCCCGCCCGTCCAGCGCGCCGACAAGGTCCAGAGTCACGGTCAGCTCCGGAGCGGCGGCCGACGAAGAAGCCCCGGTCGCGACGGGCGCAACAACGGGTGCGGCATCGGGCTCATCCGGTCCGTTGCCCCGCTCCCCGGCCGCGGAGACAGGTTGCAAAACTGCGGCCGCCGTACTGCCGGAGGCACTGACCTGCGCACTTTCGGCGGGAGCCGCGACGTCGGCCGGCGTCGGCAGCAGCGCTGTCCAGCGCAGGGGCTCGGCCGCAAGCCGCAGGGTTGTGCCTGTCAGGCTGTGGCCCCCGGCGCGCACATTTGCACAGTCCAGCGTGAGCAGGGTGCGGGGCGCTGCCAGCGGCCCCTGGGCGGTCAGGTCCAGGCGCAGGGGCGCGCCCAGCATATCCAGGGGTGAGGCGACGCCCTGCGCGGCGGCAACGGCGGACGCCTCGCCCGAAGCTGGAGCGGATGCTGCCTGCGTGGTTGTGGTCGCCGGAGTTGCCGCGGCAGGCGGGGTCAGGCCCACGCCCAAGGCCAGATCCAGAGGGCCGCTCAGCCAGGAACCTGTGGCCGGGCTGGTCCAGACGGCGTGGCCGTCCACCTGCAGCGGCCCCGCAGTCAGGCGCAACGCTGTAAGCCCGGCGGAAAGCCCTGTGGCCGGACCCGCGTCCTCAGGTGCGGTGAGCCCACCCTCCAGGCCCAAGGTCAGGGCCGCGCCTTGGGCCAGCACAGCGGCGGGCAGGCCGGCGGCCTGCGACGCGGTTCCGGCGGGTGCCGGGGTCAGGGCGGCCGTAAGGGAGGCCGTGGCCTTGAGGGACGCGCGCCCCCCCTGCCGGACCGGGGTCAAAGCCGCTTCCGCCTGCAGTGACGCGGCGGCGCAGACGGCGCCGCTCAAAAAGAAGGCCGCGCCCGTGGTTGGGGCCAGCGTGGCCATGGCGCGCAGGTGCGCGCCTGCCGTCCCCGCCTGCGCCTGCAGTGTCAGATCCACGCGTAAAGTCTGCGGCGCGGCCGGGGCCGGATTTGCAAGGGCCGCCCCGTCGCCCACGGGTGTGGCCTGTGCTGCCGCGTTGTTTTCGGACGTCAGTTTTTCGGGCGCAACCTTCGCCGACGGGCTCTTTGCAGCCGCCCCTTGCTCCGATGAACTGTTCTCCGGCCCGGACAGCGCCGATGCAGACGGCCCGGGCGCGGGCGGCAGGCTTGCGCCCAGCAGGTCAGCGGGCAGACGCGCGTTTTCCAGGGCCACTTCCTCCAGGCGCACCTGGGGCAGCCAGCCGGGCAATTGCGCCGCTGCCCGCACCGCTTGCCCCAACAACTGCCGCAAGCCCGCTTCAGTGAGCGGAGGCGTAGGCTCCGGCGGCGGGCCGGGCGGCAGCTGTGGCCGCCGCAGCAATGTCGCATTCTGCACGCGCAGTTCCGCAATGCGCAAAGCCCCCGGCAGGGCCTGCCAGTCCCAGACAAAGCGCACGCTGGGCACCCGCAGCCAGAGGCCCTGGCCGTCGTACAGCTCCAGCCCCAGCTGTGCGCCGAAGGGCAGCGGGCCCGCAAGACTGGTGATGCGCACGCGCAGACCTTCCGGCGCGGCGGGCGCTTCCGCAGGCGCGCCGGGCGGCGGAACAGAACCGGCGTCCAGGGTGACAGGCCGGTCCAGGGCGGCATTGATCCGTTCCACCAGCCAGCCCTGCACCGCAGGGCTGCGCAGGGCCAGCACCGCGCCGACCGCAACCAGGGCGAGCAGCAGCACCAGGCCCGCCAGCACACGCCACAGGACGCGCCAGATCCGCCACCAGGCGCGGGGCCGGACAGGGGGCCGGGCCGGGCCGGAAGCCGGTGGGCCGACGGGAGCCGACGGCTGCGGGGGACGGACGTCGGGGCTGGCGTCCGGAAAGCGGGGAGGAGTGGGAGCCGCCATCAGAAAGACTGTCCTATACTTATGTAGACCTGTACGGGCGGGTCGCCGTCAACAGGCTGCAGGGGCACGCCCACGTCCAGGCGCAGGGGGCCTATGGGCGTGTAGTAGCGCAGGCCCAGACCCGTGCCCCAGTTCATGTCGCCCAAAATGCGCGGCAGTTCGTCCCTGTAGACCATGCCGCCGTCCAGAAAGGGCACCAGGCCGACGTTTTCCGCCACTTTAAAGCGGGCCTCCAGGTTGACCACCTGGTAGGAGCGGCCGCCCAGGGGGTCGCCCCCGCTGTCGCGCGGGCCCAGCGACTGGTAGGCGTAGCCCCGCACAGACCCCGCTCCGCCCGAATAGTAGCGCAGGCTGGCGGGGATGGTGCGCAGATCCGCGCCCGCAAGGCCCCCGGCCTCCACCCGGCCCGCCAGAACCAGAACATCGTCCGGCCGCCCCTTAGCCGTGCGAAAAGGCGCATAATAAGCGCTGCCGCCCACGCTGCCGCCCAGGGCGTTGAAAGATTCCTCATAAAAGCCTGTGTACGGCCGGAACTTGACAAAAAGTTCCGAACCACGCGTAGGATTGAGGATATTGTTGCGCGAATCGCGCCGCAGGCCTGCGCGCGGGCCAAAAAAACCGTAGCCCTGGGCGTCGCGCTCATTATCCTTGATGGAACCGCTCTCGCCGCCCAGCCCCAGACTGCCCCACCAGTGCCGGGAAAGACGGCGCTCCACATCCGCCCCGGCGTTGCCGGCGATCTTTTCGTAAGCCTGGGTGTTTTCGCGCAGGGCCGAGGCCGAACCCAGCAGGCGCTGCTCCCGGCCAAAAAAAGCAGGCTTCTCGAAAGCCGCTTTAAGGCCTTGGGTTTCGGTGGCTATGGGCGCGGTAAGAGTGAGCTTTTCGCCGTTGCCGAAGAGATTGCGGTGCTGCCAGAAGCCTTCCACGCCCAGGCCCGTATCTGTATCATAGCGGGCACTGCCGCCCACGGAGCGGAAGGGGGCCTCGGCCACCTCCACTTCCACGGGCAGCACGGCCAGGCCGTCGGCTCCGGACCGCGCCCCGCCATCCGCACCGGCGGCAAGGGCCGCTGTCTGCGGTCGGGCCTCCACTGTGCGAAAAATGCCCAGGGCGCGCAGTTGGTTGGCGTAGTCTTCCACCTTATCCGCGTTCCAGGGGTCTTCCCCCGGCTGCCAGGGGGCCAGACGCTGCACATAGGCCGCGCTGACGTCCTCATTGCCGCGCACCGTCACCCCGCCCATGAGTGCAGGGGGCCCGGTGCGGATCACAATGCGCGCCAGCAGCTGCCGTTTTTCCCTGTCCAGGCTGTAATGAGCGTCCGCCACTGCGGCCAGGGGGTAGCCCCGCTTTTGCAGCCTCTGGGGCAGGGCCTCCACCGCCGACAGCATGTCTGAAGCCGTCACCGGCTCCCCCACCAGGACGCCGGGCAGGGTGCGGGGAAATTTGGGCGGCGGCACGGGCTCCGTCTCCCACCCCCAGAAGCCCGTTTCACGCACGCGGTTACGAAAAGCCTCGGGCAGCACGGGTTCCGGCTCATAGATCACGTCCGCCGCGCCCAGCGTGTAGCGCGGCCCGGGCTGCAGGGACAGGGTCACCGTCACGGGCCTGGCTTCCTGGTCCAGACTGAAGGCGGCCGTGCCCTCGTAATAGCATTGGGACTGCAGGAGCTGCCCCGCCGTGTCCACATCCAGGCGGGCGCGCCGCTCCAGGGCCAACAGACTGTCCGGCGGCTCTTTGACGAGTTGCTCCAGCTGGCTCAGATCGCGCATTTTGTCGGCCAGTCCCCCAGCTTCCTTGTCAACGGGCTCCCGCACCACAATCCTGACCTTATAGGGGATGGGCTCGCCCTCCCAGGCGGCTTCGTCCCTGGCCGCGTCCCCACCGGGCTGCCCCGCTCCGGCAGCCGCGGGATCGGACGGCGCGGCGTCCTTGGCGGCAAGCAGGCCGCAGCCGCCCAGCACCGGCCAGAGCAAAAGCCACAGCAAAGCCCAGGTCCGCCGCGCCCGCGCCGACAAACCACCACAGCAGCGGCGGCGCGGCAGGAGGGCACAGAACCTATGATCGCTGCGGCACAAACTCATGCGATTACTATACGCAGCTCTTTGCCTGTAAGCAAGAAACATTCGCAACTCTATGCAGCCAGGCCACTTGGCAAGGCCGCACCGCTCTGGTACCACGACAAGAGGGGTGCGGAACCCCTTTTCGGGAAGGCTGTTCACCGTTCCGAACCCCCAAGCCCAGGGAGTATCCACAATGAACTATGACCTCTGTCTGCATATGGACGCCGACGACCCCGCCGCCCTGCGCCTGACGCTCAAAAACGCCTTCAATTATCTGAAGGCCCTGCCGGACCAGATTTTCCAGCTGGTGCTGGTGGTCAACGGTCCCGGGGTGCGCCAGTTTGTGCTGCACAACGCCGACGGCGCGGCTCTGGCCGCCCCCCTGCAGGCCAAGGGCCTGCACATCCGACTCTGCGCCAACGCCCTGGCCGACAACAACCTTACCCCGGACGACCTCTGGCCCGGCTGCCAGGTGGTGCCTGCCGGCCTGGTGGAAATTGTGCGCCTGCAGCGCAAAGGCTTTGCCTACATCAAGCCCTGATCTGCGCGCGACTGCCGCGCCGCCTTGGCAAACCTGCGGCGCGGCGCTATCTTGAGCGCCACAGTCGCCGGAAGAGCATGCCAGCACCCTGCGTCGATGGCCCGGGAGGAGAACAGCATGAACGGTTTTGCGCAGATTCTGGACGCCGCGCGCCGCACGACGCCCGTGGTGCACAGCATCACCAACTATGTGACGGTCAACGACTGCGCCAATATGATCCTGGCCTTGGGCGGTTCGCCCATCATGGCCGACGATCCCGACGAAGTGGAGCAGATCGTGGCCATAAGCGCGGCCCTTGTCATCAATATCGGCACCCTCAACCGGCACACAGTGCCGGCCATGCTGGCCGCCGGCAAGCGGGCCAACGCCCTGGGCAAACCCGTGGTGCTGGACCCCGTAGGCGCCGGCGCTTCGGATTTGCGCAACAACGCCCTGGCCCGCCTGCTGGGCGAGGTCCGTTTTGCGGCCATCAAGGGCAACAGCGCGGAAATTCGCTTTCTGGCCGGCAGTGCCGTGGCCGCCAGGGGCGTGGACGCCGGGGACGATACCCTGGTTACAGAAGCCAACCTGACGGCCAGCGCCCGCATGGCCGCCGGCCTGAGCGCCCGCACGGGCGCTGTGGTGGTGGCAAGCGGCCCCATCGACCTGGTGGCCTGCCCCACTGCGGTCTGGGCCGTACGCAACGGCAACGCGCGCCTGACGGGCATCACCGGCGCGGGATGCATGGCCGCCGCCGTCACGGGCTGTTGTCTGGGCGCCGCCCCGGACAAAGCCCCGGAGGCCTGCCTCTGCGCCATGACAATTATGGGCGTAGCCGGCGAAATAGCTGCGGCGCAATCTGCCCCCGATAAAGGCGGACCGGGCAGCTTCCGCATGTTTCTTCTAGACGCCGTGAGCAGCCTGAGCAGCCCCGCGCTGGCAGCGCGCGCCAGAGTGGAAGCCGTACTGTAAAGCGTCGGCCAAAGCAGTGAGAGTTACGACATTGGGCCGCCGCAGCTGGGATAAGGCGCATCCGGCCAACTATAACCGAAGTGGTTCCCGCCGTGACGGCGGCCTTGGTGCGCCCATCTTTACGCAAGGCACAAAACAGCCTATAGGGAGAGGGACATCCGTCATCCCGGCGCGTCCGCAGTCCACATTTCCAGCCACAGGTAGGTCATGAACCGCCCCCACGAAATTCTCATTGGTCCCTTGTGTCTTGCCCTGCTGGCCACGGCCTTCAGCGCCTGGAGCGCTCTGGGCAACGAAGTCAGCATCTGCGTTACGGCGGGCTGTTCTTTGTATCAGGACAGCGCCATCGCCGGCATCCCTCTGTGGTGGCTGGGCGCAGGCGTCTTCGCCGCCTTGGCGGGGCTGGCCTTGCTGGGGCAGGCCGCAGCCGGTCGCGCCCTGGCCGGGCTCGCCCTGCTGGGCGATGTGTTTCTGCTCGCCCTCATGGCCTTCACCGCCCCCTGCGTAAGCTGTCTGGTAGCCGCCGTATTTTTTGCCTTGCTCTACCTGGGTTTCAGGCAGGCGACGGCGACGCGCAACCGCGCTTCACGGCCGGGGCGCTCGGTGCTGCTGGCGGTCTGGCTGGTGCTGTTTATCGTCAACGTAGGCGCAGTGGCCCGCAGTTTGGCGCAGGTCTGGCCCCTGACCGACAACGGCGAGGAAGCCACGGTCCACATGTTCTTTTCCCCGTCCTGCCCCAGCTGCCGCGAGGGCATCCGCGTCCTTTCCGGCCATGTGGACGTAGCCTTCTACCCCGTGGCGGAAAACGAGGCTGACGTATACAAGACGGCCCGCATGATGGAGCTCCTGGACCAGGGCCAAAGCATGGCGCAGGCCCTGGAAGGCGCGCAGCAAGCCCAGCCGCCCACGGGGCTGGCGGCCTGGTGGCCCGACCACTTCTGGCTGCGCTTCCGTCTGTTGCGCAACAAGGCGCACATTTTTCTTTCCGGCGGCCAGGCTGTGCCTTTCTTTGAATACCACGGCCTGCCCAGCATGCTGACCCGGCAGGGAGGGAACGCGGCACGAAATCAGGGGCAAAGCCCGCCCTTGTCGTCCGCCGCGCCGCAAGGCCAGAACGGCTTTGTCCCCACAACGGACCCGGCCCTGCCCGCAGAGCTGGCCCCGACCCCCCAGATAGCGGGGCAGTGCTCCGGGCCTGTGCCTTGCCCGTAGCCCTGCGTCACATTGAAACGGCTTCAGGGACGGGGGAGCAGCGCACTGCCCCGGCCACGACAACGCTGGGGGAGGCACACGTTTTCTCCACCTCCCCAGACTTGTGCCAAACACGACAAGGGGCTTGACGCACTTTGCGCTTCCCATTTATATGAGAGAGCCTTGGCCGCAAGGCTCTGAAGGGGTGGCATGAAAGCAATCGACGTTTTTCGTCAGCATAAGGATGCCGTGACGGCTTTGTGGACGGAGACCGTGTTCAACACTTATCCGTTTGAAACGACAGGGTTTCTGCGTACCAAGCACGACCCCTTCGGCAACCCTGTGGCCCACATGACCAAGGAGGCCGCCGCAGCCCTTTACGACGCCGTTACCGGCGAACATGTAGCTGTGGAGCAGGTCCGCAAGGCGCTGGACCGCTTCATCAAGCTGCGGGCTGTGCAAAAATTCACGCCAAGCCAGGGTTTGGGGGTCTTCAGCGCGCTGAAGCCCATCCTGCGCGCGCAGGTCATGCCCGCCCTGCAGGCGGAAGGCCTTTTGGCGGAATATCTGGAGACCGAATCGCGCGTGGATACCCTGACCCTCCTGGCCTTTGATATGTATATGGAAGACCGGGAGATTCTGGCGCAATCGCGCATTACGGAAATACGCAACCAGTACGCCCAGTTGGCGCGCTGGGCGCAAAAGCTGGAGAGCGGCTCGCCGGACGGCCCGGCGAACGCGCGCTGACCCCCCTGCGCAGTGCAACCCTGATCCGCGTTGCGGCCGCATAGGCGGCGCATGCCCAAGCGGCGCGGCTGCGGCCGAAATCCGCGTTTTCCGGCTGCGCAAACCTTTGGGCGTTTCAAGGGGCTGCCCGCACCAGGGAAAGGCCTGCCGCGCCCGGGGCACGACAGGACGGCGCGGGATTCGGCAGGCAGTGAGAGGCCGCTCCGGGCCTGCTGCTCAAAAAGCGCCGGAAGCTCTTTTCCGGCGCCAAAATGCTCTAGTGGAAGTGAGGTAGGGAATGTTCAATTCATTACTGCTGGTGCTGCTCATAGGAGCCGTCGCCTGGGCGGGGTCGGCCATCGGGCTGGCGGGCCTGTTCGGCGTGGCGCTGCCCTATGTGGCGGTGGTCGTGTTCATCGGCGGCATGGTCTGGCGCATGGTCTACTGGGCCAAATCGCCCGTGCCCTTCTGCATCCCCACCACGGGCGGGCAGGAGCAGTCGCTGGACTTCATCAAACAAAACAAGATCGACTGTCCCAGCACCACCTGGGGCGTGGTCAAGCGCATGTTTTTTGAAGTCTTTCTTTTTCGGTCTTTGTTCCGCAACACCTATGCCGAAGTGCGCGAGTTTGACCCCGCCAACAAAGGCCCGCGCACCATCTACTATTCTTCCAAGTGGCTCTGGGCCTTCGCCCTGCTGTTCCATTACTGTTTTCTGCTCATTTTCATCCGGCATTTTCGCTTTTTTATGGACCCCGTGCCGTCCTGTATCCGCTTTCTGGAGAGCATCGACGGCATCATGCAGGTGGGTTCGCCGCGCTTTTTCATGACCGGCGGCCTGGTGCTGGCGGCCCTGCTCTTCTTGCTGGCGCGCCGCGTGTTCAACGAACGGCTGCGCTACCTTTCGCTTTTCAACGACTACTTTCCCCTCTGGCTGCTCATGGGCATCGTGGGCACGGGCATCTGCCTGCGCTACTTTGATAAGACCGAGATCGCCCAGGTCAAGATTTTCATCATGGGCCTCACGCACTTTACGCCCGTGACCACTGCGGGCATCAATGCCCTGTTCTTTACCCACCTTACTCTGGTCTGCGTGCTGCTGATCTACTTCCCCTTCTCCAAGCTGGCGCACATGCCGGGCGTGTTTTTCAGCCCCACGCGCAACCTGGCCAACAATTCGCGCCGGGTGCGGCACATCAACCCCTGGAATCCGCCCAAGCAATTCTTCACCTACGCCGAGTACGAGGATACCTATCGCGACGCCATGGCCGAGGCCGGGCTGCCGCTGGAAAAGCAACCCGACAAGGCCGCCGAGTAAGGAGTCTTCATCATGGCCAAATTACCTACGCCGCAAATGCTTGTCGCCAGCCGTCCGGCCTTTCCGGACGCCCAATGGCTTGACGTCAAGCCCGAATTTACGCCGGGCAGTTACTGCTACCCGGCAAAAAAAGAGACTATGGAACTGCTGCACATGCCGCACCCCCACGACTGGGATCCGTCCGCCGAGGACTGGAACCTGCCCGAGGACTGGGAGCAGATTCTGTGCGACGCCTTTGCCGAACGCCTCGAAAAACACCGCTCGCTCAAACTCTTTATGGATATCTGCGTGCGCTGCGGGGCCTGTGCGGACAAGTGCCACTTTTTCCTCGGTACCAATGACCCCAAAAACATGCCCGTGCTGCGCGCGGAGCTTTTGCGCTCCCTTTACCGGCGCGACTACACCATGCTCGGCAAACTGCTGGGCAAGAAGGTGGGCGCGCGCGGCTGGGACAAAAGCGTAGTGAAAGAGCTTTTCTACTACGCCTACCAGTGTACGGAATGCCGCCGCTGCTCCCTGTTCTGCCCCTACGGCATCGACACGGCGGAAATCACCGCCATCGTGCGCGAACTGCTGCACGAAGTGGGCCTGGGCATTCACTGGATCATGGACCCGGTGAAAAACTGCAGTTTTACCGGCAACCACTTGGGCATTCAGCCCCACTCCTTTGTGGAAATCGTGGAAATGCTGGCCGACGACTGCGAAACCGTCTGCGGCATCCGGCCCAAGACTCCCTTCAACGAAAAGGGCCACGAAATCCTTTTCATTACGCCCTCCGGCGACGTTTTTGCCGACCCCGGCATCTACACCTTCATGGGCTACCTCATGCTCTTCCATGAGCTGGACCTGGACTACACCCTGTCCACCTATGCCTCTGAAGGCGGCAACTTCGGTTCTTTCACCACCTTCAACATGGCCAAAAAGCTCAACGCCAAGATGTACGCCGAGGCCGAGCGCCTGGGCTCCAAGTGGATTCTGGGCGGCGAGTGCGGCCATATGTGGCGCGTGATCAATCAGTATATGGACACCTACAACGGCCCGGCCCCCGCCAGCATGGAGGTGCCCGTTTCGCCCATTACCGGCACGGTGTTCAAAAACGCGGCTTCCACCAAGATGGTCCATATTGCCGAATTCACGGCCGACCTTATCCACCACAACAAGCTCAAGCTGGACCCCAGCCGCAACGACCACCTCATCACCACCTTCCACGATTCGTGCAACCCGGCCAGGGCCATGGGCCTGCTGGAAGAGCCCCGCTACGTGCTCAAGGCCGTGTGCAACAACTTTGTGGAAATGCCCGAAAACACCATCCGCGAGCAGACCTTCTGCTGCGGCGCGGGTTCGGGCCTGAACACCGAAGAAATTATGGAACTGCGCATGCGCTCCGGCATGCCGCGCGGCAACGCCCTGCGCTATGTGCAGCAGAAGTACGGCGTCAACCACATGGCCTGCGTGTGCGCCATTGACCGCGCCACCCTGCCCCCCCTGGCCAACTACTGGGCGCCCGGCGTCTCCGTAAGCGGCCTGCACGAGCTGGTGGCCAACGCCCTGATCATGAAGGGCGAGCACAAGCGCACCATGGACTTGCGCCAGGAAGACCTGCCCAATGTGGCGGAGGACGAGGACGACGCGCCTGAGACGCAGGGGGAGGGCCAATAAATGTACAACGCCAAAGCTGTCATTGTGGGGATCATCATCTTCGTGGTCCTGTTCACCTCCCCTTTCTGGGTCAGCATGCTGGGCAGCAAATATTCCAGCACCGGCATTGTGTTGCCCAAGAATGAAAAAGAGTGCATTGAAAGCACCGCCTTCATGCGCGACCAGCACATGCGCCTGCTCAACGAATGGCGCGACGAGGCCCTGCGCAAGGAAAACCGCGTTTATGTGGCAACCAACGGCAAAAAATGGACCATCAGCCTGCAGAACACCTGTTTAAAGTGCCACAACAACTACAAGGAATTCTGCGAAAAGTGCCACGTGGCCAACAGCGTTGATCCTTACTGCTGGACCTGCCACATCATTCCTCAGGGGAGCAAGTAATGAACAAGAGCAGAAGAAGCTTTCTGAAAGTGGCGGGGCTTTCTGCCTTTGCCCTGAGCAGCGGGGTGGCGGCTCTGGACGCTCTGGCCGGCAATGCTCTGGCCCAGGTGGCCCCCGGCCGCTATGAACGCGCCGACCACGCCCTGCACGCCAAACGCTGGGCCATGGTCATTGACACGCGGCAGTTTGCCGGCCCTCAGGACTATGAACCCCTGATCGAGGCCTGCCACAAGGCGCACAACGTGCCGCACATTCCCGACAATCAGGATATCAAGTGGTTCTGGCTCGATTCTTTTGAGCACACCTTCCCCGATGAAATGAACGCCCACCTGGACACCAAACGGGCTACCGCCAGCTATCCCTTGCTCTGCAACCATTGCAGCAATCCGCCTTGCGTGCGGGTCTGCCCCACCCAGGCCACCTACAAGATGGAAGACGGCATCGTGGCCATGGACTACCACCGCTGCATCGGCTGCCGCTTCTGCATGGCGGGCTGTCCCTTTGGCGCGCGCTCTTTCAACTTCAAAGACCCGCGCAAATTCCTGCCCGACCCGGTGCCCAACCCCGCCTTCCCCACCCGCATGATCGGCGTGGTGGAAAAGTGCACCTTCTGCGCTGAGCGCCTGGCCGTGGGCCAGATGCCCGCCTGCGTGGAAGCCGCCAAGGGCAAAATCCTGTTCGGCGACCTGGAAGACCCCAATTCGTCGGTGCGTCAGGCCCTGGCCAACAACTACAGTATCCGCCGCAAGCCCAACCTGGGCACGCAGCCCGGCGTCTACTACCTTATCTAGGGGGAACAGGCCATGCTTGAAAAATTGCTCGACGGTCCCAAGACCTACTACGTGTGGCTGCTCTTTCTGCTCTGCGTCATCGCGGGCTGCGGCCTTGTCTACCTTGATCAGCTTAAAAACGGCCTCTCCGTCACGGGCATGAGCCGCGACGTTTCGTGGGGCCTCTACATCTCGCAGTTCACCTACTTTGTGGGCGTGGCGGCCTCGGCCGTCATGCTGGTGCTGCCCGCCTACTTCCACCACTACAAGAAATTCAAGCGCATGATCATCTTCGGCGAGTTCATGGCCGTGGCCGCCGTGTGCATGTGCGCCCTTTTCATCGTGGTGGACCTGGGCCAGCCCCAGCGCATGCTTAACGTCATGATCCACCCCACGCCCAACTCCGTCATGTTCTACGACATGCTGGTGCTCATCGGCTACCTGCTGCTGAACATCACCATCGGCTGGGTGACCCTGGAGGCCGAGCGCCATGAGATTGATCCGCCCAAGTGGATCAAGCCCCTCATCTACCTCTCCATCCTCTGGGCCTTCTCCATCCATACGGTCACGGCCTTCCTCTACGCGGGCATCCCCGGCCGCCACTACTGGCTCACGGCCATTATGGCCGCGCGCTTCCTTTCCTCGGCCTTCTGCTCCGGCCCCGCCATCCTGCTGCTGCTCATGCTGGTGCTGCGCAAGCTCACCGGCTTCGAGCCCGGCAAAGAGGCCACCAAAACCCTGGCCACCATCATCGTCTACGCCATGTGCGTCAACGTGTTCTTCTACCTGCTGGAGCTTTTCACCTCCTTCTACAGCGGCATTCCCGGCCACGCCGAGCCCATCCGCTACCTCTTCTCCGGCCATGACGGGCACCTGCCCTGGGTGAGCTACTGGATGTGGGCCGCGGTCATTATGGCCTTCGGCTGCCTGGTCATCCTCATCCCGCCGCAGTGGCGCACCCACCCCACCCTCATGCCCATCGCCCTGATCATGCTGGTGCTGGCGTCCTGGATCGACAAGGGCCTGGGTCTGCTGGTGGGCGGCTTCACCCCCAACATGTTTGAAGCCGTCACCCCCTACATGCCCACGGCCAAAGAAATCGCCGTGGCTCTGGGCGTCTACGCCATCGGCGCCCTGGTCCTTTCCCTACTCTGGAAAGTGGCTCTGGGCATTAAACGCGAAACAGGCCACTTCTGCGGCGACTAACACCGCCGTCTCGCTACAATAAAAAAATACTTTTGCGGGGGAAGGACGTTGCAACAAACGCCCTTCCCCCGCAAAAACGTTTATGCTCCCGGAATTTTGCGTCAGCCGCCCCCTTCCCGCTTTTCCCCTTTTCCGCTTTCGCCCGCTTGCCGCGCTTTTCCCCTTGACGCCACCGGCCGCGGCCTTACTCTTTTCCCAGACGCGCCGTTCCGGGTCTACACACCGGGGCGGCCTTGTCAGACCCGTACGGGGGAGCGCAAGCATGGCAGTATCGTACAAGGATTATTACAAACTTCTGGGCGTAGAGCGGGGATCCAAGGCCGAGGACATTTCCCGGGCCTACAAAAAGCTGGCCCGCAAATACCACCCGGACCTCAACCCCGGCGACAAGCAGGCCGAAGAAAAATTTAAGGAAATCAACGAAGCCTACGAAGTGCTGAAAGATCCGGAAAAACGGAAGCTCTACGACCAGCTGGGCCCCAACTGGCAGCACGGGCAGCAGTTTCAGGGCGAACCGGGCTTTGAAAACGTGCACTTTACCTTCAACGGCAAAAACTTTGACGGTTCGGGCTTTTCGGACTTTTTTGAGACCCTCTTCGGCGGCGGCGCGCGCAGCCAGTTTGGCGGAGGACGCCAGGCAGGCGGCTTCGGCCCGGACCCCTTTGGCGGCTTTTCCGCGCGGCAACGCCGGGGCCGCGACGTGGAGGCCGAGTTGCCCCTGAGCCTGGAGGAGGTCATGCGCGGCGGGCCGCGCACGGTCACCCTGCAGATGGCCCAGGGCCCCAAGACCCTGGAGGTCAACGTGCCTGCGGGCATCCGCGAAGGGGCCAAGCTGCGCCTGGCCGGCCAGGGCGACCCCGCCCCCGGCGGCACGCCCGGCGACCTTTTTTTACGGGTGCGCTATCTGCCCCACAACACCTTCAAGGTGGACGGCACAACCCTGCAGTGCGATGTGGCCCTGGCCCCGTGGGAAGCGGCCCTGGGCGCGCGCGTGCAGGTGCCTACCCTGGAAGGCGCGGTGGAAATGCAGATTCCCGCAGGCTCCAGTTCCGGGCGCAAGTTCCGTCTGCGCGGCAAGGGCCTCGGCGCGGCCGGCCAACGGGGCGACCTGCTGGCCAGAGTCATGATCAAGGCCCCAACTGCCCTGAGCGACGCGGAGCGCGAACTCTGGCAAAAGCTGGCGGAGACCTCGACCTTCAAGGCGCGGGCCTGACGGCCGGGTGGAGGGTAACATCATGAGCATGACGCCAAAAAAGCCGTCCTGGCCTGTCCCTTCTGCGGTCATGGCCTGGGAAGAATTTGTAGAGGCCACCGGCATCGCGCCGGAACGCCTGGAAGAACTGCTCAGCCTGGGCTGGATTGAAACGCGCACCAGCGCCGCCCGGCAGTACTTTTTCCGCGATGCGGACATTTACCGCGTGCGCAAGCTGGAGCGCATCTGCTGCGATTTTGAACTGCCCGTGCTGGGCGGTACTATTATTGTGGACCTGCTGGAGCGCATCGACGCTCTGGAACGCAGCGTGCGCAGCCTGCAGAAGTTTGAGGAATAACAGGGAGGCGGCTCCGGCCCCTGCGTAAAAAAGCCGGAAGACCGCGGCGCCCCCTTGGGGGCGTACAGCGTGTGGAGGAATGTTATGGACATCAACAAGTTTACCGACAAAGCCCGCGAAGCCGTCAGCGAAGCACAGACCCTTGCCGCCGGCATGGGCCATCAGGAAACTGACGCCGAACACCTGGCCCTGGCCTTGGTGCGGCAGGAAAACGGCATCGTGCCCCGCATTCTGGAGCAGATGGGCGTGCAGCCCAAGGCCCTGGCCGTGGGCCTGGAAGGCGCGCTGCGCAAGCGGCCCGCGGTTTCCGGCGGCGGCATGGACCCCACCAAGATCATGATCACCCAGCGCCTGGCCAAGGTGCTGGGCGACGCCCAGAATGAAGCCAAACGCATGAAGGACGAATACGTCAGCGTGGACCACCTTTTTGCCGCGCTTACCGACGTTGCCCCTGCTTCGCCTCTGGGCGAGGTTTTTAAGGAATACAAGCTCACCCGTGCCGCCTTTGTGGCCGCCATGGAAGAACTGCGCGGCGGCGCGCGCGTGACCAGCGCCAACCCCGAAGACACCTTCGAAGCCCTTTCCAAATACGCGCGCGACCTGGTGGAGGCCGCGCGCCAGGGCAAGATGGACCCCGTCATCGGCCGTGACGCCGAAATCCGCCGGGTGGTGCGCATCCTCTCCCGCCGCACCAAAAACAACCCTGTGCTCATCGGCGAGGCCGGTGTGGGCAAGACCGCCATTGTGGAGGGTCTGGCCTTCCGCATCGTCAAGGGCGACGTGCCCGAAGGCCTCAAGGGCCACAAGCTCTTTGCCCTGGATATGGGTTCGCTCATCGCCGGGGCCAAGTACCGCGGCGAATTTGAAGAGCGCCTCAAGGCCGTGCTCAACGAAGTGGAAAAAAGCGAAGGCCAGATCATCCTCTTTATTGATGAGCTGCACACCATTGTGGGCGCGGGCAAAACCGAAGGCGCCATGGACGCGGGCAACCTGCTCAAGCCCATGCTGGCCCGCGGCGAGCTGCACTGCATCGGCGCCACCACTGTGGACGAGTACCGCAAGTACATCGAAAAAGACCCGGCCCTGGAGCGCCGCTTCCAGCCCGTCATGGTGGACGAACCCACGGTGGAAGACGCCATCTCCATCCTGCGCGGTCTCAAAGAGCGCTTTGAAGTCCACCACGGCGTGCGCATCAGCGACTCGGCCATCGTGGAAGCCGTGGTGCTCTCCCACCGCTACATCACGGACCGCCAGCTGCCGGACAAGGCCATTGACCTTATTGACGAGGCCGCTGCCCTCATCCGCACCGAAATCGACTCCCTGCCTGCCGAACTGGACGAGGTGAACCGCAAGGTCATGCAGCTCGAAATCGAGCGCGAAGCCCTGCGCCGCGAAACCGACGCCGCCTCCCAGGACCGCCTGCAACGCCTGGAAAACGAACTGGCCGACCTGCGTACCCAGCAAGCCGCCATGCGCAAACAGTGGGAGAGCGAAAAAGGCTCCATCAACACCGTGCGCGAAATCAAAGGCGAAATCGAACAGACCAAGCTGGCCATCGAACAGGCCGAACGCGCCTACGACCTCAACAAGGCCGCAGAGCTCAAATACTCCAAGCTCCTTGAGCTGCAAAAAAAGCTGGCCGAAGCCTCCAAGGCCGGCAGCTCTGAAGGCCAGCGCCTCTTGCGGGAAGAAGTGGGCCCCGACGACGTGGCCGAAATCGTGGCCAAGTGGACGGGTATCCCGGTCACGCGTCTGCTGGAATCCGAACGCGAAAAACTCCTCAAACTGGCCGATCAGCTCCACGAGCGCGTGGTGGGCCAGGACGAGGCCGTGACCGCCGTGGCCGACGCCGTGCTGCGCGCCCGCGCCGGACTCTCCGATCCAGACCGGCCCACCGGCTCCTTCATCTTCCTCGGCCCCACCGGCGTGGGCAAGACCGAGCTTTCCAAAGCCCTGGCCGAAGCCCTGTTCGACACCGAAGACAATATGGTGCGTCTGGACATGAGCGAATACATGGAAAAATTCTCCGTGTCCCGCCTCATCGGCGCGCCCCCAGGATACGTGGGCTATGACGAAGGCGGCCAGCTTACTGAAGCCGTGCGCCGCAAGCCCTACTCCGTGGTGCTTTTTGACGAAATCGAAAAAGCCCACCCGGACGTGTTCAACACGCTGCTGCAGCTGCTGGACGACGGCCGCCTCACGGACAGCCAGGGCCGCACCGTGGACTTCCGCAACTGCATCATCATCATGACCTCCAACATCGGCTCCACCCACCTGCTGGACGGCATCTCTCCGGACGGAGCTCTCAAGGAAGGCGCACGCGAACAGGTCATGGAAGAACTGCGGGCCCACTTCCGGCCGGAATTCCTCAACCGCGTGGACGAAACCGTAGTCTTTCTGCCCCTGCGCCGCGACCAGATCGCCCGCATTGTGGACCTGCAGATGCAGCGCCTGCGCCAACGCCTGGAAGAACGCAAAATCAAACTGGACCTCACGGACGCCGCCCGCACCTTTATGGCCGACGCGGGCTACGACCCAGTCTACGGCGCGCGGCCCCTCAAACGCTACGTCCAGCAGGCGGTGGAAACGCCCCTGGCCCGCGAACTGGTCAGCGGCAAAATCCGCGACGGCCAGCACGTTACCGTGGACGTGCAGAACGACGCCCTGGTCTTCAACGCCAAATAAGGACTAAGGGGAGTTCTTTGTGGGGGGAAGGGAACCTTTTTGCAAAAAAGTTTCTTCCCCCCACGCCCCCCCATCCTTCAAAAAACTTTCCTCCCCTCACAGGGACCGCGCGGGCGGACCCTGACCGCCGCACCAACCTGGCGAAGGGCTGTCTTGTCGCCGGATTCTGCCCGCCACTGCTTCAAAAACGTCGCGCATTTCTTTACTGCCGCCCCACCGGCAACCGGAGAAAGGGGATGTTATTCCCCGACAAAAAAGAGGCTGATGCGGAAGGGGGAAAGTACGCCTTGGTACAGACCCGGTCCACAACAGCCTCTTAACGCAGTCAGGGAGGCAAAAGCCGCCCGCGCTGCGGGCTAGAGCAGTTAGCGAATGAAATGAGCTAACTGCTCTGCAAGGATTTTCTTGAAAATCCTTGCCACGAAGTGCGAGAAGGCAGGCTTTTGCCTGCCGTAAGCGAGCATTTCAAGTGTTAAATGCTCTACGGATGGCACTTGGACTTAGCGCAGCCCGTAAGATCCTTCTTAAGTTCGGGCTTTTCAGCCACGACCTTGGAGTGGCAACCCAGGCAGGTCATGTGCTTGAGTTCCGTGCGGGTGTGCACCACGGCGTAGAGGCTCTTTTCGCCCTTTTTAGCCTTCAGGTCGTCGTGGCAACCGGCGGAGCCGCACTTGGCGAAGCTCTCTTTGCCGTTTACCAGATGGTGACAGGTGACGCACTCCACCTTGGCGTGGGGGGCATGGGGGAACATGACAGTCTTTTGTGCGCCCTTGAACTCCAGCGGCTTGTCCGGAGCAGTGGGGGCGGCCAGCGCGGGCAGAGCCAGCGCCAGCACGAGGCTACAGGCCAGAACCAAAGTTTTTTTCACGGCGGACCTCCTTGTAAAATGCGGAAAATGGGAATTGTCCAGACCATACGGTCCTCTTGTCCCTCTGTCAATGTGGACCGGCTGCAGGGGATAGCCCTTGCGTGCACCTTTTTGCCGAGAAGGAAACAACTGGCTACAATAGCTTGTATTTTCAATTTTAATGAGTACGCCGTATTCTTAAAAAGAGTGACATATTTGACGCCCCCCTTGCAAGGGTCTATATCCTGCCGTATCATTACGCCCTATTGGCAGAAAGTTCACCCCAACATACTTGACTGAAAGGGAGGAATATGAACATCTTCGCACGGCTTCAAGAGGTTTTGATGCGTGAATTGCGGCTGATGCATTATCCCATAGCCGTAAAGTACTTTTTTGATAAAAAAGAATTGGAAGACTTCAAACGCGATCAGCCCCACTATGCGCCCGTAAAGGCCCTGACTTTCTGCCAGGCCGAAGTAGGCGCGCGCATGGAGGGCCTTACCGTGCTGCTGGAGCAGGATAAGCTGGGCTGTTCCAATGCCAAGTTCGTCTTCGGCTGGAAAGGCCTGGACGAAGGGGAAATAAAGAGCCACGCCAAGTACTGCGCGGACGAGGCCCATGCCCGCAGCGTACTGGAGGCCAAACCCCGTCTCAAGGAAAATGCCCTGCTGGCCGTGGCTGTGTCGCCGCTGGCTCTGGCCTCCGGCATGCCGGACGTGGTGCACTTTTACTGCGATTCCATGCAGGCCTACCACCTGGTGGACGACTGGATGGCATCGCAACGACGGGCGCGCTTCCAGCCTTCCATGAGCGTAAATTCCGCCGCCTGTTCCGGCAACGTTTACAGCTTCAACACCCAGGAGGCCAACCTCTACCTGGCCTGCAGCGGCAGCTACAATTCCGGCAAGACCGAACGGGGCGAAATCAACGTTTCCATTCCCGGTTCGCAGTTGGAAGGCGTGGTACAGCGCCTGGAAGACCGCATCAAGGCCAAGGGCGGGGCCGCTATCACCCGTCTGGGCAATCCCTTCCCAGGCGCGGCCATCTGTAAGAACTGCCCGCTCATCATCTTCAAAAAGGAGACGAGCGGGGCGGCGCAGGCCTGACCTTCACGGGGCTGCGTTAGCCCACCCCAAAAGGCCGACGCAGCCGCACGCACAGGTGGGGGCTGTGTCCGGTCTGGAGTCTTATTTCAGCTTCCGGGGTGCGGCCTCTGCCCGCCTTATGCGCCCCGCATCGGCGGTCTGGCGTCCGGCAAGGGCCGCCTTTTGCGCTCGTAGCCGCGCGGGGTGAGCATGTACGGGCCCAGGGCGCGGCTTGTGGCGTTGCCGATGATGCACAGGCTGAGCATGTCCACCTGCTCCGGGTCCACCGTATCCAGACGCAGCACGGCCGCGCTCTGCCCGGGGCGAAAGGCCTGGCGCACCACGCCCACGGGGCAGTGCGGCTCCCGATAGTTGCGCGCCAGGTCCAGGGCCGCAGCCAACTGCCCCTGCCGTCCGCGGGAACGCGGGTTGTAGAGCACGCAGACAAAATCCGCGGCCAAAGCCGCCTCCAGCCGGCGCACAATGGTTTCCCAGGGCGTAAGCAGATCGCTCAGGCTGATGCAGGCAAAGTCGTGCATCAGCGGTGCGCCCAACAGGGCCGCCGCCGCGCACACCGCGGGCACGCCCGGCACCACGGCAAAGGGCACCACACCCACCAGACCGCGCGCCTCCAGGGTTTCCAGGGCCAGACCGGCCAGGGCGTAAATGCCTGGGTCGCCGGAGCAGACCAGGGCCGTGGGCTCCCCGGCCAAGGCCGCGTCCACGGCGGCGGCGCAGCGCTCGGCCTCCTGGCGCATACCCGTACTGATGCGGGTTTTGCCTTCCAGCAGTTCCGGCGGCACCAAATCCATATAGAGATGGTATCCGGCCACGCAACGGGCTTCGTGCAGCACCTGCCGGGCCTGGGGCGTGAGGCATTGGGCGTCGCCGGGGCCAAGGCCCACCACATGCAAGGTCGCGGGATTCATTTTTTTTCCTCCATGCCTACGACGGCCGCGCAGGGCGGACACAGGGCTACGGCCAAGGTCAGGGCCGCGCAAAATATGGTCTTGGGCGTGAGCAGGCGCGCCTGCCCTCCGACAGCTTCAGCCGCCAGCAGGGCCGCCCCTTCGCACACGCTGAAGGGCGGCAGGCCAAAGCGCCGCCCCGCCGCCGCCGAAGGGTGCGGCACAGGGCAGCGGGCCAGATCTGCGGCGTCAAAACCGCGCAGGGGCACGCGCAGCAGGGCGGCCAGTTGTTGCAGGGCCGGTTCCTCCAGTTTTTCCCGCACGGTGGCCAGACCGGCCACGGCAGACAGCTCCAGCCCCTGCCGGGCGCAAAGGGAGCACAGGGCGTCTGCCGCCGACAGATCGGGAATACCCTTGCGGCAGCCCAAACCCACATATAGGCGCGGCACAGCCACCCGCAGCCTGCCGAACGCGGGGGGCAGCCGCCGATAGTGCGCGGCCAGCAGCAAGCCGCCTTCCGGCTGCCGGGGCGGCGCGACGTGCTCCGCCTGGGGGTCTGCCGCCGCCAGCCGGTCCGTTTGCGTGTCCACACGCTCCAGCCAGGGTCGGGACGGCACAGCACCGCAGGGATCCCAAAGCCGCACGGTCCGGCCTTCCAACAAGGCCGCCTGCAACCGGGGCAGCAGGGGCCAGTCTGCCAGGCGCAGGCCCGCATCCCGCAACAGCAGGTCCAGGGCTTCGGGCGGGCGGCCCGCCGTGCTGTCCTGTTCCGGCCCTGCCCCGCCCGTTGCTGTCCCTTGCTCCGCCGCGTCCGAAGCGGTGGTGATGACCGGCACGGCCCCCAGCAGAGCCGCCAGACGCCGGGCCAGGGCATTGCCGCCGCCCCAGTGGCCGGAAAGCAGGCTCACCACATGGCGGCCTGCCGGGTCCAGGACCAGCACGGGCGGGTCCACGCTTTTATGCGCCAGCAGGGGGGACAGGGCGCGCACGGCAATGCCCGCCGCACCCACAAAGATGTGCGCGTCAAAGCGGCGGTAGGTGTCGGCCAGCAGGGCGCTCAGGCTGTCAAAAGGGCTGGCGTCCGCCGGACAAAAGCGGCTGGGGGCATAAAGACGACAAAGAGCTTTATCAGAACCGAATGGAGAGGGGATGACGGCGTCAGCAGGTGTAACGGATGCCGCCGCAGGGCCGGATACAGCAGCAGGGGCGGGCCGGGGCGCGTTCGTGAGCGCCGCCGCCACCCGCCGGGCCAAGGCCAGGCCCCCGGAGCTGCAGACATAACAGGCCATGACGGCGGACATAGGCATCTCCAGGCAGTGCATCACGCCGCTGGGGAAAAAGGGGGTTCCCCTACCCTCCCAGATAGGCTTCGCGCACGGCGGGGTCGGCCAGCAGGTTGGCGGCGCTGTCTTCGCGCACCACCTTGCCTACTTCCAGCACATAACCGCGGGTGGCCAGGCGCAGGGCGGCGCGGGCGTTTTGCTCCACCAGCAGCACGGTAACGCCGCGTTTATTGATGGCCCGCACGGTTTCAAAGATGGAGCGCACCAGCAGGGGGGCCAGGCCCAAAGAGGGTTCGTCCAGCAGGAGCAGGCGCGGCTGGGCCATGAGGGCGCGACCGATGGCCAGCATCTGCTGTTCGCCGCCGGAGAGGGTGCCGGCCAGCTGGTCCTTGCGCTCCAGCAGGCGGGGGAAGAGGTCAAATATCCACTCCAGGGTCTTTTCGCTGCGGGCTTTGTCGCGCACGCAGAAAGCGCCCAAGCGCAGGTTTTCCAGCACGCTCATGACGCCAAAGACGCGGCGGCCTTCGGGGGACTGGGCAATGCCCAGGTCCACCACCTTGTGGCTGGGCAGGCGCAGGAGGTTTTGGCCCTCAAAAAGGATTTCGCCGGCAAAAGGGCGCACCAGACCGCTGATGGAAAGCAGGGTGGTGCTTTTGCCCGCGCCGTTGGCGCCCAGGATGGTGACGATTTCGCCTTCTTCCACGCGCAGGTTAACGCCGTGCAGCACTTCCACACTGCCGTAGCGTACCCGCACGTCGGCCAGTTGCAACAGGGCCATGCTTACCACTCTCCGTCGTCCGCGCCCAGATAGGCTTCAATGACCGCGGGATCCTGCCGCACGGTCTGGGGGCTGCCCTGGGCGATCATGGCGCCGTGTTCCAGCACCACCAGTTTTTCGCAGATCTGCATGACCAGGCGCATGTCGTGTTCGATGAGCAGCACAGTGATGCCCCGGTCGCGGATGGCGCGGATGGTTTCCACCAGGGCGGCGGTTTCCTGGTCGTTCATGCCGCCGGCGGGTTCGTCCAGAATGATCAGGCGCGGGTCCGAGGCCAGGGCGCGGGCGATCTCCAGCAGGCGCTGATTGCCATAAGAAAGCCCCCCGGCGGCCTCGGCGTAGTGGTCGGCCAGGCCCACAAAGCGCAGCTCCTCCATGCAACGGTCCACGGCGGCGCGTTCTTCGCGGCGCTGGGCCGCGGTGTGCAGCATACAGGAGAGCAGCCCGGCGCGCATGCGGCAGTGCCGTCCGGCCAGGACGTTTTCCAGGGCGGGCAGTTTGCCGAACAGCCGGATAGTCTGAAAGGTGCGGGCAATGCCCAGCTCCACCACCTTGTGGGGACGCAGCCCGGCGATGGACGCGCCGTCGAAAAAGACGCGACCCTGTTCCGGCGTGTAGTTGCCGGTAATGCAGTTGAAGACCGTGGTCTTGCCCGCGCCGTTGGGGCCGATGAGGCCCACGATGCTGTCGGCCTCCACGGTGAAGGTCAGATCGTTGACGGCCACCAGCCCGCCGAAGACCTTGGTCACCTGCTGCAAATGCAAGAGGCTCATACGGGCCTCCCGGCAGGGGCGACGGACGGTTCAGCGGGGCCGTCCGGGGGCGGCGTCACGCGGTAGCGCCGGGGCCGGGGGGGCAGCAGGCCCTGGGGCCGCCAGACCATCATGACCATCATGGCCAGACCAAAGATGAGCATGCGCGCGTTGGAAAATTCGCGCAGCAGTTCGGGCAGGCCGATGAAGAGAAAAGCGCTGATGAGCACGCCGATCTGGCTGCCGCCGGAAAGGATGACCACGGCAAAGATGATGACAGATTCCATAAAGTTGAAGGATTCCGGCGCGATGGTGGTCATTTTGGCGGCATAGAGCGTGCCGGCCATGCCGGCCCAGAAGGCCCCCAGCACAAAGGCGGCCAGCTTGTAGTGGGTGACGTTGACGCCGCAGCCTTCGGCGGCCACGTCGTCCTCCTTGATGTAGTTGAGGGCACGTCCGAAGCGGGAGTGCCACAGGCCGTAAAAGAGCAGCAGGCTCACGCCCACCATGCCCCAGACCAAATAATAGAAGTGCAGACTTTTGACGATTTTGAAGCCGAAAAAACGCGGCCGGGCAATGCCGAAAATGCCGTTGGAGCCGCCGGTGAGACCGAAAATATCGTTGATGAGCGCAATGCGCACTATCTCCACAATGCCTATGGTCACAATAAGCAGGTAGTCGCCCCGCAGATGAATGATGGGACGGGCCACCACCAGGGCCACCACAGCGGCGGCCGCGCCCGCCAGGGGCATGACCCAGAGCACGGGCCAATGGTAGACGGTATTGAGAATGGCCGTCGCATAGGCCCCCACGGCAAAGAACGCCGCGTGCCCCATGTGGAAGATGCCGGCCTGCCCCAGAATAACGTTGAGGGAAAGGGCCAGCAGGGCGTAGAGGCCGATGCTCACGCAGACGTCCAGCCAGTAGGCGTTGCAGACCAGGGGCAGAGCGCAGAGCAGGACGGCCGACAGAATATACAGCCAGGGAGAACGGCGCGCGCTCATAGCTTTTCCGCCGTGCGTTCGCCCAAAAGCCCCGTGGGCCGGACAATGAGAATGAGGATCAGCACCACAAAGGCTATGGCGTCCTTCCAGGCAATGGCAATATAGCCCGCGGCCAGGGCTTCCACCACGCCCAGCAGCAGGCCGCCCAGCATGGCGCCGGGAATGTTGCCGATGCCGCCCAGGATAGCGGCGGTAAAGGCCTTGAGCCCATAGGACCAACCCATGGTAAAATCGATCTGCCCGTAGTAGATGCCCACCATGAGGCCCGCCGCGCCGCCCAGGCCGGGGCCGATAAGAAAGACCAAGGAGATGACCCTGTCCACGTTGATGCCCATGAGCTGCGCCGCGCCGGGGTCAATGGCCACGGCGCGGATGGCCGCGCCCGTGCGGGTGCGCTGGATAAAGGCCGAAAGACCCAGCATGAGCAGCACGCAGGCGGCGATGACCAGGAGGCGCACGCCGGGCACGGCCAAGCCGAACAGGTGCACGGTGAAGTCCGGCCGCAGATAGTCCGGGTAGACGTAGAAGCGCGCCCCGTAGATGAGCATGATGGCGTTCTGAAAAAAGATGGACGCGCCCAGGGCCGAAACCACAGCGGAGAGCCGCCCGGCGTTGCGCAGGGGCCGGTAGGCCGTGCGCTCCAGCAGGTAGCCCACCAGGGCCACCAGCAGCGCCACCATCAGAAAAACCAGCCCTACGGCCAGAAAGGGCGGCAAAAGCCCGGCCAGGTTGCAGCTCACCAGCAAGGTCAGGCCCAGGTAGGCCCCCACGGTAAAAAGGTCGCCGTGGGCAAAGTTGATGAGCTTGAGCACGCCGTAGACCATGGTGTAGCCCAGGGCCACCAGCGCGTAGATGCCCCCCACGGCCAGGCCGTTCAAAAGCTGTTGTAAGAATTGTTCCATGTTTTTTGGGTGCGCCCGGCCGCACGGCGGACCGCCAGCGGGGCACGGGAAGGCGGCGTAGGGCCGGGGCCCGCGCTGGCAAGGCGAGGCCCCGGTGTACCGGGGCCTCGCACAACCGCGCCGACAGCGGACAGCCGCCGGTGGCTATTTGGGTTGCAGCACAAAGCGGCCTTTGTCGTCCACCTTGTACACACGGTAAAACTCGCCCACCCTGTCGCCCTTGGCGTTAAAGCCCAGCGCGCCGGAAAGGGCCGGCATGCCCTTGAGCTGCTTGAGCCATGCGGCCATGGCTTCCGGCTTGTCCTGGCCGGCATCCAGCGCACCCACAATGGCCCTGAAGGCGTCGCCCGCCAGCACGGCCCAGACGGACACGGGCACCGCGTGGTAGCGGGCCTTGAAGGCATCCAGAAAGGCCTTGGCTTCGGGCGTGTCCATATCCTGCGGCAGGGGCGGGCTCACAAAAAAGTAGCCTTCGGCGGCTTCGTTGCCGGCGATTTTGACCAAATCCTGATGGTTGGCGGCGTCGCCGCCCATCATGGGCACGTTCCAGCCCATTTCCCTCTTTTGCCGCAGCAGCATGCCCGTTTCAGGGTAGTAGCCGGTAAAGAAAATCAGGTCGGGTTTAGCCGCCTTGAGTTTGGTGAGGATGGCCGTGTAGTCGCGCTCTCCGGGGGTAAGAGCGTCGTAAAAGACCACCTTCACGCCCAGCTTGTCCAGCTGAGCCTTGGTTTCCTGGGCCAGGCCCTTGGCGTAGGAGGAATTGTCGTGCAGCAGGGCCACAGCCTTGTAGCCGCCCTTGATAATGGTCGTGGCGGCGGCATGTCCCTGAGCGTCGTCACGCGGGCAGGTGCGGAAAAAAAGCGGCAGGCCCTTTTCCGTCAGGCGCACGCTGGTGGAGCCCGTGCCGATCTGCACCAGACCCGCCTCGTCCAGAATGCTCTGACTGGCTTCGGTCACGGCCGAACCGTAGGTGCCGATAACCGCAACCACGCCGGAGGAGGCCAGCTTCTGCGCGGCCAGGGCGGCGGTGCGCGGGTCGCCCGCATCGTCTTCCACCACCAGCTCGATTTTGCGGCCCTTGACGCCGCCTTTGGCATTAACCTCGTCGGCCAGCAGGCTGACGATGTTTTTCATGTCCTGGCCTTCGGAGGCCCACTTGCCCGTAAGCGGACACATGAGCCCGATCTTGACGTCCGCCGCCAGCGCCACGGCCGGCAGCAGCAGGGTCAGGGCCAACGCCCCGAGCCAACGGCCACATCCTTTCATGTAACACCCCCGTCAGGTATGCGTGTTGCGAACAGACCCCCACCCTAACCCAAAACGGCAAAAAGCAAAAGCCCCTGCGGTCCGCGGCCTTTTTGCACCGCTTTTCCGCTTTTCCGTAGGGGGTAAACCTCGACAAGTAAAGAAAACTGCCGTAGAATACAAGTGAAAACAAGGGGAATTCTCACTGCGGACACGCTATCTGACGTCGGCAGTTTTTCCCCTCCCTCTCCGCCGTGCCGATTCCGGGCACGTCACGGCAGACACGCAGCCCGGTTATGACGCCGCGTTTCGCTGCGCCTCTTTCCCGCCTTACCGCAGCCACGCGGCCCGCCGCCAGAGCGGTCGCCAGCCTTCCTTCCGCTTCGGAGTGCCCCCCCGCGGGACGCCCCTGCGGTTGGTCGCGGCGACCGCCCCACCCTGGCGGCCGCCGGGCGCGCAAGCCCCGGCAAGGAGCGCCCCATGCGGTTCAGTTTCGACAAGGCCGCCTGCCAGAACACCCGACGGGCTCTGCGCAAGGAATGGCTGCTCACCAACGGCCGGGGCGATTACGCCGCCGGCAGCATTCTGGGCTGCAATACCCGCAAGTACCACGGCCTGCTGGTGGTCAATACCGCGCACGGCCGCCATGTGCTGCTCTCCGCCCTGGAGGAATCCGTACTGGGCGGCGGCAAAGAGTTTTTCTTCTCCACCCGCCAGCACCCCGGCCAGCTCTATCCCCACGGGCACGAGTATCAGGAGGCCTTCCGCCTGGACCAATGGCCCCAGTGGACCTACCGCGTGGGCGAAGTGCGTCTGGACCGGGAGCTTTTTCTCATCCGGGGCGCAAGCCGTCTGGTGTTGCGCTACAGCCTGCGCGGTCCGGCGGATTTGCCGCCCCTGCGTCTGCGCCTGCGGCCCCTGCTGGCCTGCCGCTCCATGCACGCCCTCACCAGAGCCAACCCCCAGGCGCGCTTTGCCGCCGTCCTTCTGCCGGGGGGCTTCAGCGTCCAGCCCTACGCCAGCCTGCCGCCGCTCTATTTTCAGGTTCAGGGGGCGTCCGCCCAAGGGCAAAGCAACGCGGACGGCCAGGGCGCCGGGGCAGGGTTCACCCCCTGGCCCGACTGGTACCGCGAGGTGGAATATTTTCAGGAGGCGGAACGCGGCTTCCCAGCCAGCGAAGATCTTCTCACGCCGGGATTTCTGGAAATTTCCCTGCCGGATCCGGCCGCCGGGGCCCAGGTCTACCTTTCGGTAGGCATTGCCCCCCACACGGACGATCTGGCCGCGCTCTGGACGACGGAAAGCCGCGCCCGCACCCTGGCCCACCGCGCAGGCGGCGGCCTGGCCGGGCACCTGACCCAGGCCGGACGGCAATTCTGCACCACCACGCCCCAGGGCGCGTCTGAGGTCGTGGCCGGCTATCCCTGGTTTGAAGCCTGGGGCAGGGATACCTGCATCAGCCTGCCGGGCCTGACCTTTGAAGCCGGCCGCACGGACTTCGGCCTGGCCGTGCTGACCCGGCTGGGCAAAAGCCTGCACCACGGCCTCTTGCCCAACATGTTCGCCGCCGACGGCAACCACGCTTACAACGCCGTGGACGCGGCCCTGTGGTATGGTTTTGCCGTGCAGAGCCTCTGCCGTACGGCCGGCGAGGCGGGCTTTGCCTGGGTGCGCGAAAACGCCTGGCCCGCCCTGCTGGCGATTATTGAGGGCTACCGCAAAGGCCCCGGTCAGGGCATTTATGTGGATGCCCAGGGCCTGCTGCACGCGGGCGACGCCCACACCCAGCTCACCTGGATGGACGCGCAGGTCAACGGCCGCCCGGTAACGCCGCGCCACGGCTTTCCCGTGGAGGTCAACGCCCTGTGGTACAATCTGCTGGCCTTTGCGGACTCCTTGGCCCGGCGCTTTCATGCATCGGAACCGGCCGGGGATGCACTGCTGCGCGACATGCGCCAGACCTTTTTGCAGCGCTTCTGGACGCCGGAAGGCGGCGGGCACCTGGGCGACGTCTGGCGCGGGGAAGGAGGCGAGAATGCCCCCGGCTGCGGCCCCGGCTGCGGCCCCGGCTGCGGCCCCGGCTGCGGACTGGACGCCAGCGTGCGCCCCAACCAGATCTTTGCCGTTTCCCTGCCCTATCCCATCCTGGCGGAAGACTTTCAGGCCCAAGTGGTGGAGTGCGTGCGCAACAAGCTGCTCACGCCCTACGGACTGCGCACCCTGGCCCCGGACGCTGCGGCTTACTGCGGGCGCTATGCGGGCGGCCCGGCGGAACGCGACGGGGCCTACCACCAGGGCACGGTCTGGCCCTGGCTGCTGGGGCATTACGGCGACGCCTTGCTGCGCACGGCCTGGGATGTGGAAGGCGCGGTGCAGGGTCTTTTGGAAACGCTCACCCCCCTCTACTGCGATCACCTTACCGACGCCGGTCTGGGCAGCATTTCAGAAGTTTTTGACGGTTCCCCGCCCTACGCGCCCAACGGCTGCATAGCCCAGGCCTGGAGCGTGGCCGAATGCCTGCGCCTGCTTTTGCGGCTGCGCGCGGCGGCCCCGGACGTGGTGGATCAGTGGGAACGCCGGGCGGCGCACCGCCTGGCCCACCCCACATCGGGCGATACGGCGGGCGTCTGCCGTGTGGTTATGAACCTGAGCGCGGCCCACGGCGGCACAGACGCCGCCCCGCGCTCGGCCCTGTGAGGACGTTGCCATGCGTGTGCTCATGTTCGGCTGGGAATTCCCCCCCCACATCAGCGGCGGTCTGGGCACAGCCTGCTACGGCATGACCCAGGCGCTGGCCAAAAAAGGCGTGGAAATCACTTTTGTGCTGCCCCACGCCAAAGAAGCGGCAAAACAAAACGGTTTTCTGCGGCTTGTGGAGGCCTCCGGCACGCCTATCAGCCCAGAGACGGAAGAACGCCTCACCTGGGCCGGACAAGAAATCTGGCGGCAAAGCATCCGCTACCTGCCCCTGGACAGCCCCCTCACCCCCTACCTCACGCCCGGCGGCTATGCCAAAGCGCTGGGGCAGCTGCGCCGCCAAAGCCGGGAAACGCTTACGGACGCGCCTGTCAAAAGCGGCAATCGAACCTACGCCCTGCGCGGCGGCTACGGCCCGGACCTCATGACCGAGGTGCGCCGCTACGCCCGCCTGGCCGCCACCCTGGCCCTGCGGGAGGATTTTGACGTCATCCACGCCCACGACTGGATGACCTACCCCGCCGGCATGCTGGCCAAGGCCCTTACGGGCAAGCCTCTGGTGGTCCACATCCACGCTACGGAATACGACCGCAGCGGCGAAAACATTAACGAACAGGTGGCCGGGCTGGAACGTGCGGGCATGCTGGCCGCCGACGTGGTGGTGGCCGTAAGCCGCCTGACCCGCAAAACAGTTGTGGAGCGCTACGGCATCCCGCCCGAAAAAATCGTGGTGGTGCACAATGCTGTGGCCCGGCACGAGGCGGAAAAGCACTACGCCATCCCGCCGCGCATCCGGCATGAAAAGCGGGTGCTCTTTCTGGGCCGGGTTACCTTTCAGAAGGGACCGGAATACTTTATGGAAGCAGCGCGTCTGGTGCTGCAGCAAATCCCCAACGTACGTTTTTTCATGGCCGGCAGCGGCGATCTGCTGCCCAGCCTCATCCGCCGTGCCGGGCAACTGCGCATAGGGCGGCGCTTTCATTTTGCGGGCTTTCTGCGCGGCGAAGATGTGGACCGCATGTTCGCCCTGAGCGACCTTTACGTCATGCCCTCGGTTTCCGAGCCCTTTGGTATCACCCCGCTGGAGGCCATGCTCTACGACGTACCCGTGCTGCTTTCACGCCAGTCCGGCGTGGCCGAGGTGCTGCAGCACGCTCTCAAGGCCGACTTCTGGGACACCCGCGACATGGCCGACAAAATCTGCGCCGTGCTGCGCTACCCCTGCCTGGCCGCCGAACTGGTCAAAAACTGCCGGGAAGAAATGAAATCCATCCGCTGGGAAAATGCCGCCGAACAACTCCTGGCCGTGTACCGCAATCTTTACGGAGGTCACTGATGCCAGCTCTCTGCCTGTGTTTTGAGGTTCACGAGCCTTATCAGCTGCGCCGCTACACCGTGTTCGACATGGGGCAGAACTCTTTGTACGAAGACGACGACCGCAACTGCGAAACCCTGCTGCGGGCAGCGCGCCTCTGCTATCTGCCCGCCAACGAGCTTATGCTCCGGCTCATCCGCCGCTACAAGGGCGCCTTCCGTCTGGCCTTTTCCATTTCCGGCACGGCCCTGGACCTTTTTGAGCAGTACGCGCCCGAAGTGCTGGACAGCTTCAAGGCCCTGGCCGCCACGGGCTGCGTGGAATTTTTGGGTGAAACCAGCGCCCATTCCCTGGCCTTCCTCTATTCTGGCAAGGAATTTGAGCATCAGGTCAGGGCCCAGGCCGCGCGCCTGCAAGAGCTGTTCGGCGCCAAACCCGTGAGCTTCAAGCATACGGAATGCATCTACAATAACGACTTGGCCGCAGCCTTGCCCCGTCTGGGCTTCAAAACCGTGCTGGCCGAAGGGGCGGATCATGTGCTGGGCTGGCGCAGCCCCAACTACCTTTATAGCCCGGCGGGCACGCCAAAAATGGCCCTGCTGCTGCGCAACGCGAGCCTTTCCGCCGATATGGGGCGACGCTTCGGCGACCGCGCCTGGAGCGGCTGGCCCCTCACGGCGGACAAGTTCGCCGCCTGGTGCCACGGGCTGGCAGGCTCGGCCCAGGTCATCACCCTCTGCAACGACTACCACCTGCTGGGCCTGCGTTTCAGCAAAGAAACGGGCATTTTTTACTTTATGGAAACCCTGCCCAAGGCCCTGCTGGCCGACCACGGCTTTACCTGGAGCACCCCGGCCGAAGTGAGCGCAACGCAACATCCCGTGGGCGAGGTGGATGCGCCCCAGTTTCTTTCCTGGGAGGACGAAGGGCGCGACCTCACCACCTGGCTGGGCAACGATATGCAAAAGGACGCCATCCACGCCCTCTACAGCCTGGCCCCCCGCGTGCGCCGCTACGCCGACCCGGAACTGGCCCACGATTTTGAACGTCTGCAGACTGCCGACCACTTCGCTCACATGTCCACCAAGTGGTTTGCCCACCCGCTGACGGACAGGCCCAATCCCTTCGGCAGTCCCTACGACGCCTATATCACTTACATGAATGTGCTGGCGGACTTTGAAATGCGCCTGGACGCCGCCGCCCGCGCCAAAGCGTCCCGCGCCCGGTCCGCCCGCGCCAAAGCCGGGCACGACAAACCCGCCCCCGGTGCGGACGCCGCCAGCGCCAAGGGACGGCGCAACGGCAAACCGGTCACCAGGCCCTGACGTGCGGCCCCGGAAGTTGAACATCCCCACTTTGAGCGGAAAAACATCGCGCATCGCTGTCTTGTAAAGGAGCTGTCATGAATTTCGACGCGTCCCAGGTCACCCTGTTTGAAACCAGTTGGGAAGTCTGCAACAAGGTGGGCGGCATCTATTCCGTAGTCAGCAGCAAGGCCCTGCAGGCCGTGGAGCACTTTGGCGAGGACTACTTTCTCCTGGGCCCCGCCCTGCAGCAGAACCCCGGCTTTGAAGAAACGGACGAGCATATCTGGGATTCCCTGCGCATGGCCCTGGCCACCAAAGACCTCAAATGCCGCCTGGGCCGCTGGAACATCCCCGGCCGCCCCAAGGTTATTCTGGTGGATTTTGCCAAGCGCTACGCCAGCAACCAGCTGCTCTACGAACTGTGGAAAAACTACGGCGTAGACTCCCTTTCCGGCGGCTGGGACTATATCGAACCCGTTATGTTCGCCACGGCCTGCGGCGAGGTGGTGGCCGCCATCCACGAAAACCACGTCAGCCCTATGGAAGGCCGCTCCGTGGCCCTGTTCCACGAATGGATGTGCGGCGCGGGCCTGCTCATGCTCAAGCGCCTGGCCCCGCAGGTAGGCACGGTCTTCACCACGCACGCCACCATGCTGGGCCGCGCCCTGGCCGGCACCGGCCGCGACATCTACAGCAACATGCGCACCATCAATCCCGCCAATGAGGCCGCCAGCCTGAACATCACGGCCAAGTGGTCCATGGAGAGCGCCAGCGCCCGCGAGGCCGACGCCTTCACCACAGTAAGCCCCATCACCGGCGAGGAATCCGTGGTCTTTCTGGGCCGCCAGCCCGACGTCATCACCACTAACGGCCTGGATTTGCGCGTCATTCCCGACTACTCCGAACAGCGCGACGCCCCGCAGGAAAAACGCGTCCGCGTACTGGCCGCCGCAGAACGATTTCTGCGCTGCAGCCTGCCGGAACACACCCGCATCTTCGTCATCTCCGGCCGCTACGAAATGCACAACAAGGGCGTAGACGTCTTTCTGGAAGCCCTGGCCCGCGCCGACAAAAACCTGGCCGGCACGGAGGCCTCCGTACTGGCCCTCTGCCTGGTCATGGGCGGGCACACGGGCGTGAACCCCGCCGCCGTTTCGGGCGACCCCCAGGCCAACGACAACGGCAAGCCTTTCCTCTGCACCCACTTTGTCTGGAACGCCCCGCAAGACCCCATCATCAATGCCTGCCGCCGCCTGGGCCTGGACAACGCCCCGGACCGGCGCGTCAAGGTCATCTTTGTGCCCGCCATGCTGGACGGCAGCGACGGCTTCCTCAACCTGCCCTACGAGCAGGTGCTGGCCGCCTGCGACACGGGCTTCTTCCCCTCCTGGTACGAACCCTGGGGCTACACCCCGCAGGAAAGCGCGGCCTGGTCCGTGCCCACCCTGACCACGGACCTTTCCGGCTTCGGCATGTGGGCGCGTGACCAGCTGCAGGAATCGGCGGAGCGTCACCCCGGCGTCTGCATCATGCCCCGTCGCGGCATGAACTTTGAGCAGAGCGTGGCCGTGCTGCACGAATACATGCTCAAGGCCGTCACCTGCCCGGCCGACGAGCGGCCCCAGTGGCGCCGGCAAGCCCGCCGCCTGGCCGAACTGAGCTCCTGGAACCACTTTTTTGCCAACTACCTTGAGGCCTTTACCCTGGCCCTCAAAAAAGCCGCCGTGCGGACGGACCACGATGCCGGGCACACGGCCCTGACCCGCGTACTCACGGCCTCTTGCTCGGCTACGCCCTTCCTGCGGCCCGTCATGGCCGTGGCCGAAGTGCCGGAGGAACTGACCCGCCTGCGCGACCTGGCCCGCAACCTCTGGTGGTGCTGGCACGACAAGGCCAAGGCCCTGTTCATGGCCCTGAACCCGCCCCTGTGGGAAGATTGCCGCAACCCGCTGCAAATGCTTGAGGAGGCCACGCCGGAGCGCTTCAAGGAGCTCTGCGCCAACCAGGAATATATGGACCTTTATGCCGAAGTGATCGCCGCCTTTGACGCCTATATGGCCGAACCCGTACGCAGCCCCGACCCCAACATCACGCCGGAGCGCCCCATTGTCTATTTTTCCACGGAATTCGGCCTCAACGAATCCATCCCCATCTATTCCGGTGGTCTGGGCGTACTTTCCGGCGACCACCTCAAGTCCGCCTCCGATCTGGCCCTGCCCCTGGTGGGCGTAGGCCTGCTGTTCAAAAACGGCTACTTCACCCAGGTGCTGGACGCCAACGGCCGTCAGGTGGCCCAGTACCCCGTCAACAACTTTGCCCGCCTGCCCATCACCCTGGTGCAGGACGCGGCGGGCGAACCCCTCTACGTCCATCTGGAACTGCCGGGGCGCATCCTCTTTGCCCACGTCTGGAAAATGCAGGTGGGCCGCGTGACCCTCTACCTCATGGATACGGACACCCGCCGCAATACCGACGAAGACCGCCATATTACCGACCGGCTCTACGAGGCCAACCGCGAGGTGCGCCTCCTGCAGGAAATGGTCCTGGGCATGGGCGGCATGCGTCTCTTGCGCATCCTGAACATCCTGCCCGGCGTGTACCACATGAACGAAGGGCACTCCGTCTTCATGGCTCTGGAGCGCCTCAGAGACAACATGGCGTCAGGCATGGCCTTTGCCGAGGCCCTGGAGCGCGTGCGATCCAACACCCTCTTCACCACCCACACCCCCGTGCCCGCAGGCAACGAAGCCTTCTCTCTGGAGCTCATGCAGCGCTACTTCAACGGCATGGCCGCCAGCTTGGGGCTCTCCTGGCCGCAGTTCGCGCAGCTGGGGCAGATAGAGGGCGGGGACAGCAGCGCCTTTGAAATGACCGTCCTGGCCCTGCGCCTCTCCGGCTGGGCCAACGGCGTGAGCCGCCTGCACGGCGTGGTTTCCCGCCACATGTGGAACAATCTCTGGAAAAGCCTGCCCCTGGCCGAAACCCCCATCGGCTACGTGACCAACGGCGTGCACACGCCCTCTTACGTGGGCAGCTGGATGCACGAGCTGCTGTTGCAGCACCTGGGCCCCAACTGGCTGCAGGCCCCGCCCGAAGACCCGGTCTGGGACCGCGTGGACCAGATACCCGACGACGTTTACTGGGCCGCGCGCATGCACCAGAAGGAAGCCCTGCTGGAAGCCCTGCGCAGCAGCATCCCCCACTTTGCTGAGCTCTTCCACCTCACCACGGCCCAGCGCAAAAGCATGGAGCACCTGCTTACCCCCGAAACCCTGGTTATCGGCTTTGCCCGGCGTTTTGCCCCCTACAAACGCGCCACACTCATCTTTGCAGACCTGGAACGTCTGCTCCGCATCATGGGCAAGGCCGACCGCCCCGTCATTCTGGTCTTTTCCGGCAAGGCCCACCCTGCGGACGAGGCCGGCATCAACCTCATTCAGGAGGTGCTGCACGTCTGCCGCGACGAACGCTTCCTGGGCCGCGTCTTCTTTATGGAAAATTACAGTCTGGCCGTTTCCCGCCTGCTCTCCCAAGGCTGCGACGTCTGGCTCAATACTCCCCGACGCCCCCACGAGGCTTCGGGCACCAGCGGCATGAAACTGCCCGTCAACGGCGGCGTGAACCTGAGCATATCCGACGGCTGGTGGTGCGAAGGCTACAACCGCCAGAACGGCTGGACCATCGGCCCCGTGGTCACCACAGAACTGCCCAGCAGCGAACAAAACGACTACGCCGACGCCGAAGCCCTCTACACCCTGCTGGAAAACGACGTCCTGCCCCTCTACTTCGAGCGTGACGCCACCGGTCTGCCCGCCCGCTGGATCGGCCTCTCCAAGCGTTCCCTCAAAAGCCTCACCCCCATGTACAGCACCAACCGCATGCTCAACGACTACCTGCGCCAGTACTACCTGCGCGCCGCCCGCCGCCGCAACATGCTGGCCGAAAACGACTGGGCCGCCTGCCGCGCCCTGGCCGCCTGGAAGGCCGACCTGGCCACCCGCTTCGGCACCGTCAAGGTGGAGGAAATCATCGTCAGCGGCCTGGAAAATAATACTATGCTCTGCGGCGAACCCGTCAGCGTGCGCCTGCACATGCACTTGGGCAGCATGAAACCCGAAGAAATTCTGGTCCAGCTGGTCATCGGCCAGGCCCTGCCCAACGGCAACTTTGTCAGCAAACCCGAAGTGCTGCGCCTGGAACAGCGCCACGCCGACCACGGCGAAGACGGCATGAACTACGCCGCCAGCTACATACCCGCCCACAGCGGGCACTACCGCTACGGCATCCGCATTCTGCCCGTGCATCCGGCCCTGGCCAACCCCCTGGAAACCGGCCTGATCCTCTGGGCGTAAGAAAACCTGCGGTTTGTGGGGGAAGGCGCTGCGCAAGACACAAAGCCGCCTTCGGAACCACAACCTCACTGAATAACAAAAGGCAGACGGGAAAACCCGTCTGCCTTTTGTCTGGAGCAGTTAGCGAATGAAATGAGCTAACTGCTCTGCAAGGATTTTCTTGAAAATCCTTGCCACGAAATGCGAGAAGGCAGGCTTTTACCTGCCGTAAGCGAGCATTTCAAGTGTTAAATGCTCTGGTCGGATGCGCCAAAAGCGCCCGCTATGCCTCTCCGTCGCCGGGGGCTGCCGGCTTTTCAGGCGCGGCCATAACGTCCACCTGATAAATATCGCGCATTTCCTCCAGATGGACGCGCAAGGCCGCCTCGGCCAAGTCGGAATCGCGCTTCTGCAAAGCCTCAAATACGGCCAGATGCGCCCGATAGGAGCGCTCGCTCTGCCGCCGCACCTGCATGGAGGCATAAAGCGGCGTGATGAGCCAGCCAGCAAAGCCATCGGCCAGCAAGCCCAGAAAACTGTTGCCCACACACTCCACCAGATAACGGTGAAAATCAATGTCCGCCTCGGCAAAGGCCCGGATTTCAGAGGCGTCCAGCAGGCGGCGCTGGTTCTGCAGCATCTCCTGCAGCACGGCCAGCTGCTGATCCGTCACCGTGCGGGCCATGTGCCGCACCACCGCCGCCTCAAAAAACAAGCGCACGTCGTGCAGTTGCCGCCAACCCTCGGCGGAATTGGAATAGATATCCAAAGTGGCACGCATTTCACGCAGCAGCGGCTGCAGGGTAAGCCGGCAGACCCGCGCCCGCAGGCCTGGCGACACCTCAATGAGCCCCATGCGCGCCAAGGCCGCCAGGGCCTCGCGCACGGCGGGCCGCCCCACGCCGAATTCATCCATGAGTTCCCGTTCCGAAGGCAGATTCTGCCCCACGGCATAAACTCCGGACTGAATGTCCTCCAAAAGGCAGGACAAAACTTCCGTATGCACGCGCGGTCGCTGGATGCTGCGTCTGCGGCCGCGTACGGCCGGAGCGCGGCCGCTCTTGCTGTTGGTGCTGACCATTGCGGATCCTCTTTTCTGCAATCTTCTGCCTGCCCACGGCCCCGGCACAACCGCAGTGGTCCGCCAAGGACAAAAACGCGGTTCGCGCCGGGATCAAAACAATCGTCAGGCGAACGCGCCCTGCCGGACAGACCAGCAAACTGGGATACCGCCTGCAGCGCAACGAAACAACCCACAAACGACAGAACAGAAGAATTAGATTGGTTGTTCAACCTATTCCAAAATTTTCAGCATGTAAAGAGCGCACGGGGGCCGCCCACCAAAGCCGGGTTGAGCCCCGCACCGCTCCTGCGCCAATTTTACAGTTTAATGGCCTGTAATGCCGTATTTTTTCAGCTTATACTGCAGCAGACTTTTAGAAATGCCCAAAAATTCTGCTGCCTTGACCTGCACCAGATCCGCCCGCACCAGGGCCCGGCGGATGAGCGCCGCTTCGATTTTTTCCAGAGTGTCGGCCAGATCCAGCTGCACGGGCAAAAGGTCTACGGCGCTTTTGAACTGGGATTCCTCGTCACGGATTTCCGCGGGCAGGCTGTCCACCGGGATGACATTGCCGGGCACCAGCACCAGACAACTTTCCACCACGTTTTCCAGCTGGCGGATATTGCCGGGCCACTCATAGCCGGTCATATAATTGAGGGCCTCGGTGCTGAAGGTTTTGGCCGTCATATTGTTTTCGCTGCAGACCTTTTCCACAAAATGGGCCACCAGCAGGGGGATGTCCTCCCGCCGTTCCCGCAGGGGCGGCAGAGGTATCTGCACTACATTGAGCCGGTAGTAGAGGTCGTCGCGAAAGGAGCCCTTCTCTACCAGGGAGGCCAGATCTTTGTTGGTGGCGGCCACCACGCGGATGTCCACCTCAATTTCCTCACCGCCGCCCACACGCTCGAAGCGCCGTTCCTGCAGCACGCGCAGCAGCTTGACCTGCAGGTCCGGGGTCAGTTCGGCTATTTCATCTAAAAAAAGCGTACCGCCGTCGGCCTGCTCAAAACGGCCCCGGCGTAGGGCCACCGCCCCGGTAAAAGAGCCTTTTTCGTGCCCGAAGAGCTCGCTTTCCAGCACGCCGGGGTTCAGGGCCATGCAGTTGACCGATATAAAAGGCTTGTCCTTGCGCGGGCTGGTATAGTGGATGGCGCGGGCCACCAGCTCCTTGCCCGTGCCCGACTCTCCGGTAATCAGCACCGTGGAGCGGCTGGGCGCGGCGCGCTCCACCATGAGCAGCACGTCGCGGATGGCCTTGCTGCGGCCCACAATCTTGTGCACACCATAGCGGTCCTCCATGACCTCCTGCAGCAGACGGTACTGGCGGTGGGCGCGCGAAAGCTCCACGGCATTGTGGATGGAAAGCAGCAGTTCGTCATTGGAGAAGGGCTTGGTGATGTAGTCAAAAGCACCGTACTTCATGACTTCCACGGCGCTCTCAATAGAACCGAAGGCCGTCATGATCAGCACCGGAATGTAAGGCCAGTTTTTCTTGACCCTTTCCAGCACCTGCCGCCCCGAAACCCTGGGCATCTTCATATCCGTGACCACGGCATCCACTTCGCTTTCTTCCAGAAAAGCCAGAGCTGTTTCCGGGTCGCTGATGGCGGTCACCGTATAGCCTTCGTCCTCCAGCAGGGTCTGAAGCACCAGCAGATAATTTTTTTCGTCGTCGATAACCAGAATATGCGCTTTTTCACTCATTACGTCTTCCCGTGCGCGGGTGTGGCCCTCGGCAACAGCACGCGCACCAGCGCACCGCCTTCGGGACCGTTCTCCAGCGCGATTGACCCGCCGTGGCTGGTGATAATGGACTGCACAATGGGCAGGCCCAGCCCGGTGCCGCCATCCTTGGTGGTAAAGAAGGGGTCCAGCAGATTGGGCAAAATGGCGGGGTCGAACCCTGGGCCGGAATCCAGAAATTCCAGGCAGACGCGGCCGTCCGGCTCCGCGCGGCTGACGATGCGCACCGTGCCGGGGCCCTCCATGGCCTGCTGCCCGTTGACCAGGATATTGTAAAATGCCCGATACAGCAAATCCTTATCGCCGTGCACAAACAGGCCCGGCGCGCACTGGCGCTGCACGCTCACGCCACACCGGCCCATTTCCCCTTCCAGGAAGGCCAGCACCTGGTCCAGCACCAGACCCACATCCACCAGATCCTGCTTGGGCTGACGGGGCCGGGCGTAGTCCAGAAAGTCATTGACGGTCTGGGAAAGGCGCACGGCCTCATCATAGATGGCCCCCAGAATGCGACGCGTGCCCGCATCGGCCTTGTCCGTGCGGCGCTGCAAAAGCTCCGCGCTGGAACGGATAATGCCCAGCGGATTGCGGATTTCGTGCGCAATGCTGGCCACCACCCGCCCCATACTCACCAGACGCTCGTTACTGTGGATTTCGTTCTCCAGCATGCGGTTTTTGTGCATGCGCGCGGCCAGCACCCGCTCGGAACGGTGGATGAGCATGAGCAGCAGCGCAAACATAACTACAGAGGAAAGCAGGCACATGACCACAATAATGCCCTGAAAGGTCAGCACCTGCTCATAGTCGCCCGTAATGTCCTGGGTCAGCTCCAGCGCGCCCATAACCGGGGCCGCCTCACCGGGGCGCAGGCTCTCGCCCCGCAGGGGATAGAGCACCCGCAGCACAAAGGCGCCTTCGCTCAAAGGCAGGCGGAAGGGGGCCTGCCAGGCCGGGATGGTGGAAATGATCTCCGAGCGCGGCGCGCCCCCCTGCAGGATATCGTCCAGATAGGGCGGCGAAAGCCCAGCCCGGCCCACATCCTCCTTGCTGGTGGAATAGGCCACCACCCGCGAAAAATCATAGATGCGCAGCCTCTCTACCGGCAGACCGTGGATTACGGACTGCACCACCTGATCCAGGCGTTCATACTGCTCCGGCTGGCGCAGAGCAATGCGCCCGTAGGCAAAGATAGTGGGCAGGGCAAACCTTCGAAAAATCTGACTGTTCAGATTCTGCCCCAACAGCCGGGCGAACTCCTGCTGGCGGGTGAGCAGGGTTTCCCGCGCGGAATTGGAAATAAAGAACGAAAGCCCCAGGCTGGTCAACAAAATGACAGCCAGCGACAGCCAGGACAGGGTGCGGGCATACCCCGGCAAGGCGCTTTCCGCATCGACCTGGGGTGCGCCGTCCCCGCCCTGTCGCGCCGCCTCCGGCGCTTTCGTTTTTTTAAATCTGAACATAACTCGTGGGGGGTTGCCGGTTGGTATATCGCTTTTGCGGGGGCCCTGCACGCCGCAGGAACCCCCGCCCAGACGTTTTTCCTTACGGATTACAACGCACGGCGCCGCGGGCTGCACGACCGGCCGGACGCCTTTCGGAAAGGATGCCGCGCCGGACGCCCTTTACCGGGACGCCTGTGCGGCAACGCCACCGCCCCGGCCGGGCCAGGCCGGGCCAGGTTGGGCCAGAGCGCCGCGTCAAAAAGGCTGTTCCTGCCGGGGAGCGGCCAAACAGGCCGCAAGGTCCGCTTCCTCTTCCGGATAGCCGGGCGCGCCAAGACGGGCGTTGGCCAGGCGCTTGCCCAGCTCCACGGCGGGCTGGTCCAGGGGGTTTACGCCCATGAGCCAGCCGGTAAGCAGGGTGGCGGCCTCCAGCAGCAGCATAAGCGAGCCGGCGGCGCGGGGGCTGGCGTCGTGCATGTCCACGTGCACCAGGGGCACGCCGCTCTGACAAAGGGCCATGCGCGTGCCCAGCCCCTCGGCTTCCAGAAGGCTGCCGAAAGGCTTGGCGCGCAGCCAGGCCCATTGCTCCGGCACGTCCATGCCGAAGGAGCGCCCCTGGGCCTGGTCCTGACAGGTCAGAAACAGGCAAGCCTTGTTGCGCGGACCGCTCAGAAACATCTGGTTGATGGAATGCTGGTCCGTGACGCCCGTGGCCGGCACCGGCTGACTGCCCTGCCCATCCTTGCCCAGGCTTTCGGCCCAGAGCTGTGCGAACCAGTCCCCATAGGCGGCCCACTGGGGAATATAGCAAAAAAAGATCAGCTGATCGTAGCCCGCGTCCTCCAGGGCCTTGGCCCAGCAGGCCAGGGCAAAGGAAGGGTGCGCCGCCAGGTCGGCCGGTTTTTCCAGCAGGGGAGCGGCCACAGCAGCCGCGCCGTCCAGCAGGCCCTGCCAGTCGATGCCCAGGAAAGCGGCGGGCAACAGCCCCACAGCCGAAAGGGCGGAATACCGCCCGCCCAGATAGTCCGGCACTTCCAGCGAAGCCAGCCCGTACTTCTGCACCTCTTGCCGCAGATAGCCCTTGCGCGCGTCCGTGACCAGGATCATCTGGTCCTTCCAGGCTGCGCCCAGGGCACTCTTGAGCCAGTCGCGGACCAGCAGGTACTGGGACACGGTTTCAATGGTGCCGCCGGACTTGCTTACGCAGACCACCACGGTTTCCTCAGGCCGCAAACTGTGCAGCAGGGCCTCAAAACGTTCGGCGCAGACATTGTCCGCTATCCAGAGCCAGGGGCCCGGATGGCCGGGGCCGTCCTGACCGGGGGCAAAGGCCTGCTGCATGGCGCGCGCGCCCAGGGCGGACCCGCCTATGCCCAACAGCAGCATGTGGCGGTAGCCCTTGATGCGCGGCAGAAGGGGGGCCATTTCCTTCTCCAGGGCTGCCCGGTAGGGCATGTTCAGAAAAGGCAGTCGGCCGGCGGCCGTTTCTTCGGCCAGACGCTGGGCCAGCTCCGGCGCACGGGCCGCAAAAGGCGCGGCGTCCACGGGGTTAAGCCGGTGGGTGTAAGCTCTGGACCATTCGAGCAGATGGGACATGGCAACCTCCTCCGGCGCAACGGGCGTCAGGCCCCGCGCCGTCCGGCTGGTCACAGCAGCCGCAAGGGTTTGGGAGCAAAAAACCGCCGCCGCACGGCCTTATAGGTTTGCGGCCGCACCCCGAAGCGCCAGCGCCACAGGGGGCAGCCTTCCCGCGCGGCGCAGCTGCGCACCTCGGCCCGGCTGCCGGCGCAGGCCAGACACTGCCGACGCACGGCCCGCAGCACGGCGCGGGCGGCCTCCGGCCCCTTGGGAGCCTCCGGCAAGCGCCAGGGCCACAGGGAGCAGGCTGTGTCGGCGCAGGCGCGCACGGCCGAAGGCGCGTCGCCCTGACAGGCCAGGCAAAAGCGCCGCACGGCCAGCAACGGGCTGCGCGGGCGGGCGTCGGCGGTGCTCAAGAGGCGGCCGCCCCACAGCATTTTTTGTACTTTTTGCCGCTGCCGCAGGGGCAAGGATCGTTGCGGCCCACCTTGGCCTCGGCCCGACGGTACCCCTCTGGCCGCAGGGGCACGCCGCCCACATAGTACAGTTTGCCGTCCTTGCGGCTGAAAGCGCTGCGCTCGGCCAGCTGGCGGGGCACGCCTTCCAGCTCATAATAGGCGTAAAAATCCACTTCGTCGTGGGGCTGCGCGCTGTCTTCGGAGGGCACGTCCGTGCGGGTGGCCGCAATGTCCAGACGCAGCCAGTGCACGCCTTCCGCCGAGCGGGCCAGCCGTTCCACCGTCACGTCCTCCCGGTGGTCCGGGTGAGTGCTTTCCACCAGCCAGTCAAACTGGCCCAAGCCGTAAGCCGTGTAGCGGGAGCGCATAAGGCTTGCCGCATCTTGGGGCCAGGCAGCGCCTTTCAGGTAAGGGCCGCAACACTGGGACAGGGCCTTGCCGCTGCCGCAGGGACATTCCTGAGTCATACATCCGCCTTGTTTTTCGCCCGTGGGCGTTGAGAAACCATAGCTCATGCGGCTTCGGGCGGCAAGCGGCCGCTGCAAAGCGGCCTGGGCCGCGCCCGGAAAAGGCCGCATTGACGCCCGCCGCGCGCCCTCGTATCCTGTGAAAAAATACGCGCGCAAGGACGGAGGCACGCCGCCCGCGCCAGGAGGGCCTATGCTCACGACCACGCTTCCCGGTCAGATCAGTCCCGATGCTCTGGATATCCCCGCGGACTGCCGCCAGCCCCGGCTGGACGAACGCCGCTACCTTGTGGGCGGCGAACTGCGTGAATGGAATGGCCCCACGCGAGAGGTGGTTTCGCCCCTCTATGTGGACGGCGAACCCTACGTCATCGGCAGCTGCCCCGCCCTGACCGAAGCCGAGTCCCTGGAGGCCGTGGCCGCCGTGGAACGGGCCTGGGACAACGGCCGGGGCGTCTGGCCCACCATGCGGGTAGAGGACCGCATCGCCCATGTGGAGGACTTTGCCCAACGCATGACGGCCGTGCGCGACCAGGTGGTGCGCCTCATGGTCTGGGAGATCTGCAAACCCCTGGAGGACTGCCGGGCCGAGTTTGACCGCACTGTGGCCTACTTGCGCGCTACGGTGGACGCCCTCAAGGATCTGGACCGGGCCTCGTCCCGCTTCGTCATTGAAAGCGGCATCTACGCCCAGATCCGCCGCGCGCCCCTGGGGCCGGTACTCTGCATGGGGCCTTTCAACTATCCGCTCAACGAAACCTTCACCACCCTCATTCCCGCCCTGATCATGGGCAACCCGGTCATCGTCAAAACGCCGCGCATCGGCAAGCTGCTCTATGCGCCCCTGCTGGAGGCCTTTGCCCAGGCATTCCCTCCCGGCGTGGTGAACATCCTTTTCGGTGACCGCCGGGTGGCCATCCCGGCCCTGTCTTCGGGGCGCATCAGCGTGCTGGCCTTTATCGGCTCCAGCCGCGCCGCAGACGCCCTGCGCCGCAACCACCCCCTGCCCCACCGGTTGCGCTGCGTGCTGGGCCTGGACGCCAAAAACGCGGCCATCGTCCTGCCCTGCGCCGATATGGAGCTGACCGTGGCCGAGGCCGTTACCGGCGCACTGACCTTTAACGGCCAGCGCTGCACGGCCCTCAAAATCTTTTATGTGCACGCCTCGCGCATGGAGGAGTTTCTTTCCCGCTGCGGCGAGGCCATCGCCGCCCTGCCTATGGGCGCGCCCTGGAAGCCCGGCGTCAAAATCACGCCCCTGCCCGTGCCCGGCAAGGTGGACGAACTGCGCGGTCTGGTGGACGACGCCCTGGCCCTGGGCGCGCGCGTGGCCAACCCCCACGGTGGCCAGGCCGAACGCACCCTCTACTATCCGGCCCTGGTGGCCGACGTCACGGCGCGTATGCGCCTGCACAACGTGGAGCAGTTCGGCCCGGTAATCCCCGTAGTGTCCTACACGGACGTGGCCGAGGCCACAGAAGCGGTCATCGCCTCGCCCTACGGCCAGCAGGCCAGCATTTTCGGCACGGACCCCGAAGCCGTGGCCGCCCTTATCGACCCCATGGTCAACCAGGTCTGCCGCGTAAACATCAACAGCCAGTGCCAGCGCGGGCCGGATACCTTCCCCTTCACCGGCCGCAAAGACTCGGCCGAGGGCACGCTTTCCGTAAGCGACGCCCTGCGGGCTTTTTCCATCCGCACGCTGGTGGCGGCCAAGGGCTCGACGCGCAATAAGGAGCTGCTGGCGGACATCCTCCGCCACCGGCGTTCGCACTTTCTTTCCACAGACTTCCTGTTTTAAGGCCGTCGGCCCCGGCGCGCGCCTCTGCGCCGGGGCCGACTGAGGGCCCGGCCTTTGCCGGCGGGTTTGCTGCGGCGCTGCGGCCGTACCAGCGTCAGGCGGCAGACGACAAAAGGCGCGGATGTCGCAAGACTGTCCGCGCCCTGTTTGTCGCCGGGTCTGCTGCGTTCAGGCCGAACGCGCGCTTACTTCATATCCACGGCTTTAACCCAGATAACGGCGTCCTGGGAAAGTTCCTTGCCCTTGTATTCCTTGTCCGGGCCCACGCCCAGAGCGGCAAAGCCCCACCAGCCGGCTTTGGGAATGCCGAAAGTCAGGTAGCCCTGGTCGTCGGTAAAAATGGTCTGGGTGACAAAGGCGTCATGCGGATACGTGACGCTGCCCTTTTTGGGCATGGCATTGGCCTTGAGGTCGGGCATGTGGCTCATGTACTCCACTTCCACCTCGGCGTTGGGCACGGGCTTGCCGCCGGAAAGCACGCGGGCCTTGAATACGTTGCCGGTCCAGAGGCCGTAGGGCTTGATGAGGGGCACTATTTCGCAGGGCAGACCCAGGGCGGCGTTCCAGTTGCCGGGGATGCCGCCCACGTTGACCACCAGCTTGGCGATCTGCTGCATGTAGACTTCTTCTTCCTTTTCATAATAATAGCCGGGCACCATCACAAAGGTGTAGTCGCCCATGGAGCGGATTTCTTTGCGGGGCACCCGCGCGGCAAAGGCCGGGCCGGAAGATTCGGGGTTTTTCCAGGTAATGGGCTTCAAGGTCTGCAAGAGGTCGATTTTCTTGGGTGCGTTGTCGCCCCGCTGGTACATGGCGTAGAACTCCTTCACCCCGCCCATGTCCATGGTGTGGCCGGCTTCGGCCGGATGGGTGAAGACAATGCGGAAGTCCAGGTCGCCGGCTTCGGACTTGGCAATTTCCGGCGTGTAGACCATCATGAAGTGCGCGTAGGCGGGCGCGGCCGCAAGGGACAAAAGTCCGGCCAGAATCAGGGTTTTGACGCTTTTCATGAAACCTCCGTTAGAAATTGGATTTCAATATCCGTTGTGACGCAAAAAATTACTGGACGATCTTGGCGCCGTCCACTTCCACCTTGTGGCCTTCACCGGCATCAAAAAGCACCTTGTAGGCCCCGGCGGGCTTTTTGAAGCTGTATTCGCCGTCCTTGTTCATCTTGCCCTCGATGAGGGTTTTGCCGCTGCCGTCCAGCACCAGCATCTTCACGCCCGCGGCCGAAGAGCCGTCGGAAAAGCCCCCCTCGCAGGTGACGGTGCCGTCGCCGTTGTCAAAGCAGCTGCACAGGGGGCTGTGGGCCAGGGCCGGACCGGCCAGCAGCAGGGGCAGGCCGAGCACGGCCGCAGCAAAAAGGTTTTTCATCATATCCTCCTTGAAGATGTTATGCCGCAACGGGCGTTTTGGGTTTTACGCCTGCCGCAGGAGCCGGGTCGGGGACCATGCCCATGACAATGGTCAGGGCCACGCACAGGCCGTAGAACAGCCACATGGCCTGCCAGCCGGTGAGCCCCAGCAGGCTTCCGCCGGTAAAGACCAGGGTGGCCACGGCCAGCCCCAGGCAGGTTTGGTAAAGGATGGAAAAGAGCATCCAGCCCGTGGAATTGGACTGCAGCCGCACCATGACCGAAGTGGGCACGCAGGGCGGGTACAGGGCCATGAAAAGCATGAGGGCCAGGGCGTGCAGAGGGCCAAAGCCCGCGGCGCCCGCGCGCAGGCTTTCCTCGGCCGGGACGTCGCCATCCAGGCCGTAGATGGCTCCCAGGGTGGCGGCACTGTTTTCCTTGGCGGCAAAGGCGGAAAGCAGGGCAATATTGATTTTCCAGTTAAAGCCCGCATATTGGGTCACGGGCTCCAGGGCCTTGCCCGCCAGGCCCAGGGCGCTGTGCTCAAAGGTGTCTTCGCGCAATTCACGGCGCAGCTGTTTGCGCTGGCTGATGAGTTTGCGCAGGGCCGGGCGCAGGGCTTTGCCGTCCTTGCCCACGGAACGCGCAATGGTGAAATAGACGGGGTTGCGGGCCTGAAAGACGGCGTCCACGGCTTTTGAAGCCTCCTGGTCCGTAACGCCGCGCTTGGCGTCTTTGAGGGCTTCTTCAAACAGCAGCAGGGGCGTCACATCCTCCACGGCAAACTGCCCGGCCAGTGCGGTCTTGTCCACGGCCCGCAGAAAGGTCTTCATGGCCTGGTCGGCCTTTTGGTTGTAGGCGGCCATGCGTTCTTCCCCAAGACCGGGGTAGTTGATGAGGGCAAAAATGACCACAGCCACGGCCAGGACCACGGTGAAGATTTTTTTGAGGAAGACCCAGACCCGTTCAATGGCCCGCGCCAGCACGCCGCGCAGGGTGGGCAGATGGTAGGGGGGCATTTCCATGATGAAGGGCGCGCTGGGCTTGCCCCGCAGCAGGGTGAGCGAAAGGGCCTTGGCCACGGGCAGGGCCATAAACAAGGTGACCGTGGCGATGAAAAACATGGCCATGCCGCTGTGGGCGGAAAAATAAGCGCTGATGAGGATGAGGTACAGGGGCACCTTGGCCAGGCAGTTCATCATGGGCGCAATGAGGATGGTGGCCAGCCGGGCCCTTTCGTCCGGGATGGCCCTGGTGGCCATGACGGCCGGGATGGCGCAGCCGCCCACGTACACGCCGCCCAGGATGAGCGGCAGGGTGGACTGCCCGTGCAGGCCGAAGCGGCGGAAAGCGCGGTCCAAAATAAAGGCCATGCGCGGCATGTAGCCGCTGTCTTCCATAATAGCGATAAGAGCAAAGAGCAGAAAAAAGATGGGCAGATAGTTGAGGATGGCCGTGACGCTCTTCATGGCCCACAGGCCCAGGGCGCGCAGCGGGGGATCCTCCAAAAAGCCCGGAGCGGGCAGGAAGCCGGCCAGAAAGTTCTGCGCGCCGTCCCACAGGGGCCAGATCATGGCCGCCAAATCGCCGCCGTAGACAATGGCCACCTCATACAGTACGAGCAGGATGGTCAGCAGAATGAGCGGGCCAAAAAACCTGTGGCAAACAAACCTGTCCGCCCTGTCCGAAAGGTTGGGCGCGCTCTTTTGGGGCAAACGCACGTGGCGGGCGGTCAGGGCCGCAGCCGCGCGGTGGCGGGCAAAGGCCACGTGGCGTTCGGCATCCACGCCCTGTTCGCCGGCAAAGTTCTCTCGCAGCATGTCCACGCTGGCCAGAATGTCCGTATGGTTGGCAACCCGCGCCCGCAGCGTTTCTCTGGCGGCCTGGTCGTTTTCCATGAGTTTGACGGCCAGCCAGCGCATGGGCAGACCATCCAGGGCGGCTTCCCTGGCCAGCAGATCCGTCAGGTCCGCCAGATAGGGTTCCAGAACCCCGTAGTCCACCACAAAGGACGGCCTCCGGCCGGCCTGGGCGGCAGCGGCCACAGCCGCGCGCAGGCCCTGCACGCCACTGCGTTTTTTGCCCACCGTGGGGATCACGGCCACGCCCAGCTCACGCGCCAGGCCCGCCGTATCAATCTGAATGTTGCGCCGTTCGGCAACGTCCATCATGTTGAGGGCCAGCACCAGGGGCGTTTCCATCTCCAGCAGTTGCAGGGTCAGGTAGAGGTTGCGTTTGAGGTTGGCGGCGTCGGCCACGTTGATGGTGACCTGGGGCGCGGCGTGCAGGATAAAGTCCCGCGCGGTTTTTTCCTCCAGGGAATAAGAGGTCAGGCTGTAGGTGCCCGGCAGGTCCACCAGCTCCACGCGGTGGTCTTCCAGAGTGAAAAAGCCGGTCTTTTTTTCTACTGTGACACCGGGGTAATTGGCCACGTGCTGGCGCGCCCCGGTAAGCATGTTGAACAGGGTAGACTTGCCGCAGTTGGGCTGTCCGGCCAGAGCCACAAGCAGGGGGGCGCTCATTGCCTGTCCACCTCCACCAGGTCGGCTTCTTCATGGCGCAGGCTGACGTGGCAGCCGTCCAGTTCGATTTCCACGGGGTCCACCAGAGGGGCGTTGCGCACCACGCGCACCCGCGCGCCGGGGTAAAACCCCAGGTCCATGAGGCGCTGCCCCAGCGCCCCTGTAGCGCTGAGATCCCGCACACTGCCGGTGTCGCCCGGAACCATTCCGCTGAGCGTCATTGTCAACTCCTTGCTTAGGCCACAATAACCGTGGCGGCCAGGGCACGTTCCACAGCCACCCGCGCCTGCCCCACGGCCACCAGAATGGGGCCGCCGTTGTCCGCCAGCACGTCCAGCTCCACGCCGGGCAACACGCCAATGGATTCAAGCCGTTGCCGCTGGGCCTCCGGCGCGTCCACGGCCAGCACAATCACCGTATGCCCGGCACCCACTGCCCGAAGGGTCTTGGCGTATGACATGTATAGTATCCCGGTCTGATATGAAATAAGAAATGAATTTCAATTTTTATATAACGGATACAAAAACAAGTCAACCGCAACGCGGCTGTTAAAACTGCGGGCCGCAATGCTCACCCCACTCGCTTGCCTGGAGAGAGAAAAAACAGCTTACTAAAAACTTTCTCCCATACGCCGTTCTGCCGGCAGAGGCCCGTACACAGCGGATGTTGTTCTGTTGCCACAGTCCCTGCGCACAGGAAAATTCTTGTCAGCCGCCCTGAACTTGGATAGAAAGTTACCCGCTTCAACATCAATAGTGGTGTTCTGTGCAATCCTTAATCCCCCCTGAAAGGAGAGCGAAATGACTTATGTGCAGCGCGTTATGCGTGGATTGGAGGAGAAATACGCCTACGAACCGGAATTTCTTCAGGCTGCTCACAATGTTCTTGAAACGTTGCAGCCCCTTCTGGACAGCGATGGGAAATACGAAAAGAATAAAATTCTGGAACGTATTGTTGAGCCGGAACGGACAATTTCTTTCAGGGTGCAGTGGGTTGACGACAAGGGAGAGGTACAGGTCAACAAGGGCTATCGTATCCAGTTCAATTCCGCTATCGGTCCGTTCAAGGGCGGTCTGCGTTTCCACCCCAGCGTGAACCAGGGCATTCTCAAATTCCTGGGTTTCGAACAGATCCTTAAAAATTCCCTCACCGGGCTGGCCATCGGCGGCGCCAAGGGCGGTTCGGATTTCGACCCCAAGGGCCGCTCCGAAATGGAATCCATGCGCTTCTGTCAAGCCTTTATGACCGAGCTCTACCGCCATATCGGCCCCACGGTGGACGTGCCCGCCGGGGACATCGGCGTGGGCGGCCGCGAAATAGGCTATCTGTTTGGGCAGTACAAGCGCCTGACCCGGCGCTACGAAGGCGTGCTCACGGGCAAGAATCTGCTTTTCGGCGGTTCCCTGGCCCGCGTGGAGGCCACCGGCTACGGGGCCGTCTACTTTGCCCAAAGCATGCTCAGCACCACGGGCGAAAGCCTGGAAGGCAAAACCTGCGCTGTTTCCGGGGCCGGCAACGTGGCCACCTACTGCTGCGAAAAACTGCGGCAAGTGGGGGCCAAGCCCGTCACCGTGTCCGACTCGCGCGGAATGATTTATGATCCCGAAGGCATTGACGTGGCCCTGCTCAAGCAGGTCAAAGAAGTGGAGCGCGCGCCCCTGACCCGTTACGCGGAGCTTAAGCCCGGCGCGCAGCATACCCCGACGAGCGCCTACCCCAAGGGCCGCAATGCCGTCTGGTCCGTGCCCTGCGACGCAGCCTTCCCCAGCGCCACACAAAACGAGCTGAACCTCGCCGACGCGCAGGCCCTGCTGGCCAACGGCTGCCGCTGTGTGGTGGAAGGGGCCAATATGCCCTCCACCATCGACGCCGCGCACGCCTTCGTTAAGGCCGGCATCCACTACGGCCCGGCCAAGGCCGCCAACGCCGGCGGCGTGGCCATCAGCCAGCTGGAAATGGCGCAGAACGCCAGCATGCAGAGCTGGAGCTTTGAAACAGTGGACGGCAAGCTGCTCAAGATCATGCAGGGCATCCACAACTCCGCCGCCGAAACCGCCAAGGAGTTCGGCGCTCCCGGCAATCTGGTGCTGGGCGCCAATATTGCCGGCTTCCGCAAGGTGGCCGACGCCATGATCGCTCAAGGGATTTAAGCGCCAGGCAATAAAGCGCACGCGGCGCTGCTGCGTGCTGCAAAAGCCGCCGGACGTTACAACGTCCGGCGGCTTTTGCACTGATGGCCTTCTGCTGCGCGTCAGAACAGAGTCCCGTTGCGAACATGTATGCTCAAAATTTACGGTACACGCATTCCGGCCTTAACCGCGCAACTGCATAGCGCTGCTGGCTTTGCCCGTACCTTCCTTCGTCGCGGGCCAAGTTCCTGCGTCGCAACGGCCAAAGCTACACTTGCGCCTCCACGGTGAGCGGCTGCTTACGCAACCGCAGGAGCTTTCAGAATTGCAATGCCCTAGTTGTCCTGCTTTTCCAGGTCGGCGATGAGCGTTTGCAGCACCAGAGCCTGCTGGGTCAGTCCTTCCACGGCGTGCGTGGCCTGCTCCATGGCCTGGACGGTTTCCGTAGAGGCTGCGGCCACCTGCTCTACAGAACGGTTCACCTCTTCGCTGGTGGCCGACTGCTGCTCACTGGCGGCGGCTATGGACTGGATTCTGTCGTTAACCTGGGCCACCAGAGCCAGAATTTGCTGCAGCGACTGGCCAGAGTGGGCGGAAAGATCCGCCGCGCTTTCAATGGCTGCGGCCACAGACTCCACATTGGCGATGTTTTTGCGCGTGCCATCCTGAATGCCGCCAATGGCCCGCCCCACCTCCTGCGTGGCGGTCATGGTTTTTTCCGCCAGTTTGCGCACTTCGTCGGCCACCACGGCAAAGCCGCGTCCGGCCTCGCCCGCCCGCGCCGCCTCAATGGCCGCGTTGAGGGCCAACAGGTTGGTCTGGTCCGCAATGTCGGCAATAACCTGCAGCACCTTGCCGATGGCGTCGGCCTGCCGGCCGAGCAGGTCCATATCCTCCCGAATGGCCTGAGACCGGCTGCGCACCGACTCGATGCCGTCTACAGCTTGGGTGACGATATCCGCGCCCTCCAGAGCCTGTGTTTTGGTGGCGTCAGAAGCGGCCGCGGCCTCCTGGGCGTTGTGGGCCACCTCGCGCACCGTGGCGTTCACCTCCTCCATGGCGGCGGCAGCCTGGTGCAGGCGTTGGGCGGCCTCGGCGGCGCTGCGGTTGGAAAGGCCTATGCGCGAAGAGAGATCCGCCGAAGCGGAGGATATGACATTGACCACTTCTTCCAGATGGCGGGCCGCGTCCAGCATACCTTCCCGCTTGGCCGCAGCGGCTTGGCAGGCGGCCGCTTCGGCCCTGGCGGTGGCCTGCTCCGCCTGGGCTGTAGCCTGCTCGGCGGCGCGGGTTTTCTGTTCGCTCTCGCGCAGCAGAGCCTTGATATCGCCGATCATTTTTTCCATGCCCTGGGCCAGAACGCCGCATTCGTCCTGACGCCTGCCGGCGGCGCGCAGCAAGGCAAGCTCCGCGGGGTCGGGCTCCAGACGTCCGGAGGAAACAGCATCTGTAATGCCCGAAAGCCCGGCCAGAACCCGCGCCGTGCCGCGGGCCACCACCGTGATCATGACGCCCACGACCAGCACGCAGCCCAGGGTCACCAGGGCTATGCTCCAGAGCATATTCCGGACAGGCGCGAGGATTTCCGCCCGGTCCACCTCCACGCAGAGCCGCCAGCCCACCTCTGGCATGGGCGTGTGAAAGACGACCCGCTCCGCCCCCTGCTCCGTGGTGTAGGTGAGGCGGCCTTCCCCGGACTGCAGCACGCGCTGCACCTGGGGGAGCTTGCTTTCATCGCGGCCGATGGCCTTGCCGTCCGGATGCAGCACCAGCTTGCCCTTGTCTTCATAGGCATACACAAAGCCTTTGCCGCCCATTTTGACCTGACTGGTTATCTCGTCGGCCATATTGCGGCTGTCCACACCGATGAGCAGCACAGCCGCCACCTTGCCGTTCTGCTTTATGGGCATGCTGAGGATGAGCATCATGCCGCCCGTGGTGTGGCTGAACAGATTTTCAAAGGCGGTTTCGCCCTGCAGCCCCTTACGGAAGTAGGCGCGGGCGGAATAGTCGGCCCCCACGGTCTTGCTGGGCTCTGTGCGGCCGGAAAGGTGGTGCGCTATGACCTTGCCGTCGGCAGCCACCAGACCGGCCAAAGCCACATTCTGGTTGACCGTGACAAAGGTGCTGAGCGCCGCATCCGCCGCCTCAAAAAGTGCGCCGCGCATAACTGCGGGCCCCAGGCTGCCATAGGCGGCCAGGTAGTCTTGCAGACGACGGTTGCTGCCCAGGGCCTCCAGCCCGCCGCGCAAGCCCTTGATCACGGCGGCCAGGGCCACGCGCTGGCTCTGCAGCAAGGCCGCGCCGTCCTGCCAGACCTGTTCCCGCAACGTTTCTTGCGAGACTCTGTAACTGACTGCCGCTACAAGCAACTGCCCGACAATGGCAGGGATGAGAATAAACAACAGCATCTTGGTTTGCAGGCGCATTTTCATGGCAGATTCCTTTGTGCTGTGTGCCCGCGCCTGTGCTGCACAGCTGACGCGGACAGTCTGTGGCGAAAAAACTGAAACATCTCGCTCTTAGATCAGATTAATTTTGAGAAGATACATTCTCAACGTTTAAAAAGCACGCGTTCCGGCGCTTAAGCGCACAAAAACAAGCAGTGCTGTCGTCATCCGTAACTTATTACGTCGCAACGGCTGCAGCTGCGCTTGCGCCTCCCCGGCGGGCGTCTGCTTACGCAACCGCAGGGCATTGCAACGTTGCACTGCCCTAAAACCAACCACCAACAAATATATTAAACGTTATAAGCAACAATCGGATAAAACAATACCTTCTTAAGACCTGTGCATTTTTTTACAAACCGGCGAGGATATAAAGAACCAACGGACATGGCGAGGAGCCAGGCCCGTACCGTTGCCGCCAGGCGGCAGGATGTGCAGGGAACAACGCGAAACTATACGCTGTTTTTCTGGAGCTGGAAATAAAAAGAGCCCGCCGGACCGGCCAGATCCGGGCATTGTCAAACAACCGCCTGACCGGAATGGGAGCTGCTCTGGAGAGGGTTTCTGCGCCATGGCGCGCGCACCGGCAAGCCACTCTTGCCTGTGGCGCAGATAAAGGCCACCTTCAGAAGGTGCTACTTGCCGTCCGGACCAGGGGGAACAGTTGCCGCCGGGCGGTAATAGTCTTTATATGCCGCGTAGAGGGCTTTTGCCTGTTCTCCCCCCATCGGCGAGCAGTATTCCGGCAGGCTGAACGCCACTATGCCCGCATGCGGCGCGGCTCCGGCGCTGGCCAACTGCCGCTGCAGCCTTGCCAGCTGTGCGGGAACTGCGCGAAAAGGCTTCTGATTTAACGGCTCGCCGTCCACTTGCGTAAAGGTTTCCACTACCGGAGTAAACAGACGTCCGGCACTTGCGGCGGCCCGCGCCACCGCGTGAAAAAACAGACCCACCTCCTGCTCCCGCAGCTTGTGCACGCCAACGCCGTCCTGAAAAAGAACCCGGTCAATGCCGCTCTGCATCAGAATATGTCGCCACAGCCCTTCCAGCGCTTCAGGCGCCGCATAGCCATTGGAAAATCCGGAAACGGCAACCGGCAAATCCGGGGCCAGGGTTCGCAGTCCCGCACGCAGATTTTTCAGAAAAAGCAGCAGCTCTGCCTGGCGGGCAGGTTCAAGCCAGCTCTGGTCGTCAATTTCTTGCGGAATATACAGGCCGGACAAGGCCGCCCTGTCGGGATCCAGCCGCGCCACGTCCGCGGCCGTCGCCAGGCTGACCCGGCACAACTGATGAAAGTACCGGCGTACAGCCTCAGGATCTCCCTTGATTTTTTCCCAGTACTCGCGGTCGTGCACAAGCCCCAGCGTCACCCGCATATGTTGGTCGTGCGCCGCGCGCAGCACCTTTTCCAGGGCTGGCCGCAAGGGGCCGACGCGCTGCGCGTCGTCGTGGACCGGCGCAATGCCGTCAACAGACCACTGCACCACTATTTCAGTAACGCCTATGGCGCGCATGGACGCAAGCAGATCCTGCCACTGCTGCCCGCTCCAGCCCGCGTGCGCATTCCACAACTGAAGAAACGTGCCGGAAAACGTCGGGCCGGCGGCGCGCCCCCAGGCGCTGGGGGCCGCAGGAGCCCAAAAAAGGCCGAGCAGCACGAAAAAATGCACAATGCGTTTCATGACTGAACCTGCTAAAAAGTAATGCTGGTGGTGAGAAACAGGGAATCTATCAGACTGTTTTTGTCGTCCCCCTGCACATGAAAGAGCGTCCCTCTTTTATATTGCAAAAGGACTTCCACAGATGAACGCGGAACTTCATAGTTAAATGCCGGGAGGAAAAAGCGCAAGGAAAGCCCGGCCCCAAATTCAACCAGTGAAGTCTGGTCGCGGTCTGGTTCTGTAATCCGGCTATCCGCCACCACATGCGGCGTCACAAGGAATCTGTCATAGACGTTGAAAGTCATGCCTTGACGAACTTCACCATAGACAACGCTTCGCGCATTTTCAGAGGTGTAATAATCGTACTCGCCAAAGAAAAAGGTATAATTCCAGTACGGGACGCCGGGGCTAAGGTCATACCCATCTGTCCAGGAATACATGGCCCGCAGCAGCCAGGTGTCCTCGGCCTTGTCGCCCAGATGAAAAAGGCGCTCCGCCCCCACATTAAAATTCTGGCTTTTGAACGGCTTGTAACGCAATCCCACAGCGCCCTGCCAGGAATCTTCGTCAAAAGAAAAACTGTCGTCCTCGTTAAGGTTGGCGCTTACCCGCCCAATAACCTGAAGGAGGCGGTCATCACGCAGCCCCAGGACAGGGGGCGTCCAGGCGACCTCGGCGCCGCCGCCGGATCGGATGGTGCGTGCGGTGTCTCCCCCGGCCCAGCGGGAAGGGCCTGCGCCGTCCGGCAGATACGACAGATAGGCCGTGGCAGAAAGATTTGTCTGTAGTTTGGTGACCTCACGCCGCAACCTGAATATCTTTTTGTCTATTTCGACCTGTTCGGCCCCGGTTTCCGCCCCTTGCGCTACGGCGGCATCAATGGCCTTTTTGAACGCCGCAACACTTTGCGCATTGCGGACCTCGTGCATAGAGGCATAACCAAGGTCTTCCCACAGGTGTGCAGCGTCCGGATCGGCGGCGAGCGCCTGCTCAAACGCGTCGGCTGCCGCCGCATACTGCCCGGCATCGCTCAAAGCGTAGCCCAAAGCGGCCTGACCGGCCGCAGTATTGTCCATACGCAGGGCCTCCCTGTACGCCGCTATGGCCTCCGGCGTGCGCTGGAGACGGCGCAGCAGGTCGCCCTGCCGGGAAAAAAGCGCAGCGTCCTTTTTCAGGCGTAAGGAGGCGGCCACAAGAGCTTCCGCTTCTTCATACTGCCCGTTCGCGATGGCTATGGACGCCAGATCTGCAAGACGCTGCACCTGCACGCTGACGGGCAACCCTTTGTCCGGCATGGCCGCAAAGGTCTGCCGGGCGGCCTCCGTCTGCCCCGCCAGCAGTTCCGCATGCCCAAGACGCGCTGCCGTTGCGGGGTCATAGCCCAGCGTCAGCGCTTGCCCAAACGCCTCTGCCGCCGCGGCATAGTCGGCTTGCCCCATCTGCAGAAAACCCAACGAAAGATAAAACTTCCGCTGTTCTTCCTGGCTCATGGCGGCTATGCCCTGGGCCGCCTGCCTGTAATTGACAAGGGCCAGACCGGGCTTGCCGAGTTTTTCGTATGTACGCCCCAGCGCCAGAGACGTGTCCGTTGTCGGGTGCATGGCTGCGGCCTGGGCAAAGTGCTCCAGAGCTTTTTCATACAGCCCGGCAGCATAGGCCGCATGGGCTGCGGCAAGGACAATGCGCCGCCGGGGCCCCGCAGCCTCCAGGGCCCGCCCAAAAGCCCGCTCGGCGCCGACGTGGTCGCCCATGTCGGTGAGGGCATAGCCAAGGCTTTCTTCCGCAAGGGCCACATCCTCGCGTGCGGCCCCTGGGCAGGCGGCCGCCTGCCGCCACGCCTTTGCGGCTTTTGCCGTATCGCCCAATGCGGCATGGGCCTGCGCCAGTTGCATGAAAATACTTACTTTTTCTCCAGGATAAACCGCCAGGCGCAGCGCCGTCTGCAAAGGCGCCACTGCCTCCGCCGGTTTGCCGGAGCCCATGGCGGCAAAGGCCAGTCCGGCGGCCAGCTGCGCCTGAGCCTTTTGGGGCAGGGCCGCGGCCAAAGGCACGGCTTCATGAAAGGCCGCATACGCCTGCGGGGCATCGCCCTGAGTGGCGTAGATATTGCCGAGCGCCAGCAGGGTTTCCGCCTTGCGCAGCGGAGAAACGCCGGTGCGCAAAAAAGCCGTGAACATGTCGATGGCCTGCTGTTCCTGGTGCGCCGCGGCAAAGCTCTGCCCTGCCCTGTACAGCATTTGCGGCTCTTTTGCGGCAATCTTGGCATAGACGGCGGCCGCTTCCGCATAGCGGGACGCCAGAAACAGGCTGTTGGCCAGAACCGCGGCATTTTCCGGCCCAGGGTGCAGCTTTTCCAACCGGGCGCTTAACCGGACAGCCTCTTTATAATTGCCCTTATGTTCGTAAAACAGGGCCTGTTCACGCAAAAGATCTTCGTCGTCCGGCGCAAGCGCGCGGGCCTGGGTCAGATAGCGCGCGACGACCTCCTCATCTCCATCCTGTTTGCCGACCAAAACAAGGGCACGCAGGGCGGCGATCCTTTCCGCATCGGTTCCGGCCGCGTCCAGCGCAGTGGCAAAGGCGGCCAGGGCCTGGTCATTGTCGCCCAGCTTGACGAGAACCATGCCCCTGGTCTGCTGCAAGGCGAAAATTTTCTGCGTGTCGGGCTGCCCCTGCAGCAGGGCAAGCGCTGCGTCGTACTCCCCCATGCGATAGAGCAGGTTCATGAAATCCGCACGGGCCTTGGCGTCCTGAGGGATGATGGCCAGGTATTGCCTGAACTCTTCCGCCGCCGCGCTGTTTTCGCCTGCCCGCATTTTGCGGTAGGCCATGTCCAGATGCGGGTACCCTTTGAACTGACGCAGCTGATCGCCGAGCCCGCCATTGCCCGACGGAGCGCTTTGCGCGGCATGTGGCGCAGCATCTGCCCGGGCGCAGACAGGCAGCGGCGTGGTCGCCAGAACAAGCACAAACAAAAAAATGTATATTTTAAACATGTATTGACCATGATCTGCGTTGTATTTGCCACAGGGATATTAGGGTATTGCAATGTTGCACAATGCCCTGACAGCTGCGCAAGCAGACGCCCGCCGTGGAGGCGCAAGCGTAAGTTATTTGCACTGTTAAGTTCCTGAATAAATGTACAGCGCCATTGACGCTACTTATTCTTAAAATGAATCTTCCCTAGCTTTGAATCATCGACGCCTGCGCCTGCTGCGCTGCAACAATGTTTTTCGTTGCAGATTTTACATCTACTTTTATAGCTTCTTTTGTCGCAGTCAGCGTTTCTTTTGTTACAAAACCAAGCTGCACAACAATGCTTTCCAGCAATGGAACTGCTTTCTGCTGCGCATCCAACGCCTGCCGTAACTGGTCTGCAGTAATCACCCCTTCCGTAACAAGAAAGTCGCCGAACCTGCATCGGGCATTGTGCTGCGCAAAAAACCGGGCTTCGGCCTGTTGCAGCTGCAAATATCCCAAAGCCCGTTCCTCAACCAGCACATCGCCAAGCCTGGCATATTGTTGCCGCTGCAGGCTTCGGGCCTGGTCAAGCTGTTCCCTGGTCAGTTGCTTCCGCGCCACAAGAGCGGCGGCCAGGGCGGATTCTGGGATGGCACCCGGCGAGGAAAGGCGGTCAAAGCCGTACCGCAGGGCAAAGGCGAGATCGCTTCTGGCAACAAGATAAAGCACAATGGAACGCCCCGCGGCCTGCTCCATGGCGGCCAGAGCCTGTGCGGAAGGCGGCGTTTCCACTGCAACGGCAAGTTCGCCGGTGGGCCTGATTTCCAAGGGGAAAGCGCCGTTGGCCAGGGCCATGGACCGCGGCAGGGCGGCAAGGGCGTCCACCGGTGTTGTGAACGGGTCAATGGAGCGGGTTTCCAGGTGAAACTGCATGCCGAGAATCTGCACCAGCCTGCATTCCGTAGTCATCCCCATATCCAGCAGCACCCGCCCAAGGGGCAGGCCGGTTTCTTTCTGGCGTGCAAGGGCGGCATCCAGCTGGGCGGTGGTGATAAAACGCCTGTCCAGCATAAGGTCGCCCAGCCGCCTGCGGTAGGCCACCAATTCCGCCTCAGAGGGATACACGTGATCCGTTTTATCCCAGGCAATAACTTTGCCGGTAAGCAGATAGCGCGCATAAAGGCGAAAGGCCCGCATGGTGGCCGCAAAGTTGATGACGTTGGCCCACAGCAGCCGGGGCAGCGACAGCAAAGCCTGGCCAAACCCGTAGATCATATACACATAAAAGGCGCGCCACAATGACCGCCAGCAAAAGAAAAACAGATTGGCCAGCATAAGATACCAGATCCATGTGCCTGGAGCCACCGCCGGCGGGTAATGATACGCATCCGGCGTAAAAACCTGATACAGCCAGATGCAGAGAACAACCGGCACAATGGCGTTGGCGAGCATGCTTGCAACATTGGTGACCAGGCTTTTCCTATCCCGAAAAAGCATATAGCGCGTCAGAAGATTGCCCTGCCAGCCGAGATTGGCCCAGCCTTGAAGAGAAATGCCCATAATCCAGCGGGACTTCTGCTTCACAGCAGCGGTGAAGGTGCGGGGGAAAAATTCGCGAATGGCAATGTACTCACGCTTCACCTTCAACCGGGTCTTGCCCATAAAATTCTTCTCGGTGACGGTGTGGCGCAGCACCTGACGCACAAAAACCTGGCGCAGGCCAAACTTGTGCATGCGCAATCCGAAATCGTAGTCTTCCGTCAACGATTCAATATTAAAAAGCTGGTTATTGCTGTCTTCAGCCAGCAGTTCCAGCGCACGACGGCTGTAGCCGCTGCCGACGCCGGCAGAGGGCACGGACTTGCTCAAAATCTCGCGGGCCAGCATGTCGCGCGCGTGATTTTCGGCAAATTCATCGGCGTAGTGCCCGGCAGTGAAGTCCCACCAGCGCCGCATCATGGGAAAAACCGGCAGCTGGATCATATCCATGCGCGGGATGAGGTAGTTGAAGAGCTTGAGATACAGAGGATGGACGATATCTTCAGAATCGTTCATGACAAAAATTTCAAACCGTACCCCGTTTTCTTTTTCGTAATGCCGGATGCCCGCATAAATCCAGTTGAGGCAGTCTGCCTTATTGGTCGGCCCGTCCTTGGGACAGACAATGCGGTTGACGTTGCCGTATTCTTCTCTGACCAAAGCAACTTCGCGCTGGGTCTTGAGGTCATTGGGGTAGGTGCCGACAAAAATCTGATAATTTGTGTAGTTTATCACCTTTATTGTGTTATTCAACATGCGCCGAATAACGGCGGACTCATCCCAGCATGGAATCATGATCGCCACCGGCTTTTCCGGCGGCGCCAACAATTGCGCCTCACTCAGGGGAGGGAACTTGTGGCGGATAAATATCCAACGATAGACCTTGTCAATGATATATGTGCAATCAATGACAAGCTCGTCAATGCCGCTGATGACAAAGATAATCCCAAGCCCTGCCAGCAGAATATGAATGCCCAGCAACAGATAGGGCATAATCAGGTCTAGCGTGCCCATCAAAAACCTGTTGCTCTGGGGATAAACTGCTGTGCGACAGGCAGCACGGGTTTTTCTCCGGCAAAATAGCGGCGCAGGGCGCTTACTATTCGCTGTGCCGCCTTGCCGTCGCCATAAGGGTTGTTGCCCCGACACATTCTTTGCCGCGCCGCTTCGTCTGAAAGCAATTCCGAGGCCCGCGCCACAATTAAAGCACGATCCGTGCCCACAAGCTGCGCCATGCCCAGCCGCGAAGCCTCCGGACGTTCCGTCACCGTGCGCAACACCAGCACCGGCGTGTGAAAAGCAGGGGCCTCTTCCTGCCCGCCGCCGGAATCCGTCAGGAAAAGCGTGGCGTCGCGCATCAGGTTTACAAACGAGGGATAGTCCAGCGGCGGCGTGAGATGCACATTGGGCACCTGCCCCAAAGCAGGCAGAACCACTGCCTGCACATGCGGATTGCGGTGTACCGGATAAATAAAGGCAACATCGGGAAAAGCCCTGGCCAGGTCGGCCACCGCGCCGCAGATGTCTGCCAGGCCATGCTCCCAGCTTTCACGCCGGTGCGACGTCACCAGCACAAAGCGCGACGCGCCGCCAAGAAGCGGTGCAAGGTGCGGCGCCAGCCCCGGCCCAAGTTTGTCGGACAGTCTGGTCAGGGCATCAACCACCGTATTGCCGGTAACAACGATGTCGTCGGCATGGTACCCCTCCTGCAGCAGCGCTTCCTTTGCAGAAATGGTGGGCGCAAAATGCAGTGTTGTCAGCACGCTTGTAAGCCGTCTGTTGGCTTCCTCCGGAAAAGGATTGGCCATGTCGTGACTGCGCAGCCCGGCCTCCACATGGCCAACCTTTATTCCAAGGTAATACGCCGCCAGGGCGGCGGCCAGAACCGTAGTGGTATCCCCCTGCACCAACAGCATATCCGGCCGGGCCTGACTTAGATATTCGGTAAGCCCGTGCAGGGCCTTTTCCGTCAACGAGCTTAGCGTCTGGTCGGGCGCCATAAGGTGCAGGTCTATATGGGGCCTGAGCGCAAACAAGTGCAAAACCTGCTCCAGCATCTCACGGTGCTGCCCGGTGGAAATAATGCTGAGGCGCAGGTCATTGGCTGCGGACACTTCTTGAATGACGGGAATCATTTTTATGGCTTCCGGCCTGGTTCCAATAACAATGGCTATATGCGGAAGATGAGGCATATTTATTCCTTTGTCATAACAACTATTAAACACTTCAACAATGTTGGCTATAAAAGCGATGACGCACAAGTACACACATAGTCATTCTCTTTTCTGGCGCTTACACATCAATCAAAATAACACCTTCGCCAACTTCGTGCGAAGACATACCTCCCCACATGACCTTTTTGGCGCACCTGTTATAGTTCCACAGCAGCACAATGGCAACTATGCTGTATTTACTAGATTAACCTGGAACGCTGCGCTTGCTTCCTACGCCTCGCGCTGCCCCCGCTTGTATCCACAGGGGCGCTGTTTCCACTCCCGCCATGCGCCGCTTTTTATCCGCCCCAGACCTGGCAGGGAGGGCAGGGGTTGCGCGCAGCGGCCGGGCTGCCTTTTTCAGGGCCCGCCGCACGGCGCCGGGAAAAAGCCCCTGCGCCCGCACGTCAGCGAAGAATAATAGCCATTGCGCAGAATCAGAGACAAGGATACTATAATGAACTCACCTTTATTCACAGGAAACACATGACCGCATCATTTGAAGATTTGGGCTTGTCCCAGGACTTGCTCGACGCCGTGAAAGATTTGGGCTTTGAAGAGCCCTCTCCCATACAACTCCTGGCTGTCCCGGTCCTGCTTACCGGCTGCGATGCCGTGGGTCAGGCCCAGACCGGCACCGGAAAGACCGCCGCTTTCGGCCTGCCGCTTCTGGAAAGACTTGTCCCGGGGAAAAAGGTGCAGGCCCTGGTGCTCTGCCCCACCCGCGAGCTGGCCATTCAGGTAGCCACAGAGCTCAGCCGTCTGGCCGCAAAAAAACGTGGCATTGCCATTTTGCCCATTTATGGCGGCCAGCCCATTGAACGACAATTCCGTACGCTGGAAAAAGGCGTGCAGGTGGTTGTGGGCACCCCCGGCAGGCTCATCGACCACTTGCAGCGCGGTACGCTGCAATTGGACGCGACATCCTTGATCGTACTGGATGAAGCCGATGAAATGCTGGACATGGGCTTTCGCGAAGATATTGAAACCATCCTTGAGCAGGCCCCGACCGACTGCCAGCGCGTGCTGTTTTCCGCCACCATGCCGCCGCCCATACGCGAGCTGAGCAAACGGTTTCTGCGCGACCCGCAAATGCTGACCATCGCACACAAGATGCTGACCATCCCCGCCATTGCGCAGGTCTACTATGAAGTGCGCCCGTACCAGAAAATAGACGCGCTGTGCCGCGTTCTGGATGCGCAGGGCTTTCGCAAAGCGCTTGTTTTCTGTTCCACCAAACGCAGTGTGGACGAGGTGACCACCCACCTGCAACAGCGCGGCTACCAGGCCGACGCGCTGCACGGCGACCTGGCCCAGCCCCAGCGTGACCGGGTAATGCAGCGTTTTCGCACAGAAGGGGTGGATATTCTGATCGCCACCGATGTGGCCGCCCGTGGCCTAGACGTGGAAGCTGTGGACGCTGTGATCAACTACGACATGCCGCACGATGTGGAAAAATATGTGCACCGCATCGGCCGCACCGGCAGAGCGGGCAAGGACGGCAAGGCCTTTACCTTTGTGACCGCGCGCGACCACTTCAAACTGCGGGACATCATCCGCTGCACCAAGGCGCATATCACCCAGGGGCGACTGCCTACCCTGCAGGATGTGGACACTATCCGCATGGCGCGCCTGCTGGAAGAAGTGCGCCAAACCATTCAGGAAGACCCGCTGGAACGCTGGCTGACGGCGCTGGAAAATTTTGTATCCGAATATTTTCCCGAAGGAGAAATCGCCAGCCGGGACATTGCCGGCGCCCTGCTCAAGCTGCTGGCGCAGAAAACTTTTGGCACCCAGAACAATGCCGCCGGAGAAGACGTCTTTGCCGTTGCGCCGCGCAGCGCCGGACCCGGACAGACCGGAACGCCCGGCGATCGGGAAAGCAAAAATAAGCTCAGGCAGCAACGCGGCCCCAGAAATACCGGCCCCATGGTTACCCTGCAACTCAATGTAGGGCGTGCCCACAAGGTGACGCCCGGCCAGATGGTGGGCGCCATCGCAGGCGAATGCGGCATACCCAGCAGCCAGATAGGCGCCATCGGCATCCGGCAGCTCTTCAGCCTGGTCGACATCGCCGCCGACGTTGCCGACCAGGTGCTGGACGTGCTGCAGAGGGGCGTCTTTATCTGCGGTGTGCGGGTGACGGCCAAGGTGGACGCCGGCAAAGGCGGCAGCGCGCCCGCACGCAAATTTTTTGCCGGGACGCGCCGCCAGCACTCAGGAAAATTCGGCAAAAAAACTTTGCGATAGCATCTGGCATTCCCACAAGCCCGCACCGCCAGGGCATTCCAACATGGGAATGCCCTGGCGCCACCGCTTCACAGACCAAAGGCCCCGACCACGTCAGGGGCCTTTTTTTGCCTGCTGTTGCCGCCGCAATGGCGCGCCAGCACGAGGCACGGCAGTATAGGCCGTGCACGCTGCAGCCCATGACTTGCAAATGATAACTTAGTTTATTACTATGTTATCGTCGTGGCCGTCCCTCCAGAGGGCTGCGGCAGACCAGGCAAGATAACCGCTCTCTTTTGAAAAGCCATCCCTGCAGGATTGCATCATTTTTTTATAAAAACTGTCCTGATGTACGCACAGAGCGTGATGCGCTTGCAGTTTTTGCTTATTTTGCGTTTAGTACAAAACGTGAGTATAGCAGTATTGTCACTATTTTTACAAATATAGTGATAATTACAGTGATATTTTTTTCACAACCGTGTTCTTTTTCAGGATACTGTAGTTGTTATTAAAATATTTACCTGCCGACACACGACACATGAAATACGTCAGTGTCGTTTACATCTTATATACATCATTATAATAGAGGAGTAAAAGATGCAGAAACCTGAGTTGCTCTCCCAGTACGGCCTCTACATTAACGGCGAATGGCGCCCCGCCTCGGACGGCGGCACCTTTGAAACCTTCTGTCCGGCCAACGGTGAACGCCTGGCCGTCTGCGCCGAAGCCACCAGGGAAGACGTGGACAGCGCCGTCAAGGCCGCCACAGTCGCCTGGCAAAGCTGGAAAAAGGTCAACCCCATCGAGCGCGCCGACCTGCTGCTGCGCATAGCCGACGTCATTGACGCCCACAAGGAACATCTGGCCATGGTGGAAACCATGGACAACGGCAAGCCCATCCGCGAAACCCTTAACGTGGACATTCCCATGGCGGCGGATCACTTCCGCTACTTCGCCGGAGCAGTGCGCACGGAAGAAGGCAGCGCCAGCCTGCTGGACGGCAACACCCTTTCGCTGGTGCTGCGCGAACCCATCGGCGTGGTGGGCCAGATAGTGCCATGGAACTTCCCCTTCCTTATGGCCGCCTGGAAGCTGGCCCCGGTGCTGGCCTCAGGCTGCTGCACCGTTTTCAAACCCTCCAACCACACCTCCCTCTCCGTGCTGGAGCTGGCCCGCCTGCTGGGCGACATCCTGCCCAAGGGCGTGTTCAACGTGGTGACCGGGCGCGGTTCGCGCTCCGGCCAGTACATGCTGGAGCATCCCGGCTTCCGCAAGCTGGCCTTCACCGGCTCCACAGACGTGGGCCGTAACGTGGGCCTGGCCGCGGCCAAGCGCATTATCCCCTCCACCCTGGAGCTGGGCGGCAAGTCGGCCAACATCTTCTTCCCTGACTGCCAGTGGGACATGGCTATGGACGGCCTGCAGCTGGGCATTCTGTTCAACCAGGGTCAGGTCTGCTGCGCCGGGTCGCGCGTATTTGTGCATGAGGATATATACGACAAATTCGTGGCCGAGGCTGTGGAACGCTTCAACCGCGTAAACGTAGGCCTGCCCTGGGAACCGGACACGCAGATGGGCGCACAGATCTACGAATCCCATCTTAAGGCCATTCTCATGTGTGTGGAACAGGGCAAAGCCGAAGGCGCCGCCCTGCTCTGCGGCGGCGAGCGCCTCACCGACGGCCCCCTGGCCAAAGGCTGCTTTATGCGGCCCACCCTGCTCGGCAATGTCACCAATAAAATGCACGTGGCACAGAACGAAATTTTTGGTCCCGTGGCCGTGCTCATCAAATTCAAGAGTGAAGAAGAAGTCATTGCCATGGCCAACGACAGCGTCTACGGCCTGGGCGGCGCGGTCTGGACCCGCGACATCAACCGCGCCCTGCGCGTCTGCCGCGGCATTGAAACGGGCCGCATGTGGGTTAATACCTACAACAGCATCCCGGCTGGCGCGCCCTTTGGCGGCTACAAGGAATCGGGCCTCGGCCGCGAAACCCACAAGGTTATCCTGGAGCACTACACCCAGCAGAAAAACATTATGATCAATATGGCGGAAATGCCCACCGGCCTCTATCCGTAGGCCGCCCGGCGGGCCTGCCGCCCCAAATGGTGCGGGCGGACGCTTGCCGACCGCGTCCGCCCGCTCCCTCCGGACGGGCCCGCCTGCCAGCGCGGGCCGTCCCCTTCCCAAGCCCTTGCGTTCCCCACGCAAGGGCTTTTTTTACGACCCTACCGCGTCACGCCCACGGTCTGGACTATGAGCACGCGCCAGCCTTCGGGCAGGGGCAGTTGCCCCTCCAGGGCGCGCAGGCCGGAGGCGTGCACATAGCTGCCCAGCCCGGCCGAAGCGCAGTAAAGCCCGGCGTTCTGGTAGAGCGACCCCACATGCATGCCCGACCACGGGCTGGAGGCCGGCGCAGCGTAAAGCAGGGTCAGCGAACCGCCGCCCATGGCCGCGCGCCGGTCGCCCTCCAGCACCCGGACCAGAGCGTGGTCGGGCTCGTAGCGCCACACGCCGTCCGGCAGGGCTGCAAACACCAGCACCTCCTGCCGGTTCATGGCCGAGGGGGCCGTGCGGCGGCCGTCCGCCCGGTTGACGCCCCAAGTAGCCCAGAGCAGATCGCCCAACTGTTGGGGCGTCAAGGGTTCGCCGCTGAAGCCGCTCTTGGTGGAATGGCGCTGAGCCAGGGCCTGCATGAGCGGCAGGCCGCCGCTTTTGTCCGGCGCGGGCAATTCCAGACGCGGCGCAGCACCGGAGGAAGCGGCCTGGGCCGACACTGACGGCAGTACGGCCAGGGCTGCCAGAGACAACAGCAAGGAAAGGGTCTGACGCAGATGACGGATCATAACAATACTGCCTCCTTGAAGGATAAGGATGGTCGGCGGGAGCGCCGAAAAAAACGTACGCGGCTCACAGCCAGGCCTGATGCCGCCGCACAAAGCGGAGCTTCACCACACTGACCAGGCCAAGATAGCCTGTCAGCACGGCCAGCAGCCAGGGGAAAAATCCGACAGGCAGCGCGCCCATTTCCAGCCAGCGCCCCAAAGGGGCAAAAGGAATGGCCGTACCCACGGCCACGCCCAGAAAGGTCAGCATAGTCACCTGCCAGGCGGCGCGGCTCTGCAGCAGAGGAACCCGCGGCGTACGCAGCATGTGCAGCACCAGGGTCTGGGTCCAGATGGATTCCACAAACCAGCCCGCCTGAAACAGGGCCACAAAGGCCGCGCGCCCGGCCGGGTCCAGTCCGGCCCAGCCTCCCGCCGCCAGGGCTGCCGGGCAGATCACAAAAAACAGCAGCGCATAGGTAAGCAGGTCAAACAGAGAACTGACCGGTCCGAACCAGAGCATGAACCGCTGGATGCCTCCACTGTTCCAGACGCTGGGCCGCGCCAGCATGTCCGCGTCTACGTTATCCCAGGGCATGGCCGTGCAGGAGAGGTCGTACAGCAGGTTGAGAATCAGGATCTGCAGCGGCGTCATGGGCAAAAAGGGCAACAACAGGCTGGCCGTGAGTACAGAAAGCATGTTGCCGAAATTGGAACTTACAGTAATTTTTATGTATTTCAATATGTTGGAGTAGGTGCGGCGGCCCTCCATCACCCCGGCTTCCAGCACAGTGAGGTCTTTCTCCAGCAGGATAACGCCCGCCGATTCCCGCGCCACGTCCACGGCCGTATCCACGGAAACGGCCACGTCGGCGTTTTTCATGGCCGGCGCATCGTTGATGCCGTCCCCCATGAAGCCCACTACATGGCCGTTGCTCCGCAGGCTGGTAACGATACGGGCCTTCTGCAGCGGATTCAGCTTGGCAAAAACGTCGGCCCGCTCCACCGCCCGCCCCAGGGCGGCGGCGTCCATGCCCTCCAGGTCCGCGCCCAGCAGCACCCGCCGGCCGCGCAACCCCACCTGACGGCAAACGCTGCGGGTGACGGCGTCGTTGTCGCCCGTAAGCACCTTGACGCGCACGCCGTGCCCTTCCAGCGCGGCCACGGCTCTGGCGGCCGATTCTTTGGGCGGGTCCAGGAAGGCCAGAAAGCCCAGCAGCGTCATATCCCGCTCATCGTCCACGACATAGGCGCGGGGCGCGGCGTCCACGGCCCGGACGGCCACGGCCACCACGCGCAGGCCGTCAGCGTTGTAGCGGTGCACATGCGCCGTAATGTCCTGGCGCAGCTCCGGGGTCAGGGGCACATCCACGCCATTGTCCCGCGCTGCCGTGCAGATGCCCAACATCTCTTCCAGCGCGCCCTTGGTGATGATCTGCCTCTTGCCGTCCCCGCCCTCCACCACCACGCTCATGCGTCGACGGCTGAAATCAAAGGGCATTTCATCCACCAGCCGGTACCCTTGCCGCAGATCCTGCATGCGTTTTTCATCGGCGTGGCTGACCACGGCCGCATCCAGCAGATTTTTGAGGCCCGTCTGCAGCCAGCTGTTCAAAAAAGCGTGGCGCAGTACATCGTCGTCGTCCTTGCCGTGGATATCACGGGAATATTCCAGAATAATCCTGTCCTGGGTCAGCGTGCCGGTCTTGTCCGTACAGAGCACGTCCATGGCTCCCAGGTTCTGGATGGCGTTGAGCCGACGGACAATGACCCTCTTGCGAGCCATAAACACGGCCCCGCGCACCAGATTGGCCGAAACCACCGTGGGCAGCATCTCCGGCGTCAGCCCTACGGCCACGGAAAGGGCGAAGATGGCGGCCTCCACCCAATCCCCTTTGGTCAGGCCATTAATAAAAAAGACCACCGGGGCCATGCAGGCCATGAGCCGCAGCAGCAGCCAGGAAACGGCGTTAACCCCTTTGTCAAAGCTGGTGGGCGCGGCCGTGACGGAAAGCTGCCGCGCCAAAGAGCCGAACAGCGTGGCCCCGCCCACGGCCAGCACCACCCCGTGCGCCGCGCCGCTCAGCACGTTGCTGCCAAAAAAAACAAGATTGTTGCAGTCCAGGGGGCTTTGGCGCGCGGCCTCAGCAGGCAAAGCGCGGGCAAACTTTTCCACCGGCGCGCTTTCGCCCGTCAGCGAGGACTGGCTCACAAAAAGATCCTTGGCCCGGATCACACGCATGTCCGCCGGGATCATGTCGCCCGCGGCCAGCCGCACCACATCGCCCACTACCAGGTCAGTTATGGGCAGTTCCCGCTCCCGGCCGTCGCGCAGCACGGCGATGGTGGTCTTGACCATGCCCTCCAGCCGGGCCAGGGCGTTGCCCGATCGCGCCTCCTGCACAAAATGCAACGTGCCGCTCACCAGCACCATGCCCGCCACGATGAGCACGGCAGTGAGGTCTTTGTCCCCGGCGGCGGCCAGAAGATAGTCCGTGATAAAGGACACGCAGGCCAGCACCAGCAGAACCACGCTGAAGGGATTAACAAAGGAACGGCACAAGCGCCGGGCCAGGCTGTCCCGGTTTTTCACGGCCAGGACATTGGCCCCGTAGCGCTGGCGCAGGGCGGAAACCTGTGCCGCGCCAAGGCCTGCAGCAGCCGAACCCAGACGTTGCAGCACCGCATCCGGCGCGGCGGTTGCGGCGGCGGCAAGCCGCGCCGCAGCCTCACCGGCCTGACGGGACGGGGCGGCGGGAACAGAGCGACGGCCCACACGCGGCAGGCCGCAAAGACGGGCCAGAACTGAGGGGAGACGCAGGAGCATGGGGGCCTCCGTGCTGACGACACAGGCCAGTGGGGGGATAGTGGGAATACGGACGGGCAGAAGGAAAACGGACGACGGTACGGAAAAACGTCCTCAGCGAGTGTGGGAAAGGGATGAAACGCCGCGACGGCCGCGCGGTGCAAGGGCCGTGCGGCCGCCCTTGCGCGGGGGTTCTTCATCCCCACAAAGGCTGGCCGCAGAGGCGTCCCGCTGCTGGGCCGGACTGAAGCCAGCGAGAGAAAACCTGTATCCACAACAGGCCGTCGTGGCCGGAGCCCAAGCTCGGATGCCACGCCCGCTGCCCGCGGGGCAGGGACGGCATGTAGCGACATGCCGCAACGGACGCTTCACAACGTGCCGTGGGGCAGCCGCACCGCGCTCCCGCATCGCCGCACCGCGGCTACAGCCCACTCCTGCCGACCGAGGATGTCCTGGCAGCATAGCCGCCTGTTTCTCCATACCCACAGTCCCGGCAGGACGGCTGCGGGCCGACGCACGGCGGAAAAACCACTATTTGCCCCGGCCGCAGCATTTTTTGTATTTTTTGCCGCTGCCGCAGGGGCAAAGATCATTGCGGCCCACTCGCGGCGCGGCCTTGGCGGGCTTGTGCGCGGCCTCGGCCTCTTCGCCGCCGCCGGAATAGGAAAGGCCTGAGTCTTCCTTGTGCCGGTACTGCCGGGCCAGAGGCGTGCCTTCCGGTTCGGATGCTTCCACCGCATTGGCCGCAGCCGCCGCATTCTGGGCGGCCGCTTCCTCCAGCCGCACGTGCACGCGGGTCAGGGTGCGGAACACGCTCTCACGGATCTGGAAGAGCATGGCCTGAAACATCTCAAAGCCCTCGCGCTTGTACTCCAGCTTGGGGTCGCGCTGACCGTAGCCGCGCAGACCGATGCCGTCGCGCAGGGCGTCCATGTTGCGCAGGTGCTCCTTCCAGCAGCGGTCCAGCTCCTCCAGCAGGAAGAAGCGCAAAATATCCTGATAACCGGTCCCGGCCTCTTCCCGCAGGCGGTCGAACTGGCTGCGGACCAGCGCGTCGCATTCCTCGCGTTCAGGCAGGCGGGCCCCTTCGGGCAGAGCGCGTTCCAGGTTGAAGACGTCGCGCAGGCGGCCCAGAGCGGCTTCGCGCAGGTCCGTGTCGTCGGGGGCGGCGTGGTCCAGGGAGGAGTAGACGTCGTCCAGCACGTCGCCCATGAATTCGTCCAGCACAGGGGTGAGGTCCGCCTCCACCATGAGTTCACGACGCAGGGTGTAGATGACCTCGCGCTGCTGATTCATGACGTTGTCGTAATCCAGCAGCGTCTTGCGGATTTCAAAGTGGTGGGCCTCCACCCGCTTCTGCGCGCCTTCCACCGCACGGGTGACCATGGCGTTCTCAATGGCTTCGCCGTCCTTGAGGCCCAGCTTTTCCATAAGGCCCTTGATGCGGTCGGAACCGAACAGACGCATGAGGTCGTCTTCCAGCGAAAGGTAGAAGCGCGAGGAACCGGGGTCGCCCTGACGGCCGGAACGCCCGCGCAGCTGGTTATCAATGCGGCGGCTCTCGTGCCGCTCCGTGCCCAGAATGTGCAGGCCGCCCAGATCCACCACGCCCTCGCCCAGCACGATATCCGTGCCGCGGCCGGCCATGTTGGTGGCAATGGTCACCTTGCCCTTCTGCCCGGCCTGGGCCACGATTTCCGCTTCCTTCTCGTGCTGTTTGGCGTTGAGCACACTGTGCGGGATGCCCAGCTTGGTCAGGCGCTGCGAGAGCATTTCAGACGTTTCAATGGAAATGGTGCCCACCAGCACGGGCTGTTCGCGCTGGTGCAGTTCCACAATGGCGTCCACAATGGCGTCAAATTTTTCCTGTCGGCTGCGGTAGATAAGGTCCGGGTAGTCCTTGCGGATCATGGGCCGGTTGGGCGGGATGGAAACCACCTCCAGATTGTAAATCTGGTGGAATTCCACGGCCTCGGTGTCGGCCGTGCCGGTCATGCCCGAAAGTTTGTCATACAGGCGGAAGTAGTTCTGGAAGGTGATGGAGGCCAAAGTCTGATTTTCAGCGGCCACGGTAACGTGTTCCTTGGCCTCCAGCGCCTGGTGCAGGCCATCGGAATAGCGGCGTCCGGCCATAAGGCGGCCCGTGAACTCGTCCACAATGACCACCTGGTCGTTCTGCACAATATAGTCCACGTCACGCTTGAAAACCAGATGCGCCTTGAGGGACTGCATAACGTGGTGCTGGGCCGTGATGTTGGCCGGATCAAAAAGGTTGTCCACGTTGAGCAGTTCTTCGCAACGGGCCACGCCCGCGTCTGTAAGCATGGCCGTGCGGGCTTTTTCGTCAATGGTATAGTGCTCCGGCGTCAGCCGGCAGACCACGGCGTCCACCGTGCGGTACATGTCCACGGATTCGTCCGCCGCGCCGGAAATGATCAGCGGCGTGCGGGCTTCGTCAATAAGAATAGAGTCCACTTCGTCCACAATGGCGAAGTTGTGCCCGCGCTGCACCAACTGACTGGCGTAGAATTTCATGTTGTCGCGCAAATAATCGAAGCCGAACTCATTGTTGGTGCCGTAAGTGATGTCGGCGTTATAGGCGGCCTTGCGCTCCTCATCGTCCATATCATGAATGATCACGCCCGTACTGAGCCCCAGAAAGCCGTAGAGCTGCCCCATCCACTGGGCGTCGCGCCGGGCCAGGTAATCGTTGACCGTCACCACGTGTACGCCTTTGCCCGTAAGGGCATTGAGCACCACGGGCAAGGTGGCCACCAGGGTCTTGCCTTCGCCGGTCTTCATCTCGGCAATTTTGCCCTTGTGCAGCACCATGCCGCCCACCAGCTGCACATCATAGTGCCGCATGCCCAGCACGCGGCGCGCAGCCTCGCGCACCAAGGCAAAAACTTCGGGCAGCAGGGCGTCCAGGCTCTGGCCCTGCTCCTGTACCGCTGTTTTGTATTGGACGATGCGGGCGGGCAGATCCGCGTCCTCCAGGGCGCGCATCTGCTCTTCCAAAGCGTTGATGCGCTGCACCTGAGGCCGCAGCCGACGCAGATATCTTTCGTTTTTGCTGCCGAATATCTTTTTGAAAAGAAAGCCGAACATGGGGTCTCCTCGAGATGGCGGGATGCGCAACGCCCTCGGCCAAAACCGGCGCGACGTCGCCCTGCCGCCCTGAAACCCGGCGGCAGCCCCCTTAAGTAAGACATCCTGGCCGCCTTGGCAATGCGCCCCCCACAGCTGCGGCCGCCCCGCCGTCCGATTTATTCGTCGGCCGGGGTCACCCGCTTTTCAAAAACCGCGCCGTTCCACTGATAACCCACGCTGTTGGCTACCGGCACATGCGCCATGCCCGTGCTGGTCCAGAACAGGGGCAGGGCCTTGAGCCCGCCCAGCCCCAGGCAAAGCATTACCGTGGCCCGCACGTCGGGCGGCAGCTTCTGCCCTTTGGCCAAAAACTCGCTCACGTCCGGCTCCGGCGGCGTGTCCGCCGGTACCGCCCGACCAGAGGCGTCCACCCGCCACAGTTCCAGCGTGCACACCGGGCCGCCCAGAGTGCCTACGGCCGCCTCCACGGCGCCGTCATCCAGATGCCGGAACAGCCGCAACGCCACAGCCGCATCCCTGAACGGCAGCGAGGCGAAAACCAGCACATCCTCAGTCTCGCCGGCGATTTCCCAAAATTCCGCATGGCCTTCCGCCAGCAAGCGCTGCTTTTCGGCAGCGCTCAAGCCCTCGGGCGTATTCTCAAAAATGCTGGCCGGCAGCAGGGCAAACACGCTGCGGGCCGTAATCCCGCCCCCTTCGCCCGCCCGCGCCGGATTCTGGGCCAGGCCCAGCAGCAGGACCCCCAGCAGGGCGAGTATCCGTAATTGCAACATATAAACTCCTTCCCAGCGCGACTGCGCGCGCATTGCGGATTCAGCTCGTTAAAAAAATTATACCGCCTTTTGCTGCCCTTGTCCATGTGCCCGCCGGGATGCGGCCGCACCTTTTGATACCGGCCCCTTAGCCCGCCCCAACCTCTGCGGGCAGGATAAAAACAGCAGAAAAACGACAATAATAACGGTTTGTGAAAAAGTGTGACAGACCGCTGCCCCGGAAAGCCGCTCGTAAAAGCGGGCGGTTGGAGCCCTTTTTTAGGGGCTGCAATTTTTTTTTGGGGAGTTTGCGAAATTTGTCACCAATACCCTTTGACAGAACAGGGGCGAGCGGATATGTTGCAAGGGCTTACACTTTTTTCCTTCAATCCGCATCGTTTGAGGAGGACGCGGCATGCTGGACCTGAACGTTACACTGGTGTTTCAGCTGGCGAACTTTTTTATCGCTGTGTATGTGCTTAATATCCTCCTTATCCGGCCGATCCGCGCCATTATCAAAAAACGCAACGGCATCCTGGAAGGTATGGAAGAAGAAGCCGGCTCCTTTGAGTATCAGGCTTCCGAGCGTCTTACCAACTATGAGGCCGAGCTGACCCGCGCCCGTCAGGACGCCGGGCTGCAGCGCGAGGAAGGCCGGGCGGCCGGCGTGACGGAGCAGCAGCAGATCGTGGGCGAAGCGCAAAAGGGCGCCCGCGACATTCTGACTGAAACGCGCGCCGCGCTGGAGGCTCAGGCCGCCGCAACCCTTGCGGAGCTGCGCGGGAAGGTGGACGGTCTTTCGGCGCGTCTGGCCGACAGGCTGCTCAAGGGCTAGGGGTGGTATGCCGGAGCGCAGGGAGCGTTTTGCCGGCGCATGGCTAACTGTTTGACCGAGGGGGTGGGCTTTGAGCAAATGGAAACACGCGGGGTTTATCCTGCCGCTTTTCTGCGTCGCTGCGGCGCTGGTGCTGCTGCCCCAGGCAGCCTGCGCCAGTGAAGGCCACGCGGCGCCGCGCTGGAGCGACTTCGGCTGGCGTGTGCTCAACTTCGTGATCTTTGCGGGTATCCTCTGGTACTTTGTGGGCGGGTTGGCCAAGCGCTATTTCAAAAACCGCCGGCAGGGCATCAAGGATTCTCTGGACGGTCTTGAGCAGCGCCGTGCGCAGGCCAAGACCCAACTGGCCGAGGTGGAAACGCGCATCGCCAACCTCAATGCGGAGCGGGAGGCCATTCTGGCCGAAAGCCGCACCCAGGCCGAAGCCCTGAAGCAGGGCATTGTGGAAGAGGCGCGGCGTCAGGCGGCCCAGATTGTGGAACAGGCGCGCCTTACCGCCGAAAACGAGGGCCGTGCCGTGTTCGCCCAGGTGCGCTCCGCCATCGCCGACGAGATCGTGGACGCCACGGCCAAAGCCCTGAGCGCACGCCTCACGGCGGAAGAACACGACAAGCTGATCGCCAACTCGCTTAACAAGGTGGTGCTCCATTGATCGACACTGTGGTTGCACGCAGATACGCCAACGCCATCTTCGCCCTGGGCAGGGAGGAAGGGGATCAAGCCCTGAGCGCGCACGGCGCGTGTCTTGCCTCTCTGGGCGAGATGCTTGCCGCCGCCCCGGACTTGGGCCAGACCCTCAAAAGCCCGGTCATCGGCGTAGAAGAAAAAAAGGCGGTGCTTGGCAAACTGCTGGACAAGCTCAAGGCCGACCAGACCATGCGCAATTTCTGCTTCCTGTTGGCGGACAAGGAACGGCTCGCCTTCCTTGACGAAATTGCGGCCTGGTACGGCAAAATGCTGGACGAGGCCAAGGGTATCCTCCGCGGACAGTGCATTACCGCGGTGAAACTTTCCAACGACAAAAAAGCCAACCTCAAGGACGCGCTGCAGAAAAAGGCTGGCGCGGACATTGAACTGACCTTTGCCGTGGATAAAGACATACTGGGGGGAATGGTGCTCAAGCTGGGGGATCGGGTGCTGGACGCAAGTCTGCGCGCGCAGTTGGGAATCCTTCGGGAGACATTCAAGAGGGGTGAATAGCACATGCAGATCAAAGCGGAAGAGATAAGCAAGATCATTGAGGATCAAATCAAAAACTACGAGCAGCGCGTAGAAATGAGCGAAACCGGCACCGTGCTCTACGTCGGTGACGGCATCGCCCGCGTGTACGGCGTACAGAACGCCATGTCCATGGAGTTGCTGGAGTTCCCCGGCGGCGTCATGGGCATGGTGCTCAACCTGGAAGCCGACAACGTGGGTGTGGCGCTGCTCGGACCGGACGTGGGCATCAAAGAAGGCGACCCGGTCAAACGTACGGGCAAGATTTTCTCCGTGCCCGTAGGCGACAAGGTCATGGGCCGCGTCCTCAACCCGTTGGGCGAACCCATCGACGGCCTCGGCCCCGTTGAGGCCGAACATGTCCGCCCGGTGGAAATCAAGGCCCCCGGCATCATCGCCCGTAAGAGCGTGCACGAACCCATGCCCACGGGCCTCAAGGCCATCGACGCCATGACGCCCATCGGCCGCGGTCAGCGCGAGCTGATCATCGGCGACCGCCAGACGGGCAAAACGGCCGTGTGTATCGACGCCATTCTGGCCCAGAAAGAGACGGACATTCACTGCTTCTACGTGGCCATCGGCCAAAAGAAGTCTTCCGTCGCCCTGGTGGCCGACACCCTGCGCCGCTACGGCGCCATGGAGTACACCACCATCATCTCGGCCACGGCCTCCGACCCCGCGCCTTTGCAGTACATTGCGGCCTACACCGGTTGCACCATGGCCGAGCACTACCGCAATAACGGCAAACACGCCCTGATCATTTACGACGACCTTTCCAAGCAGGCTGTGGCCTACCGCCAGATGTCCCTGCTGCTCCGTCGTCCTCCGGGACGTGAAGCCTTCCCCGGCGACGTCTTCTACCTGCACTCGCGCCTTCTGGAACGCGCGGCCAAGGTGAGCGACAAACTGGGCGCGGGTTCCATGACGGCGCTGCCCATCATCGAAACTCAGGCGGGCGACGTTTCGGCGTATATCCCCACCAACGTGATTTCCATCACCGACGGTCAGGTGTACCTGGAACCCAACCTGTTCAACGCCGGCGTGCGCCCGGCCATCAACGTGGGCCTTTCCGTGTCCCGCGTGGGCGGCGCAGCCCAGATCAAGGCCATGAAGCAGGTGGCCGGCACCATGCGTCTGGACCTGGCCCAGTACCGCGAACTGGCGGCCTTCGCTCAGTTTGGTTCGGACCTGGACAAGGGCACCAAGGCCAAGCTCGAGCGCGGCGCACGTCTGGTGGAGCTGCTCAAGCAGCCCCAGTACCAGCCCATGCCCGCCCATGAGCAGGTGGCCTCCATCTATGCCGCCACGCGCGGCTATATGGACGACGTGCCGGTGGAATCCGTGCGCAAGTTTGAAGCCGACATGCTCACCTTCCTGCGCGACACCAGGAAGGACGTGCTGGACGCCATCAAGGACAAAAAGGTCATTGACGAGGCAGTGGAGAAAGCGCTGACCGAAGCCATCACAGCCTTCAAACAGGGCTGGACGGCCTAGGGCCCCCTAACAACGGGAGAAAAGCATGGCTTCACTCAAAGACGTCAAAATGAAGATCGTGGGGGTCGGCAAGACCAAGCAGATAACCAAGGCCATGAACATGGTGGCCTCGGCTAGGCTGCGCGGCGCCCAGGCCCGCATTGAGCGCTTCAGGCCGTACGCGGAGAAATACCGCGACGTGCTGGCCGAACTGGCCCGCAAGGTGGAGGGCAACGCCCACCCCCTGTTGGCCGAGCATGAGGAAAAGAAGCACTGCGCCATTGTGCTGGTGACCTCCGACCGCGGCCTGTGCGGGAGCTTCAACGGCAATATCATTGCCATGGCTCTCAGACTGGCCAAGGAAAAAGCCGCAGAAGGCATGGAGGTGAGCTTCGTGTGCGTGGGCCGCAAGGGCCGCGACGCGGCCCGCACCGCCGGGCATGCCATCACCACGGCCTATGGCGACCGCATGGGCAGCATCGACTTTGCGCTGGCAAGTTCCGTAGCTCAGGAAGTCATCCACGGCTACGAAACCCTGGCCCTTGACGAGGTGTGGCTGGTACACGGCGAGTTTATGTCCATGGGGCATCAACCGCCGAAGAGCCTGCGCCTGCTGCCCCTGCAGACCCCGCAGGCCGCTGAGGACGAGGAGCAGGCCGGTGAAGCCCGCTGCGAATATGTGTACGAACCGCAGGAAGAGCAGTTGTTGGCGGAGCTTTTGCCCCGCTATGTGAAGGTGCAGGTTTACCGTGGCCTGCTGGACACGTCGGCCAGCGAGCACGCCGCCCGCATGGCCGCCATGGACAACGCCACGCGCAACTGCAACGAACTGATCAACTCCCTTACCCTGCTCTACAACAAGACGCGGCAGGCTTCCATCACCAGCGAACTCATCGACATCGTCGGCGGCGCTGAAGCGCTGAATGGTTAAGGAGCCAGACATGAGCAAAAATATCGGTAAAATCGTTCAGGTTATCGGCGCCGTCGTGGACGTGGAGTTCAGCGACGGGAACCTGCCGAATATCTTCACCGCCCTGGAGATACAAAACCCGAACAACAGCGACGCCCCCGACCTCATCTGTGAGGTGGCGCAGCACCTGGGCGACAACGTGGTCCGCACCATTGCCATGGACGCCACCGAAGGTCTGGTGCGCGGCATGGACGTGGTGGACACGGGCAAGCCCATCATGGTGCCCGTGGGCAAGGCCTCTGTGGGGCGCATCCTCAACGTCATCGGCCGTCCGGTGGACGAGCTGGGCCCCATTAATGCTGAAAAATACTACCCCATCCACCGGGCCGCGCCGGCCTTCACCGACCAGAACACCAAGGTAGAGCTGCTCGAAACGGGCATCAAGGTGGTGGATCTGCTGGTGCCCTTCCCCAAGGGCGGCAAGATGGGTCTCTTCGGTGGCGCAGGCGTGGGCAAGACCGTTATCCTTATGGAGATGATCAACAACATCGCCAAGCAGCACGGCGGTTCGTCGGTGTTTGCCGGTGTGGGCGAGCGTACCCGTGAGGGCAACGACCTGTACAACGAGCTGCAGGAAGCCGGCGTGCTGGAACGCGCCACCTTGGTCTACGGGCAGATGAACGAGCCTCCGGGAGCCCGCGCCCGTGTGGCCCTGACCGCCCTGGCCTGCGCGGAATACTTCCGCGATGAGGAACACCAGGACGTGCTCCTGTTCATTGACAACATCTTCCGCTTCACCCAGGCCGGTTCGGAAGTGTCCGCTCTGCTGGGCCGCATGCCTTCGGCCGTGGGCTATCAGCCGACCCTGGGCACGGACCTTGGTTCTCTGCAGGAGCGCATCACCTCCACCAATGAAGGGTCCATCACCTCGGTGCAGGCCGTGTACGTGCCCGCCGACGACCTGACTGACCCGGCCCCGGCCACCACGTTTTCGCACCTGGACGGCACCCTTGTGCTCTCGCGCCAGATTGCGGAACTGGGCATCTACCCCGCGGTGGACCCGCTGGACTCCACCTCGCGCATCCTCGCCCCCGACGTCGTGGGCGAAGAGCACTACAGCGTGGCCCGGCGCGTGCAGATGGTGCTGCAGAAGTATAAAGAACTGCAGGATATCATCGCCATCCTGGGTATGGACGAGCTTTCTGATGAAGACAAGCTCACCGTGTCCCGCGCCCGGCGCATCCAGCGCTTCCTCTCCCAGCCCTTCCATGTGGCCGAAACCTTTACGGGTACGCCCGGCCAGTATGTAAAGCTGGAAGACACCATCAAGGGCTTCAAGGGCATTCTGGACGGCGACTACGACCACCTGGCTGAAGGCGACTTCTACATGCTGGGCAGTATTGACCAGGCAGTGGCCAAGTACGAAAAGCGCAAGCAGGAAGAAAGCAACTAACCGTTCTGTCCCGCCGCCGGTCCGGTGCCGCAAGGCTCCGGACCGGGCAGGACCGGCGGCAGCGAAGGAGTGCGTATGGGTACGCTGCAACTGGAAGTGGTAACGCCGGACAAAACCGTAGTGAGCTGCCCGGTAGAGATGGCTGTGTGCCCCGGCGTGCAGGGCGAATTCGGCGTGTTGCCCAAGCACGTCTCTCTGCTTTCGGCCCTGAAAATCGGGGGCCTGCGCTACAAGAGCGAAGGCAAGGAGGAGCATGTCTTTATTTCCGGCGGCTTTGCCGATGTAAACAACGACGTGCTCACCGTGCTGGCCGAATCCGCAGAACTGGCCGCGAATATTGATGCAGCCAGGGCCATGGCCGCCAAAGAACGAGCTGAAAAACGCCTGAGCAGCCATGACGAGGCTGTGGACACGGTGCGGGCCGAAGCGGCCCTGCAACGGGCCGTTACCCGTCTGCATCTGACGCAGGTGCGGTAATATTTTGGCGGACGTTGGCTGAAAGTGCGATTCATGCCGCACTGACGGACGCGGACGCATCAGGACTGCGCAAAAGCCACCGATACCGGTGGCTTTTGCATTTTTGTATGGTCTTGTCCTCTCAGCGGGTGGAGGCCAAGATTCGGATAACGTGAGGTAGTTCCCAGAGGTACTCCCCAAAATTCGGACAGATGTGTAAGCTACACCTGAACGCAAGGAGAGTGCGAATGAACAAGCGTAAAAATCACGCCCCAGCCTTTAAGGCGAAGGTGGCCTTGGCAGCTCTTTCCGGTGAAAGGACCATCACGGAATTGAGTTCTGAGTCCGGCGTCCACCAGACGCAAATCCATCGGTGGGTCAAGCAACTCAAAGAATCGGCCCCGGGCATATTTGCTGGTGAAATCAAGACAGAAGAAGCCAAAAAAGAAAGAGAGCTGCACGAGTTGTATGCCAAAATTGGCCAACTCACCGTGGAGCGAGATTTTTTAGCACAAGCCTGGGGGAAGCGGGGAGCGTCTCCCGCAGGCAAGGCATGGTTCAGCATGACCATGCCACGCTCAGCATCGTCCGGCAGTGCGGTTTACTCTGTATTTCCCGCTCCGGCCTGTAGTATACGCCCAAGGGCGAACATGGCATAAACCATGTGCTGATGCGGGAGATCGATCAGGCCTTTACAGAGTGGTCTTTTCTCGGCGTACGCCAGATGCGGAACTATTTGCGATTGATGGGATACAGTACGGGCATAAAGGGATCCGCCGCCTTATGCGCCTGATGGGGCTGATGCCGATTTATCGGAAACCAAGAACCAGTATTCCCAACCCGGAGCACATCCGCTATCCGTATTTACTGCGCGACTTTGTCATTACACGGCCCAATCAGGTCTGGTGCGCTGATATCACTTACATCCCCATGCACAAGGGCTTTCTGTACCTGGTGGCCGTTATGGGGACTGGCACAGCAAAAAAGTGTTGTCCTGGAGACTTTCCAACACCATGGACGCTGATTTCTGCGTCGCGGCCCTGGAAGAAGCCTTGGCGAAAAACGGTAACCCCGCTATCTTCAACACTGATTAGGGCAGTCAGCTCACCAGTTTCGCGTTTACCAACGCCTTACGGGAGAACGGAATCCGTATTATCTCCACGGATGGCCGGGACCACCTCTCCAGCGCAAAGGTCAGGCAAATCTACGGGGCCAGGGGCGGAAAGGGGAATGACACCACTGCACTCTATGCACCTTTTGCAAATAATTGCAGGCTGATTGCACACATTCTTGCCAGATGATTAGGCATAATTTACCTAATTTTTTGACCTTTTTTAAAAAAACGTGAACGACTGAATCGTGTTGTGTCGTAAGCCCTGCGGACAGTATCACGAATGAAATCACGAATTGTCCCTAGGCACACCCAAAATCAGGGCATAAAAAAAGAGCTGGCTACGTTTGTAACAAGCTCAAATTATTTACTAATGGCGGAGAAGGTGGGATTCTAAATATAGATATAATACTTTGAAATAATTATTGAAAATATTTTTTATTTTCAAAATGCCATTTTTTATACCCCAAAGTATGCACAAAACTTTTGCGTGTGTGGATTCGAATCCCGCTACACAAGGATTTGCGGGTTTTTAAGTCGTCCAGAAAAATTTATTTCTGCCTAGTGAAGACCATTATGTCATGAGGCCTAAAAAGAGCATAAGCCTCTGCTTGGTAAAGATAAATACCTTTTTTATAGTCGTGCTGTGGACTCTCGGCATTGACTGGTAGTTAAAAGTAGTTAATAGTTCTACTCAGAGGGACAAGCCATGCAACAAAATATAGCAACAACGCCCGCTTCTGTAAAACTCCCCAATCCCCTGCGCGAGCGCATTAAAAGCCTTGCTGACGCCCGGAACCAATCCGCGCACGCCATTATGCTGCAAGCCATAGAGAACTATGTCGAGCGGGAAGAAAAACGGGAAGCTTTGCGCCAGGAAGCCAAAGCCGCACATGAGCATTATATGCAAACCGGCCTGCATCTGACAAACGCTGAAGTCGTCGAATGGATGGATAAGATTATTCAGGGCGAAAAGGTGCCCATGCCCAAATGTCATATCTAGTTCATTGGACGGATAACGCCACTGCCGGGCTGGAAAAGGCATATCTGTTCCTGGCAGACAAAAGCGAAGAGGCCGCCATCGGCGCAATCAAGGCCATTCGGGAAAAAGTGCTGCTTCTTGAGCAGTTTCCCAATGCTGGCCGTCCTGCCGATGACATGGAACCGGAATACCGGGAGTTACTCATCCCCTTTGGCGGTGCCGGATACGTACTGGTCTACGAAGTGCTGGGCAACTCGGTCTACATTCTGGCGCTAAAACATCAGAAAGAAGCCGGATATTACGAAGCCGGCAGCTGAAGAGATGCCATGAGCCGCAGTGTTCGAAAAAAGCCCATAATGGGCATTACTACCTAGCCGTAGCGAGCGGGGCGATAAACAGATCTGGCACCGCCGCTGGCGTGCTCATCAGCGCACAGCGTTGGCCTCCATTCCGTTGAATGATGAAGACAGTAATCTGACTGAATCTGTAAAACAGCTCAGTGATGTCTGGGCCATGGGCAAGGATGGTCGCCAATACTAGCCGCTCTCCAGTCAAGAAAGAACCGCCAAGCGTTTCGCCCGCAAAAAGGTCGTGGCCGCAAGGAGCGAAAAGCCCTGGAAGCTATAGGATGCTACACAAGTTTATGGGAAAATAGTCTATTGTTCGTAAGAAAACTGAACGCCCCAAGCTGGCAAATTACATAATAGAACTTGATCCAACTGTTTTTGAGATGCGCCTCAGCTTTCCATCAGAATACGAAGGCCCTGTCTCCAAACTTTTGCTCCCTTATGACCTTTACCACCTTACTACCGCACATGATGCCCGTCAAACAGTTGAAGCCTGGCGACAGGACTACAACCAGCGGCGCCCGCACAGCGCCTTGGGCTGGCTGACGCCAGAAGAATTTTGCCGACAGAACAGAATACATAACCCAACAGGAACCACTAACTTGCAAGTGGTATATGCAATGGGGTAAGGTCATTTTTGCAAAGTATGTATGACGGTATGTATGACGGTATGTATGATGGTCGCGCACTCAATAAAACATACCAATTTAAGACGCGAAAACGGCGTGTTGCTATCTAAAGCAACACGCCGTTTTTATTACGTATTAATGGCGGAGAGGGTGGGATTCGAACCCACGTAGGAGCTACTAACCCCTAACTCGATTTCGAGTCGAGCGCGTTACGGCCGCTTCGCTACCTCTCCGCAGGCTTGGCATATGCACAAGCCGGAGACGCTAGATACCTTATACGGCGTGAAAAAGCAATGGCGTGGACTTGGGGGCGTCGCCCGGTTCAGACCGCATCCAGCAGGAAGTTGTCACGGTGGATAACCTCCGGGTAATGGGCGTCGCCCAGAATAGCGGCCACCTCGTGACGTTTGAGGCCCATAATTTTTTTGAGCTCTGCAGCGCTGTAATTGCTCAGGCCCACGCCCAGGCTGCGTCCCTGGTGCAGCACGCGCACCAATGCCCCTTGCTGAAATGCGCCTTCTACCCCATGCACGCCGCCGGGCAGCAAGCTGCCGCCCTGCTGGCGCAGGGCCTTGGCCGCGCCCGCGTCCACCTGCACGCTGCCGGCGGGGTCGGACTGGTAGGCCAGCCAGAATTTGCGTCGGGGGATGGGCTGTTGCCCAGCCTGTACCCAGGTGCCGCCATCCAGCGGCCCGTAGCCCGCAGGCGTTGTGCAGACTCCGGCGGCCGCCAGGGCGCGGAGAATGACCTGGGGCTCGCGGCCGGGCAAAATATAGGTGGGCACGCCGATCTGTGCGGCGCGGCGCGCGCCCAGCAGTTTGGAATACATGCCGCCCGTGCCTACAGAAGTTTTGCCGCCGCAGAGCTGGGCCAGGTCCAGGGCGGCCACATCGTCAATGTGATCCAGCACAGGGGCCTGCGGGTTGTGCTCCGGATTGGCGGCCAGTACACCCGGCGAAGAAGTAAGGTTGATGCAGAGGTCCGCGCCAGTCAGATTGGCCAGCAGGCTGGACAGACAGTCGTTATCGCCGAATTTGAGTTCACTCACGGAAACCGTGTCGTTCTCATTGACTACGGGCAGCACGCCCCAGTGCAACAGTTCCGCAAAGGTGTTGCTGGCGTTGAGAAAGCGCTGTCGAGCGCGCAGATCGTCGCGGGTGAGCAGCACTTGCGCCGTAGGCACACCGTGGGCGTAAAAGGCCTTGTCCCAGGCGCGCACCAGTTGCCCCTGCCCCACAGCGGCGGCGGCCTGACGGGCGGCCAGGCCCGCGGTATCCACATGCTGCCCATGGGCGGCCAAGGCCGCGCGCCCCGCTGCCACCGCGCCGGAGGAAACCAGCACCACGCGCCGAGGTTCGGCCAACCCAGGCACGGACAAGGCCCGCAAAGCCGCCAGCTGCGCGGCCAAATCCGTAAGCACGGCGACGTTAAGCCCGTGAGCGTCAGCCAGTACGGCGCTGCCCACCTTGACCACCACAACCCGGGCCTGGGCCAGAGTGCGGGCGCGTTCTTCCCGCCAATCGGCAATCCGCGTCATAAAGCTGTCCTTTGCGGGTCTGGACCGCCTTGGGAGGCTGCCGCCCGAGCAGTTACTCTCTGGTGTAGATGACCTCAATTTCAGGAAATTCTTCATCCGCCACCTGCACGGACTCCTGCGGATGCACCAGGGGCGTATGGGGTTCCGCGCTGTCGCGCAGCCGCCACAGTTCGTCCACCAAAGGCTCCAGCCCCAGGCCGTCGCGGGCCGAAATGAAAAAAACCCGCCGCCCGTCGGCCGTGGCGCGGGCCTCCAGGGCCGCCAGTTGTTCCGGCGTCAGCAGGTCAATTTTGTTGACAACCTCCACCTGGCGACGTTGCGCCAGATCCGGATCAAAACGGCGCAGCTCTTCGTTGATGAGGGTGAAGCCGGCCCAAGGGTCGGCGTCGTCCATGTCCTCGGCGCTGAGAATGTGGACCAAAAAGCGCGTGCGCTCCACATGCTTGAGGAAGCGCAGCCCCAGCCCCTGCCCCTGATGCGCGCCCTCAATAAGGCCAGGGATGTCGGCCAGCACCAGGCGCTTGTCCGGATCCACATCATTGATCATAACGCCCAGGTTGGGGGTCAGAGTCGTAAAAGGGTAGGCGGCAATTTTGGGCCGGGCCGCCGAAACGCGGCTGATAAAGGTGGATTTGCCCGCATTGGGCAAACCGATGAGCCCGGCGTCGGCCAGAATTTTCAGCTCCAGCCGCAACTGGCGGATTTCGCCCGGTTCTCCGGGCTGGGCAAAGCGTGGCGCGCGCATGGTGGAAGATTTGAAGTGCTCGTTGCCCTTGCCGCCGCGCCCGCCTGCGGCCACGGTCACCAGGGCTTCGGGGTCGCTGAGGTCGGCCAGCAGGCGTTCGCCTGCCTGGTCCTCCAGATAGACCAGCGTGCCCACGGGCAGATGCAGCACCAAATCCTCGCCTTTTTTGCCGTCGCACTGGCTGCCCTGTCCAGGACGGCCGCTCTGGGCTTCATACAGGCGCTTGAGACGGAAATCATAGAGAGAAAGCAGACGTCCGTCGGCCTTGAGCAGCACGCTGCCACCGTCGCCGCCATTGCCGCCGTCCGGGCCGCCGCGGGGCACGAATTTTTCGCGCCGGAAGGAGATGCAGCCGTGGCCGCCCTTGCCCGCGCGCACTTCAATGCGCGCTTCATCAACAAAACGCATACAACCATCCTTCCGCCGGGACGCGGGGGCAGCCGCACCGGACAACCTGTGCCCGCGTCTCAGGCCGGGACCGTTGCGGATTTTTCGGCAGGCTTGCGCCTTTACCGCGGACGTCCGGCGGGCAACCGCCAGACCGAAGCGCAAACAGCACGGCTGCGGAACCTGCCGCACCGGGCACTGGCCCATGTCCGGCCGCGGCCAGATTACTCAAAATCACAACAATAGTGCAAAAAACAAACACCGAAAGGGAAGAGGCTGTGCGGCCCCTTCCCTCAATCGGCGCGTAAAAGTGCTGCGCGGCGAAGGTTAGCCTTCGGGCGCTTCCACATGCACGCGGGTGAGCACGCGGCGCTTGCGCAGATATTTTTCAAAGCGCACCACACCGTCCACCTTGGCAAACAAGGTGAAATCCCTGCCCATACCCACATTGGCGCCGGGGTACACGGTGGTGCCCAGCTGCCGAACCAGGATGTTGCCGGCGAGCACGTTCTGACCGCCGAAACGCTTGACGCCGCGCCGTTGACCGGCGCTGTCGCGACCGTTGCGCGAAGAGCCGCCTGCTTTTTTATGAGCCATAAGAGCCTCCCAGAAAGGCCGACACCAGGTCGGCAAGGGGCGCGGCCATTGCCGCACCGGCCCAACGCGTGCCGCTGTGCAAAGCGCGCGCCACAGGACGGGCCGGTCAACCCCGAAAGTTAGCCGTTGATGCTTTTGACGCGCAGGGTGGTGCACTCCTGCCGGTGTCCGCGCATTTTGCGCGAATCATTGCGCCGCCAGCGCTTGAACACCTTGATCTTGGGGCCGCGCCCCTGGGCCACCACCTCGGCGGTGACGGCCGCGCCGTCCACATAGGGGGCGCCCACCTTGCAGGCATCGCCGCCCAGCAGCAGCACCTTGTCCAGGGAAATCTCGCTGCCGCTCTGAGCCGCGAGCTTTTCCACAACAATCTTGGAACCTTCTTCGACGCGGTACTGTTTGCCGCCGGTCTCGATAATCGCGTACATGGTCAACCTCCAAAACGGGAAAGGTTTATTTGCCCCAGCGCGGCCCAAAAGTCAAGCCCGTCGGGCCAATTTCCCACACGGTTTTTGATGCAGCCCCAAAGAGCCACGGCGGGCCCTGAACTTTGTCCGTTTTTTTTCACGGCTGCACGGCCAGCAGACGCTTTTGCGGCAGTGCGCAAAGGGAAAGGAGGAAGGCCTGTTCGGCGCAGACGCAAGACCAGACTTCTCTGGTATTGTTTTCCTGTCGGTTTCGTGTAGCCTGCGGCCATGGACAAAAAGAAGATACTTCTTGTTTCGCTGGGGCACCTTTCCTGTGATATCAACGGCGGCGCGCTGCCGGCGGTGCTGCCTTTTCTGCGTTCGGCCTATGGCCTGAGCTACCAAGCCACAGGCGGGCTCATGTTTGCCTATTCCTGCCTTTCTTCATTGATTCAACCAGTGTTCGGACTGTTGGCCGACCGGTTTTCCAAGCCCTGGTTCATCCCGTTGGGCGTGTTGCTGGCCGGCGGCGGTCTTGCCCTGGTGGGCTTTATGTCCAGCTACTGGGCCATTTTTCTGGCCATTGCCGTAAGCGGCGTGGGCGCGGCCCTGTTTCATCCCGAAGGCGCGCGCTTCGCCAATAAGGTTTCGGGTGAGCAGAAGGGGACGGGGCTGAGCATCTTTTCCATCGGCGGCAACAGCGGTTTTGTGCTGGGGCCGTTGCTGGCCACGGGCATTCTGAGCGTATTCGGCCTACGCGGCACCACGATTTTTGCCGCCATTGCCGTGGTCATGGCTTCGGTGCTCCTGACGCTCATCTGGCGCATGCGCGTCCCGTCCGGCGGCGGGGCCATAATCACGGAGGCCCCAGGCGTCAACAACTGGCCGGAATTTTTCAAACTTACCGTGGCCATTGTGGCCCGCTCCATCCTGTTTGCCGGCTTCAATACCTTTGTACCCCTCTACTGGGTCAATGTGCTGGGGCAGTCGCGCACGGCCGGGGCTCTGGCCCTGACTTTTTTCTGCACCTGCGGCGTGGTCAGCAACTTTTTCGGCGGATTGCTTTCGGACAAATACGGCTACCGCACCATTATCCGGCTGTCCTATACCCTGGTGGCCCCCGTGGTGCTGGCCTTCAGCCTGACTGGCTCGGTCTGGGCCGCCTGGGCTTTGCTGCCTTTTCTGGGCTTTACGCTTTACGCTCCCTTCAGTTCTCTGGTGGTGCTGGGGCAGCAGTATCTGGCCAAGAACATCGGCTTTGCCTCCGGCGTCACTTTGGGCCTGGCCACCAGCCTGGGCGGGGTCATGGCCCCGCTGCTGGGGTGGATAGCCGACCATCAGGGCCTGCCCCGCGCTTTTCAGTTTCTGGCGGCAGTAGCCTTGCTGGGCGCAGTTTTCGCCTATACCCTCAAGCCTGTGGCCAAGAAGGAGCAGACTGCATGACCTACGCTCTTGTCCGCCGCCTGTTCCCTCTGGGGCGGGTGCGTTTTGTGGAAGAAGACGGTGCGCTGACCCGGCTGGAACTGGAAGGCGAGGGCAGCCTGCCGCCTCTGCCGGATGCAGAAGAACGCGCCACCCCTCTGCTGGAAGAGGCCTGTGCCCAGCTGATCGACTATCTGGCAGGCACGCGTCGTGAATTTGACCTGCCCCTGGCCCCCCACGGTACGGCATTCCAGCAAAAGGTCTGGCGGGCGCTGCAGGACATACCCTACGGCGCCACCCGCGCCTACAGGGAAATCGCTGCGGCCGTGGGCTCGCCGCGCGCCTGCCGGGCCGTGGGCCTGGCCAACAACCGCAATCCCATTGCCGTGGTCATCCCCTGCCACCGCGTCATCGGCGCGGACGGGCGCCTGGTGGGCTACGGCGGCGGCCTGGACATCAAAGAAGCCCTGCTGCAGCTGGAACGACGCATGGCGGACCGCGACTGAATGGGGCGCCGGGCCGCCCTTGCCGGGAAAGCGGGAACATGGTACCCGCATCTATGCTCAATTTTGACCTGACCCATGCGTTAAATCTGCTGGCCGTAGCCGCTGTGCCTGCCCTGCTGGGCATCATTCTGCACGAAGTGGCCCACGGCTGGGTGGCCTCCCGTTGCGGCGACCCCACGGCGCGCATGCTGGGGCGGCTCACGCTCAACCCCCTGCCGCACATCGATCCCGTAGGCCTGCTGGTCTTCGGCCTGACCAGCCTCACGGGCAGCTTTGTCTTTGGCTGGGCCAAGCCCGTGCCCGTCAACCCGCGCTACTTTCACAAGCCCGCCCGCGACATGATGCTGGTGGCCCTGGCCGGGCCCCTGACCAATTTCCTGCTGGCCGGGCTTTGCGGGGGGCTGCTCTGGCTCACGCTGACCTTGCTGCCGCCCCTGCAGTGGCAGCACAGCACGGGCTACATCTTTGCTCTCAAGACCCTGCAGGCCGGGGTGATTATCAATTTTGGCCTGGCCTGGCTCAACCTGTTGCCCATTCCGCCGCTGGACGGCAGCAAGGTTGTGGCCTATTTTCTGCCCATGAACGCGGCCCTGCGCTATTTGAGCGTGGAGCGCTACGGCTTTGTGATCCTGCTGGCCCTGCTCTTTACCGGGCTGCTGGGCCAGGTGCTCGGCCCCCTGGTGAGCGGCAGCGCCGTGGGCCTGTTGTCCCTGTTGGGTATTCTGTAAGGAAAGGACTCTGTTGATGAACAGCAAACCGCGCACTGTTTCCGGCATGCGGCCCACGGGGCCCCTGCACCTTGGCCACTACTTCGGCGTGCTCAAAAACTGGGTGGAACTGCAGCACACGGAAGAAGCCTACTTTTTTGTGGCCGACTGGCACGCCCTGACCAGCGACTACGCCGACCCCTCCAAGGTCCGCCGCAACATCCACGAAATGGTCAAAGATTGGGTGGGCGCTGGCCTGAACCCGGAAAAGTGCGTCATCTTCCGCCAGTCCCACGTCAAGCAGCACGCGGAGCTTTCTCTCCTGCTGTCTATGATCACGCCCGTTTCCTGGCTGGAGCGCAACCCCACCTACAAGGAACAGCAGCAACAGATCAGCAACAAAGACCTGGGCAATGCGGGCTTCCTCTGCTATCCCGTGCTCATGGCGGCGGACATCCTTATGTACCGACCTCACGGCGTGCCTGTGGGCGAAGACCAGCTGCCCCACATGGAGCTGACCCGCGAAATCGCCCGGCGCTTCAACAATTTTTACGGCGAGCTCTTCCCCGAACCCCAGGCCATGCTCACCCCGGCGGCCAAGTGCCCCGGCCTGGACGGCCGCAAGATGTCCAAAAGCTACAATAACGGCATCTTCCTCTCGGACAGCATGGACGACATCACCGAAAAAGTGCGCGGCATGTTTACGGACAAGGCCCGACTGCGCCGCAGCGACCCCGGCAACCCCGACGTCTGCAACCTCTACCCCTACCATGTGCTCCTGAGCAGCCCCGAAGAGCAGGCCCAGATCCGTCAGGGCTGTACCTGCGCGCAGCTGGGCTGTGTGGACTGCAAAAAAATCTTCCTCAAAAATCTTGCCGCCTTCCTGGGGCCTTTGCAGGAACGCCGCAATGCTGTGGAAGCCAAACCCGGTGCGGTGGAAGAAATTTTGGAACGGGGCAACGAGCGCGCCCGCGCCTTTGCGGAACAGACCATGGAACTGGCGCGCGAAAAAATGGGGCTGTAATGTGAAGCTGGTGGCCGTGGACTACGGCCTGGCCCGCACGGGGCTGGCTGTGTCCGACCCGGAAGGGCGGCTGGCCTTCCCCCTACGCACCCTGCGCCTGGCCGACCACCCCGACCGCAAGGCGCTGCTGGACGCTCTGGCCCAGGCTATCCTGGCCGCCGGAGCCGAGGCCGTGGTCATGGGCCTGCCCCTGCTGGCCGACGGCGGGGAAAGCCTGACCACCCGCCAGGTGCGCAATGTGACCCGACGTCTGCAGCGCCGCATCCCCCTGCCGTTTTACTTTATGTCAGAGGAACTGAGTTCCGAAGAGGCCTGGGACGACCTGCGCGCAGCCGGGCTTGACGCGCGACGGCGCAGGACCGTACTGGACCAGCAGGCCGCCGTGCGCATTCTGGAATCTTTTCTGGCCCTTGCGCCGCAACAGCGGAGACCGGCATGAAAACCTTTCTGCGCCTTGTGGGGCTGCTTCTGCTGCTGACCGTGGCCGGCGGCGGCTGGCTGGCCTGGGAGGCCCACCACTTTCTGACCACCCCGCCTGCCGCATCCGGCGAGAACGTCTTTTTTGACGTGACCCCCGGCGCGCGCCTGGACCAGGTGGCCGCCCACCTAGCCCACCAGGGTCTGGTGACCGACGCCCGCCGCTTCGGTTACCTGGCCCGCTACAAGCATTGGGAAAACCGCCTCCAGGCCGGGCGTTTTGCCCTCAATACGGGCTGGACGCCCGACAAGGTGCTGGACACCCTGGTCAACGGGCAGCCCGTGCTTTTCCGCGTCACCGTGCCCGAAGGCCTTACCTGGTGGCAGACCGGCCGCCTGCTGGAAGACGCCGGGCTGGCGCGCTTTGAGGACTTTCGTCAGGTCATCATGGACCCGGATTTTCTACGGCACTACGGCATCCCCTTTGCCACGGCCGAGGGCTTTCTCATGCCCGATACCTACCTGCTGAAAAAAGCCGACGTGCTGGACCTGGCCCAGGCCCGGGCCGTAGCCGGCCGCATGGTGGACAATTTCTGGCGCAAGGCCGCCGGCCTCTGGCCGGACGGCAAAAAACCCGATGCCGCCACGCTCAAAACCTGGGTCATCCTGGCCTCGGTAGTGGAAAAGGAAACCGCAGTGGAGGACGAACGCCCCCGGGTTTCCGGCGTGTACCAAAACCGTTTGCAGAAAAACATGTTGCTCCAGGCCGACCCCACAGTCATCTACGGACTGGGGCCCGCCTTTGACGGCAACCTGCGCAAAAGCCAGCTGGACGACGCCGCCAACCCCTATAACACCTACCAGCGGCCCGGCCTGCCGCCGGGGCCCATCTGCTCCTTCGGCCTCACGGCCCTGGCCGCCGCCATCCACCCGGAAGCCCACAAGTATCTCTACTTCGTCGCCAAAACCGACGGCGGCGAACACGTCTTCAGCACCAACCTCAACGACCACAACAAGGCCGTACGCCAATATCTGCAAAACCGGCGCAAACGCTGATCCGCGTTGCGCCGCTCCAGATCCGCCACAGGAGGCCACCGTGAAGTACTTGATCGTCGAAGATTTCTCCGGCCAGGCCGTACCCTTCATCTTCCCCCGTCGCGTGGACCACGGCGACATGCGTGAGCAACTGCCTTACAGCCGCGTCATCGCCGCCGGCTTTGTGGAGCTGGGCCCTCAGGGCTTTGTCTGCTCCGGCGGCAACCCGGAGCTGGGCCTCAACGCCCGCCCCGGCGAAGATGCCGCCATCATCGCCGAAGCCCTGCGCCAACGCTGACGGCGAAACTGCAGAGCAAAAAGCCTCGTTGCGGGAGGGGACCTCTGTTCACAAAAGTTTCCTCACCTCCCCACGCCCCCATCGTTCACGTTCTGGTACGTGTACCGAGGACACGGAGAAACCAGACCATCCTGCCCGCAATAGAGCATTGAACACTTGAAATGCTCGCTTACGGCAGGCAAAAGCCTGCCTTCTCGCATTTTGTGGCAAGGATTTTCAAGAAAATCCTTGCAGAGCAGTTAGCTCATTTCATTCGCTAACTGCTCTAGCAGGCGCTGCTGTCTTTGCCCGTAACTTCCTTCGTCGTAATGGGCCAAGCTCCTGCGTCGTAACGGCTGCAGCTAGGCTTGCGCCTCCACGGCGGGCGTCTCTGCTTACGCAACCGCCAGGGCATTGCAAAGGTAACAGGCCCTAATACCAAAGCGTCTTCAGCTCCGCATCGGTCACTCCCAAGCGGTGCATGCACATCTCAAAATAGGCCCGCCAGGGAAAATAACGGCTGTTCCCCCGCCATTCCGGATTCATCTGGCTGGCCTCCTGGCGACATTGGGCCTCGGCCATGCGCACTTGTTGCTCTTCAAACGTCAGGGGGCGTTGTACGCCGCGCTGGGCGCAGCCCAAGGCCGCAGCCAGCGCCAGGGCGCAGAGCAGTACTGCGGCCCTGCGGCAAACATAGGTCCAAAGGCGGTGCCAGCTCATGATAAAGCCCCTCCAGGGCTGTATGCGGCAGGCGATAACTGCGCCCGCACGATGTTCGCCATAATGACCCGGCGGGACCGCGACAACGCAGGCGTCCACCACAAACGCACGGCAAGCGTAGGCTGGACAGAGGCTCCTGACAACTCCGCCCCGGACGCGCCCCGCCAGCCGCAGCCAGGGGCAGCCATGCCCAGCAACGCCCGACGCATCCCGGTGGACGCGGCGCTGCGCAGTTTGGTCCCTGACACGAAGACGGCCCCGCCCGGGCGGGAATAGTACTCTTACGGTACAGGCCCGCCCCGGACGCGCCCCGCCAGCCGCAGCCAGGGGCAGCCATGCCCAGCAACGCCCGMCGCATCCCGGTGGACGCGGCGCTGCGCAGTTTGGTCCCTGACACGAAGACGGCCCCGCCCGGGCGGGAATAGTACTCTTACGGTACAGGCCCGCCCCGGAAGGGGCCGTCGACACAGTCAGGGGGCAAAAGGCGCGCGCCCCGCCCACCGGGATATACTTATATGCTAGTAGGCGTGCTCATCCTCCTGCACATACTCCTTGGTAACCGGAGCGGAAAAGAGCCGGTAGGTCCAGAACTGGTAGGCCAGCACAATGGGCACCATGACGAGCGCCACGCCCAGCATGATCTTGAGGGTCAGCTGGCTGGAAGCGCCGTTGAAGGCGGTTATGGTGGCGGCCGGGTCAATAGAGGAGATGATCATGCCGGGGAACATGCCCATGACCCCGAAGAAGGTCACGCCCAGAATGAACACGGCGCTGCAGCCCCAGGCCAGCCACAGCTTGCCCGCACGCAGCATGACCCGCACGCCCACAAGCCCGGCCAGGGCCAGCACGGGCAGCAGCCACAGGGCGGGCATGGCCAGATAGTTGTCAAAGAGCCTGGTGTACAGGGCGGAAAGCGCCAAAAAAGCCACCAGCAGCACCAGCATAACGGGCCAGGCAAAAGTGGCCGTGGCCAGGGCGCGGGTCTGCAGGTCGCCCCGGCTCTTGATGGACAGCCACAAAGCCCCGTGCAGCACGAACATGCAGAGGAAGAACACCCCACCGGCCAGGCCATAGAGGTTCAGCAGACCCAGCAAATTGCCGTGGTACACGCCCTGGGCGTCCACAGGAATGCCCATGAAAAGGTTGGCAAAGGCCACGCCCAGCAGCACGCAGGGGATGAGGTTGGCGATAAAGTGCACGCCGTCCCACAGGGCGCGCCAGCTGTCGTGCTCCACCTTGTTGCGGAATTCAAAGGAAACCGCGCGGAAGATGAGGGCAAAGAGCAGGAGCAGCAAGGGCGCGTACAGCGCGCTGAACATAACCGCATAGACCTTGGGAAAGGCCGCAAAGGTCACGCCGCCGGCGGAAATGAGCCAGACTTCGTTGCCGTCCCAGAAGGGTCCGGCGGCGTTGTACATGATGCGGCGCTCGGTTTCGTTTTTGCTCAGGAAAGGCAGCAGGCTGCCCACGCCCAGGTCAAAACCGTCCAGGATGAAGAACACGGCCCAGAGCAGCGCCCAAAGCACGAACCAGATGGTTTCCAACATGGCTACACCTCCTGGGCGTCGGGGCCCTTGATTGCGTATTTGCGCAGCAGGTAAATATCCAGAATGCCCAGCAAGGAATAGACGACGATGAAGGCCGCCAACGAAATCACCACGTTGTCCGCGGGCACGGGCGAAACAGCGTCGGAAGTGCGCATAAGATTATAGACGATCCAGGGTTGCCGGCCGATTTCAGCCACAGCCCAGCCGGCCATGATCCCGATATAGGGCAGCGGGATGCTCCAGACCAGAGCCTTGAGCAGACCGCTGCAGGGCATGTCGCGCTTGCGCTGCCAAAAAGCCGCGAAGGCCAGCAACACAAACAGGCCGCCCAGCCCCACCATGAGGCGGAAGGTAAGGAAGGTGGGCAGCACCGGCGGGCGGTCCTGCACGGCAAAGTCCTTGAGGCCCTTGACCTCGGCATTGGCGTCGCCGTAGGCAATCCAGCTCAGCAGGCCGGGAATGCCCAAAGCCTGCACCTTGTTGCCCTCGTTGGCCTCGTCAGGCCAGGCCAGCAGGTAGAAGGGCACGTTGCGGCCCGTTTCCCAGTGCGATTCCAGGGCCGCCAGCTTGGCGGGCTGGTAGTGGGCCACGGTCTTGCCCTGCTGGTCGCCGGAAAGGGCCAGCAGCAGCACCAGAATCAGGGTAAACGGGGCCGCCATGCGGAAGGAACGCTGAAAAAATTCCTTGTGGCTGCCGCGCAGCAGGTGCCAGGCAGATACGCCCAGGACAAAAAAGCCGCCCAAGGCCCATGAAGCGATGACGGTGTGGGCGTACATGCCCCAGGCGTAGCCATTGAAGACCACGTCCCAAAAGTTGGTGAGCTCGGCCCGGCCCATGCTCTCGTTGATGGCGTAGCCCACGGGATTCTGCATAAAGCCGTTGGCCAGGATGATCCACAAGGCAGACAGGTTGCCGGCAAAGGCCACAATGTAGATGGCCGCCAGGTGCATTTTTTTGCCCACGCGCTCCCAGCCGAAGTGCCACACGGCCAGAAAGGTGGATTCGAGAAAAAAGGCCACGGTGGCCTCAATGGCCAGCAGTGAGCCGAAAATATCGCCCACATACTCGGAATAACGCGACCAGTTGGTGCCGAACTGAAATTCCAGCGTGATGCCGGTCACCACGCCCAGAGTGAAGTTAATGAGAAACAACTTGCCCCAGAATTTGGCCTGATTTTTCCAGAAGACGTCCCCCGTACGAACGTACCGAGTTTCCATCCAGGCAAGGATTACAGAAAGCCCGAGCGTCAGGGGGACAAAGATGAAGTGGAAAAATACGGCCACGGCAAATTGCAGACGCGAAAGCATGACAACGTCCATTGGGCCCTCCTTGCTATATGCTTACTGCGCCATAGCTTTATTTTTCACAAAAAGCAAGTAATTATGAATAGCAACATGGCGGTTGCACGCGCCTGGCGCTGCGAATGGCAACGCGCGCTCTTCTGCAAAGATTTTTTGCGCTCCGCCCCGCCGCCCTCTTGAAAATTACAAAAGCGGCATTATGTTCCAGCATATCCATATTCAGGAGGTTTGTCATGGCTGAGGCAGGCAAAAAATCCCGCCAGTTCCGCGCAGAAGTGCGCAAAGTTCTTCACATTCTGACCAATTCGCTGTACACCAACCGCGAAATTTTTTTGCGGGAGCTCGTATCCAACGCCTCCGACGCGCTGGACAAATTGCGCTACCGCATGAACCGGGGCGAAAGCCCCCGCCTGCCCGATCTGCCGCTGGAAATACGGCTGACTCTGGACAAAGAGGCAAAAATCCTGACCATCGCCGACACGGGCGTGGGCATGACGGCGGAGGAACTGGCCGAAAACCTGGGCACCATCGCCAAATCCGGGTCGGAACAGTTTTTGGCCGATCTGGCGGCCCAGGCTCCCAAGGCAGGCGAAAAAACGGCGGACGACGACGCGGACGAAACTACGGCCGCTCCGGACGCGGCCAATATCATCGGCCGCTTTGGCGTGGGTTTTTATTCCGTTTTCATGGTGGCAAGCAAGGTGACGGTCACCTCCCGTCCCGCCTTTGGTGAGGCAGGCGATGCCCAGGTCTGGACCAGCGACGGCCTGGGCACCTACACTGTGGCCCCCAGCTCGGAGGCGGAACCGCAGCGCGGCACGGTCATCAAAATCTGGCTCAAGGACGACGCCACGGAGTTTGCGGAAAAATTCCGCGTGGAATCGGTCATCCGCAAGCATTCGGCCTTTGTGCCTTTCCCGGTCTTTGTGGACGGCGAGCAGGTCAACACGCAGCCCGCGCTCTGGCGCGAACCCAAGTTCTCCATCAAAAAGGAACAGTACGACGCCTTTTACAAGGCCATCACCTACGACGCCAAAGACCCTCTGGACGTGCTGCACTTTTCTGTGGACGCGCCCGTGCAGTTCAACGCCCTGCTCTTCATCCCCGACAGTCCGCAGGACTTTTTCGGCATGGACAAGGACTTCTGGGGGCTGGATCTCTACGCCCGGCGCGTGCTCATCCAGCACCGCAACCAGGAGCTCATCCCGGACTACCTGGCCTTCCTCAAGGGCGTGGTGGATACGGAAGACCTGCCCCTGAACATCTCGCGCGAAACCCTGCAGGAAAATGTCCTGCTGCGCAAAATGAACCAGGTTATCGTCAAACAGGCCCTGAACCATCTGGAAAAGCTGGCCAAGGACGATGCGGAAAAATACCTCCGGTTCTGGAACCTGCACGGCAAGATCCTCAAACTGGGCTACCGCGACTTTCCCAACCGCGAACGCCTGGCCGCTCTGCTGCGCTTCAACAGCTCCACCCTGCCCGAAGCCGCGGACCTGACCAGCCTGGACGAATACATGGGCCGCGCGCCAGAAGGACAAAAAACCTTCTGGTATGTGGCCGCGCCCAACCGCGAGGCCGCCCGCCTCAACCCGCACATGGAACGCTTCCGCCGCAAGGGCCTGGAAGTGCTCTGCCTCTATGAGCCCGTAGACGAATTCGTTATGGACGGTCTGGGCAAGTATAAGGACTGGGAATTCAAATCGGTGGAAACCGCTGCGGACGACGCCCTGGCCGCCTTTGCCGACAAAGAGGAAGCCCCGCACGAAACTGCGGCCCCACTCTCCGAGGACGACAGCACGAACTTTGACGCGCTGCTGACAAAAATGAAGGACATTCTGGGCGACAAGGTTACGGAGGTGCGCGTTTCCCACCGTCTCACGGACAGCGCCGCCATGCTTACGGCCCCGGACGGCGGCATTTCCTCCTCCATGGAAAAACTGCTCAAGGTCATGCAGCGCGACGACACCCTGCCCGTCAAAGTGCTGGAAGTGAACCGCGACCACCCCCTGCTGCGCAATATGCTGCGCATGTTCAAGGCCGACCGCGACGACGCCGTGCTGGCCGAGATGGTCCAAGGCCTCTTTGACGCCAGCCTGCTGCTGGACGGCTATATCAAAGAACCCCAGGCCCTGGCCGCCCGTAACGGCAAACTGCTGGAACAGGCCGCCGCCTGGTACGCCGAAGTGCGCAAGCTGTAACGGCGCTAGCCCCGGCGGGGCAGATTTTACTGCCGGTGGTAGGGAAGGGAACTCTTGTAAACAACAGTCCCCTTCCCTACCACATCCCCATCCTTCAAAAAACTTTCCTCCTCTCGACAGAAACGCACGTCGCGCCCTGACCGTAACGCCTTCGCCGCAGCCGCGTCACAGCACTACAGCGCCGTCCCTTTCCCAAAAGCCGCTCCCCGGCCGCAGAAAAACGCCAGGGCAGAGGCTTGCAGCACCTTTTCAAGGCTTACTAATTCTGTGATTTCATGCAAGTGAAAAAAATAACTTGAATCAAACCCCAACCTGACCTACCCTTCAAGCACGCACGGAAAACATCCACCGGCCCGCGCCAACCCGCGCCGGGCCACGCAAGGAGGCTTGCATGAAAGGTTTGGCCATGCTCCACCTGGAAGCAATCGGTTGGATTGAAAAAGAAGCGCCCGCCTGCGGGCCGCTTGACGCGCTTGTCCGGCCCCTGGCGGCAGCGCCCTGCTCCTCGGACGTGCATACCGTGTGGGAAGGCGCCATGGGCGACCGCCACAACCTTATCCTTGGGCACGAGGCTGTGGGCGAAGTGCTTGAAACAGGCGCGCTGGTGCGCGACTTCAAACCCGGCGACCGCGTTCTGGTGCCGGCCATCACGCCGGACTGGAATTCCCTGGAAGCGCAGGGGGGCTATGCCATGCACTCCGGGGGCATGCTGGCGGGCTGGAAGTTCTCCAACTTTAAGGACGGCGTGTTTGCCGAAGTTTTTCATGTTAACGATGCGGACGGCAATCTGGCCCATCTGCCCAAGGGCATGGATCTGGCCGCAGCCGTCATGCTCAGCGACATGGTGCCCACCGGCCTGCACGGGGCCGAACTGGCCGACGTGCAGTACGGCGATGCCGTTTTGGTGGTGGGCATCGGCCCGGTGGGACTCATGTCTGTGGCCGGAGCGGCCCTGCGCGGCGCGGGGGCCATCTACGCCGTGGGCTCCCGCCCCCTGTGCCAGGAGGCCGCCAAAGGCTACGGCGCCACGGAAATCATCGACTACCGCGACGGCTCGCTGGCGGAACAGGTCCTGGCCCTCACCAAGGGCCGCGGCGTGGACAAAGCCATCGTGGCCGGGGGCGATGTGGACACCTTTGCCGACGTGCTCAAAGTTCTCAAACCGGGCGGACGCATCGGCAACGTCAACTACCTCGGCTCCGGCGAAGCCGTGCGGCTGCCGCGTCTGGAATGGGGCTGCGGTATGGGCCATAAATTGCTGACAGGCGGGCTTATGCCCGGCGGACGCCTGCGCATGGAAAAGCTGGCCGCCCTGCTGACCCACGGCCGGCTGGATGTGCAGCCCCTGCTGACCCACCGCTTTACCGGCTTTGATAAATTGGAGGAAGCCCTGCTGCTGATGAAAGACAAGCCGCGCGACCTCATCAAGCCCGTGGTCATGATGTAAGCCGGGCAGAACAGGATGTTGGCGGGGCGCGGCGCAAAACTCCACGTGCGCCGCGCCCCGCCTGAAAGTCGGATTTTCACCCGTCGCACGCGGCCCCCCACCTGCGCATAACTGCAGCATGCCCTTCCTGCGGCCTGACGCACAGTTACGCAGAAAAAATAAGATTCTGCAACGGTCTCTTTCTGTTGTTTAAAAACTTAGGGATGTGCTGGGAAACGGCTTGACTTTTTTATTGATTGAAAATAAATTTCATTTTTAAAAATAAACAATGCTGTTTTCCGCCACCCTGAAGGTGACGCCACAGGAGCGCCCTGCATGTCGGAAACTCTTTCCGCCGTCGGCGCGGGTGCTGCGGTCCAGGCCCGCGCCTGCATCGGCGGACTTGTCTATTCTTTGCGTCTGGCCATCGCGGGCAACCCCAACTGCGGCAAGACCACCGTGTTCAACGCTCTTACAGGCGCGCACCAGCATGTGGGCAACTACAGCGGCGTGACCGTGGAAAAAAAGGAAGGCTACATCCGGTATGAAGGGCAGGAGGTCATCCTGGTGGATCTGCCCGGCGCCTACTCCCTCTCCGCTTATTCGCAGGAAGAAATCGTGGCCCGCGACGTGCTGCTGGACGGCACGGTACAGGCCGTCATCAACGTGGTGGACGCCGGCATTCTGGAACGCGGACTGCTGCTCACCGTGCAGCTGCGGGAAATGGGCCTGCCCGTGGTCATTGCCTGCAACATGATGGACGAAGCCGAAGCCGCGGGCATTTGCATTGATTTTTCCCGACTGGAAGCCATGCTGGGGGTGCGCGCGGTGCCCACCGTGGGCACCACGGGCAAAGGCCTGCGCGAGGCCCTGGCCGCCGCCCGGGAGCTGGTCCGGCAAAAAGAGCGGTCCGATGGCCCTGAAGCTCCGCAGCCGGCGGCCCGCGCCTTGTACCTTGGCTACGGCCCCCTGCTGGACCCTGTGCTGGAAGGCATGGAAAAGCGCATCGGCCAAAGCCGGGCCCTGGCCGCCTCGGCCTACGCCCACTGCGCCCCCCGCTGGCTGGCCCTGACCCTGCTGCAGGACGACGCTGCGGCCACCGCCACCGTACGCGCCGCCGACCCCGACGCGGCCGCGGACCTGGCCCGGATGGCCCGTCAGGCGCAGGAAGAGCTGCAGCGCAGCGGCGAAGACGCCGAAAGCCTTATCGCCGACGGGCACAGTCTGTTTGTCCGCCAGACAGCCGCGGCTTGCGTCCGCAAAACCGGCCACCGCCACCGCCTGGGCCTGAGCGACAGGCTGGACCGCATCCTGACCCACGCCGTATGGGGCGTGCCCATCATGCTGGCCGTGCTCTACGCCATGTTTCAGATTACCATCGGGCTCGGCGCCTACCCTCAGGGCTGGCTTGAAGAGGCCTTCTCCCAGCTGGGGGGCGCGGTGAGCGCCGCCCTGCCCGAAGGGCTGCTTGCCTCTTTGCTGGTGGACGGCATCATCGCTGGCGTGGGCGGCGTATTCAGCTTTGTGCCCCTGGTGCTGATCATGTTCGCCCTGGTCGCCATTGTGGAAGACAGCGGCTATATGGCCCGCATGGCCTATATCTCCGACCGGCTGTTCCAATCCTTCGGGCTGCACGGGGCTTCTGTCATGCCCTACATCATCTCCGGCGGCATTGCCGGCGGCTGCGCCATCCCCGGCGTCATGGCCACCCGTACCCTGCGCAGTCCCAAAGAAAAACTGGCCACCATGCTCACCCTGCCCTATATGGCCTGCGGCGCCAAACTGCCCGTCTACCTGCTGCTGGTGGGCGCCTTTTTCCCCAACAAGGCTGCGGACATGATGTTTGCCGTCATCCTTGCCTCCTGGCTGTTCGCCTTTGGCATGGCCTGGCTGCTGCGCAAAACCGTTTTGCGCGGCGAGGCCACCCCCCTGGTTATGGAGATGCCCCCCTACCGCCTGCCCACCCTGCGCGGCATCTGCACCCATTGCTGGGAACGCACCTGGATGTACCTGAAAAAAGCCGGCACCATTCTGGCGCCCATAGCCGTGCTGATCTGGGCGGGCATGACCTTTCCCGCTCTGGACCCGCAACACGCCCTGCCCTACGAAAATGAAATAGCCCGGCTTGCCGTGAACCTGGAAAACTCTGCCCTGGATCCCGGCCTACGCCAACAAGATGCGGCGCGCCTGACCAAGGTGCAGGAAGACCTGGACGCGGCGCGCCTGCGCTATTCCTTTGCCGGCAGACTGGGCGCGGGTCTGGAGGGCATTACCGCCTACGCGGGCTTTAACTGGCGCACCGATGTGGCCCTGATCGGCGGCATCGCCGCCAAGGAAGCCATCATCTCCACCCTGGGCACGGCCTACGCCCTGGGCGAGCAAAATCCGGAACAGGCCGTTTCCCTTTCGGAACTGCTGCGCAAAGACCCCTCGTGGAATCAGGGCACGGCCCTGGCGCTGCTGGTCTTTGTCATGCTCTACGCCCCCTGCTTTGTAACCCTGGTGGTCATCCGCCAGGAATCGGGCAGCTGGAAATGGGTAGGCTTCAGCCTTGTGGTCAACACGCTGCTGGCCTTTGTCATGGCCGTGGGCGTGTACCAGGCCTGTCAGCTGGTGCAGCCTTGAAAGCCGGACGCAACGCACAAGCACGGGGCATGGGCATAGACCGCTACCTGCGCCTGCTGCTGATTGGCCTGGCCCTGTTTTTTGCCGCCAGTTTCTTTTATTATATGAATCTGGCGCGCGAAATCAGCGTGGCGGGCACGCGCATCTATGGGGCCTACCTGCCGCTTGTGGCCGGCCTGCAGCAGCAGGAAACCCTGCGCGGGCAATTCTGGCGCGCCCTGGAAGCGACCTTGCGCAGCGGCGACGCCACAGCCCTGAACGCGGCCATGGCAGACATCAACGCCGGCCTCGCCACTGAATCGCCCCCGCGCCGCCACCTCTGGAGTGCGGCCATGCAGGCCGGCCAAAAGCTGGCGGCACTGCGCCGCACGGCCCTGACAGAGCAGGCGGAGGGCCCGGAGCGGGTCCGGCAGATGGAAGACGCGCTGGACGATTTTTTGCTGTCCCTCGGCAAACTGGAACCTGTCGCCTCACCTACGGGGGACATGCGCGCCCAACTGCACCGCACAGCGACCCTGGCCCATGATTTTGAAAACCGCCTGCTGGTGGGTTTTATTCTGCTGGGCACAGGGTTGGCAGGCCTGTTTGGCCTGCTGCATTGGCACCTGGCCCGGCCCTTGCGGGGCATCATGACCTACCTGAATCAACTGGGCACGGGCGTCGGCAGCCAAAAGCCGCCCCCAAGCCGCATTGCGGAGCTGCGCAACATCACGGCCGCGCTGGAAAACCTGGGAACCTACCTTTCCAACGCCACTGTGCGCTCCCAGAAACTGGCCTTTGAACACGACCGTTTTCAAAAAATATCCATCACGGACGCCCTCACCGGCATCTGCAACCGCCGGGCCTTTGACGACCGGCTGCGCCGCTGCTGGATTGAAGCCAGGGCAACCCAAACGCCCCTGGGTCTTATTATGTTGGATGTGGACAAGTTCAAGGCTTACAACGACGGCTACGGCCACCAGGCGGGCGACGTCTGCCTGGTGCGGGTGGCCGCCGCCATGGCCAGAACAGCCCGCGCCACGGACCTGTGCGCCCGCTACGGCGGCGAAGAATTTGCCCTGCTGCTGCCCGGCGCCAACGCGGCCACACTACGGTCCGTGAGCCGCCGCGTGCACGCCGAAGTGGCTGCGGAGGGCCTGCCCCACCCGGCCTCGCCCTGCGGCCCTCACGTTACGGTCAGCATGGGCGCGGCCAGCCTGATTCCTGGGCCGGACGCCCCGGACAACGGCGCGGAGCTGGTGCGCCTGGCGGACGCGGCCCTCTACCAGGCCAAGGAACAAGGCCGCAACGGCACGGTTGTGCACGAGGACGATCCGCCGGAAACCGTCATGCCAGAGCCCAGACCCATGTCGCGAATGCGCCGGGCCAGTTCGCCGCGGGCTTCAATGCGCACAATACGGGCCTGCTGCCCCACAGAAAGCGCCGTCAAAGGAAAAACCGTTTCCATGCTGTCCCCCGCCAGCGCATAATAAAAAGGAATTTCATTTCCACACAAAAGCGCAAGCGCCGCTTCCCAAATACCTTGTCGGCGTCAAGGCTTGAGCGCCTTCGTGCCTGCGGCTGGCGCGCGCAGGGCGCGCCGGGACAACGCCGCCAAACGCGGCCTGCAGAAAAACCGCGGCACAAAGTACCTCGGCCTTCCAAAGACACCGAAGGCAACGGACTTTGCTGCCCGCAACACAAGACGCAAGCGCCCGCCGCCCGCCGCAACAAAGTTACGGCCAAAGGCAAGAGCACTGCTTTCCGAAGCGGTGGAGCAGCGTTATATAAAAACGCAAGCGAACGCCCAGAAGGACGCTCCCCAAGGAAGAAGAAAACCGTGCGGTTATTCTTCCTCTTCCAGCCAGGAGTCGTCTTCCAGCACTTTATAGCCGCGCACGGTGAGGTAGTTTACGCCGTCCTGCTCTTCCAGCAGGCCGGTAACCTCCACGGGCACGCTCACTTCATCGTCCAGGTCCACACCCGCGCCGCGCGGCACGATGCGGTATTCCACATCGTCCTGCATGACGGCCACACGGGCCTGACGCGCGTCCACCAAACGCGGCACCGCCGCGACATATCCTTTGACGGTAACGGGGCTTTTGTTCATACGCTCTAGCATGACCTTTTAATGCCGGTTTTTCTCGCCTATAGCGCCTTTTATGGCGGGACGCAAGAAAAACCGACGACGGCGCGAACCGGAAAACACAATTTTTTCGCAACGGATTCAGTGACGGAAGGCGGCGGCGGTCAGCATGGCGCGAGCAGCGGCCAGGTCCTGCGGGCTGTTGAGATTGAAAAAAGGGCGGGCGGCCTCCGGCCCGTAAGGGAGGACATGGCGGCAATGGGCGGGAATGCGCCGGTGCAGAGCGCCGCCGGACACGGATCGGGCGGACAAAAAGGGCAATGCCGCAATTTCGTAAACTGCGGCCAGCGTCTCCAGCCGACCTGTGGCGGCCTGGGCATAGCAGGTCAGCACGGTCTGGGGCGGGGCGGCCTGCCGTGCGTCCAGCAGGGCGGTCAGGGTGGCGGCGTCCATAAAGGGCAGATCGCAGGAAAGGGCCAGGACGGCCGCAAAGCCCGCGTCCCTGGCCCTGGTCAGTGCGGCGGCCACGCCCCCCAGAGGCCCCTGGCCGGACACGGCGTCCCACACGCAATCATACCCAGGGCGGGGGCATTCCGCCCGGCAGGAAACCCAGCAGCACGGCAGCAGCGTGCACAGCAAGGCGTGGGTGCGGGCCAGCAGATCCGGAGCCTGAGGGGTCAGGCGCAGGGCGGCCTTGTCCTGCCCCAGACGGGTGGAAAGCCCCCCGGCCAGCACCACACCAGCCACTGGTCCTTTATTCATGCCCGGTCCTTGCGGCGGGGGCCCCCGCCGCGCGCGCCTGCCCCACGACAGCGCATTTCCGCCCGAACTCTGCCCAACCCCGGCGCGGCGAAAAAAACCGCCCCGCCCCTACCAGCGTTCGGGCATAAAATGGGGCGGCGGGGCGTTTTCCGGCCCCTGCTCCAGTTTGTCGCGCAGCAGACGCACCGCGGCCAGGGCGTCGGCCAGGTCGCGGGCCATCTGGTCCATCTGGCGTTGCTGGTCGGTGAGGGCCACATCCAGGGCGTTGAGGCGTTCTTCCTGAAAAAAAGCCTGCTCTTCCAGGCGGGCCAGGCGTTCTTCCGCGTCAGCCATGTTATTTGCCGGCGGGCGGCGTTACCAGGGGCATGCCGGCGGGGGCGTCGCCGCCCATCATGTTCTGGCTGCCGCCCATCATGCCCTGGCCGCCCTTGCCCTGCATCATGCCGGCGGCGTGGTTTTTGACAAAGGCGTCCCATTCGGCGCGGTCAATAACCTTGTCTTTGTTGGTATCAATGGCGGCAAAGGCCTCGTCGCGCATGTTGGGGAAGGCGGCTTTGAACTCCTGCAGGGAAATAACGCCGTTTTTATCCGTATCCATCCGGGTAAAGGTATCTTCTTGGGGCGCGTCGCCGCCAGCTCCGGGGAAGGCCCAGGCGGGCGCGGCACAGAGGGCGAGCAGGGTCAGGCTGCAGGCAAAAAACTGACGCATGGTGCAACTCCTTATAGCGTGGTCAATGATGCTGCTGGAGCGTGGCGCTCAGCAAAAATCCTCGCCTTGACGCGAGATGCGGTCAATGCAGAGGGTGAGGTTGTCCGGATCGCCGGATTTATGGTCGTCCGGGTAGAGCAAGGCGGACATATAGAACACGGAATTGAGCCGCAGGGCCGTACGCGCGCCGGCGGCGAAGTTTTCCAGGGCCAGGGCCAGGTTAAAACGCAGCTCACCGGGCAGCGGGGCCAGCAGGGGTTTGGCGTCTTCGGCCAGGGCGGCCAGACTTTCGGCCTTGCGGTGCATGCCTTGCGTATAGCCGGGCGTGTCGCCCGCGTTGAGGCAGGCCAGGGCCGCGGCTTCCAGTTCCATGACAACGTCGTGGCGCTGCCGCAGCCAGACGATGAGCGCTTTCAGGGCGGGAAGGTTGTGGCTCATGGGGCACCTCCTGTGCATGGGCGCAGTATACGGCATGGACCCGGCTCTGTACAGGACGTGGCGCGATCAACGGCGGGGCCCCGCGACCACGCAAAAAGGGGAGCCGAAGCCCCCCTTTGCGGTTCCCGCCGAGCGGGATTGGAATGCCGTGAAACCTAGAAGCTGTAGGCGAAGACCACCTGGGCCTTCCACATGTCCTGCTTCTCAAAGGAAGAGTTGCGGGAGCCGGCCTTCTTCCAGGTGTCGTTGTCCATGCAGTTGACCAGGTAGTCCAACTCCAGGTTCATTTCCAGGTTTTCGTAGATCTTGTAGCTGTTGACCAGGTTGAACTCCACCAGGCCGTCTTCGGTGGTCAGGTAAGGACCATCGTAGTTGCTGGTGCCGTCGTTCCAGTCGTAGGCGTTCTTCATGTACTTGACCATGCTGGTGCTGTTGGTGCCGCCCCAGTAGGCCACGCGGAAGGTGTGGCTGAGGTCTTCAAGGAAGCTCATGTCGCGCAGCTGCAGGCCCAGGCCCCAGGTGCCGGCGTAGCTCAGGTTGTAGTCCTGATTAACCCAGCCCAGGTTGCCGTCGCCCATGAAGGAGGTGAAGTTGCCGGTGGCCACCAGGCTGGGCATACGCTCGGAGCCGTTTTTCACGTTGCCGTCGTCGCCGCTGGCGTACCAGCCGAAGATGCCGGGGGTGCCCCAATCCATCTTGTATTCCACCAGGGCCTTGGCCAGCCAGCCCTGACGCTCGGTGCTGCCGCGCTTGGCGAACACGCCGTTTTTGTAGGCGTCGTAACGGCCCATGCTTTCCACATAGCCGTAGTTCAGGTCCACTTCGATATTCAAGGGATCGAACATGGTCACGGCAAAGGGCAGGCCGGCCCAGAACATGGAGCCGTAGGCCTTGCTGGTTTTGCCGAAGGCTTCACCGGTGGTGGCGGGGTAAGGACGCAGGCTGTAGTTCAGCACGCCATCGCTGGTGCTCCATTTGTCGCCATAGCCGGTAAGGGCGTTCTTGCCGGCCACGCCGTACATGACCCAGGGGGTGGCGTGGAAGCCGTCAAACTTCAAAGGCAGCAGCACGCTGAAGAGGTCGATATTGTCCAGGTAGTTGGCGTGCGAGGTGTCGCCGTTACGATAGTAACGGGGGTCCTTGCCGTCAAAATTGTCGTTGACCGGGCGCGCCCAGAAGGCGGTGAGGCCCACGTTTTCGTTAAACTGGTAGGAAGCCACCACCGCGGCCGCATCCGTATCCATGATGGCGGAACCGCCGGCATAGGTGTTGGGCAGGGCCAGGCCCTGGAGGCCCATGCGGAACTTGAGGTCGGTCTGCGGCACGGCCCAGTCGATGTAGGCGTTCTTCACCTTCACCTGCTTGCCGTCAGCGCCCAGCGCAGCGCCGCTGTCGTTCTGGCCCCAGGTCTGGGTGCCGATTTCAAAGTACACGGTGCCGGACAGGGCCTCGGAGGCCACGGCGTCCAACTGCAGGCGCACGCGCTGCTGCGCGTTGAACTGGTCGTTGCTGTCTTGCTTCTGCTTGGGGTCATTGCCGGTACGGGTCTTGTTGATCAGGCTGTCTTCGCCCACGCCGAAGCCCACCAACCACTGGCCCTTGGCTTTGAAATCGATGGCGCTGGCGCTGGTGGCCGCGCCGAACAGCAGGCCGGCGGCCAGAAGGAGCGTACAGATACGTTTCATAGTCCCTTCCTCTCTTGTTTTCCCACAGGGTATAAAAAGTTTGACCTGTCCCATACAGGCTATGGGACCGTTTACCTGCTTTTTATGCCGTTGGCAAGGCTTTTCGTCAAAAAATTTTTACCAGATTTTCACAAAAAGGAAGAAAAGGGCTGAAGCAAAGGACAAAAACGGCCGCCGGGCAAATGCCCGGCGGCCAGGGGTTGCGTCGTTGTGCGGAGGAGACGGGAAAGCGGATTTAGCCCTGACTGCCGGTATCGCTCTGCATAAGGTGGATGGCCGTCTGCACCTGCTCCTCCGCATCGTTGCTGACAATGGTGGAATGCTCCGCCGTCAGCGTCAAGGTGAGGTCTGCATCGGCGTTGGTAAAGGTGCCGTCGTGCCCGGCCCCTTGCGTCCACTGCTTGTCCAGGGTGATGGTCTGGTTGCCGTTGTCGTCCTGGCTCACGCTAATGCCCACCTTGGCCAGGTCGGCCATGCTGGTGAGGCTCAGGGTGGCGTCGCCTGCCTCCTTGCCCGCATCGGTAATGGCGGCCTCTACATGGCTCACCTTGCCGGCCTGAAGCAGGCTGTCCACAGTGCTGCTGTCCTTGGTCAGCAGGAAGTCCACGCCCGTGCCGCCGTCCAGCAGCTGATCGGCGGCGTCCGCGTGCAGCAGGTCGTTGCCTGCGCCGCCGTGGAGCTTGTCCGCCCCTGCGCCGCCCACGAGATTGTCGTTGCCGGCGCCGCCTTCAAGGTAGTCATTGCCGGAGTCGCCGTGGAGGTAGTCATGGCCGTCCTGGCCGTAGAGGCTGTCGTTGCCGCTGCCGCCGAAGATGAGGTCGTCGCCTGTGCCGCCGTCCAGGTAGTCGTCGCCGCCCAGACCAAACAGGGCATCTTTGCCCGTGCCGCCAAAGAGGCGGTCCTTGCCGTCGGCGGTGTTTTCAAGGTGCTGCTCGGTCCAGCCGGCCAGACTGTCCAGCCCCTGCGCGTCCAGCGTGTGCAGGGCTGCGGCAAGGTCGTCCGTGTTCGGGTCGGCCGGGTTCTGGGTGGAGACGCTTAGGTGCCCGGCCAGGCTGCTTAGCCCGTCCTGCGAACCGTCGCCCAGCAGCACGTCGTTGCCGTGCTGGCCGAAGAGCAGGTCGTTGCCGCCCTCGCCCAGGAGGGCATCGTTACCGCCCTGACCGGGCAGCGAATCCAGCGCGTCAGCCAAGGCTTGCGGGTCGGCCTGGGCGTACGCAAGGATGCCCGCCGGGGTTCCCATCTCCGTCAGCGAGGCCAGGTCGGCATGGTCGCCCAAAAGAAGGTCGTTGCCCGCGCCGCCCAGCAGCGTGTCGTGGCCGGATTCCTCAGCCGTGGCGTCGCCCTGCAGAATATCCGCCGTAGCTGCGCCCTGCAGAACGCCTGCGTTATCTGTGCCTTCCTGTGCGGCCACCACATTGTAGGTGACCGTGGCCGGTTCGGAAATATGGCCCGCGCCGTCGCGCACCGTGTAGGTGAACTGCGCCGAGGCCGCTTCCGCGTCGGACGTGGGCTGCAGGTGTATGGAAAGGCCGTCCACGTTTACCGGGCTTGCGGCATCGCCGGTGCCGGACAGTAACTCGCCGTCCGCACTGAAGGAATATTCGTCCGCCAGAGTTATGCCATTGGCCGTGATGTGGCCGACAATGTTGCCATCGGCATCCTGCAGCGTGGCCGTGAAGGCCGCAGCCGTGTCCACCGTAAGGTGCAGGGAATCCACATTAAGGTGGACGTCGTGGGTAGTTGCGTTGCCGTCGCCGTCATCGTCGTTGGTCAGCAGGTCGGCCAGGCGGACGGTGTAGGACGCGGCAGCCGCTTCGCCCGTGTCGCCGCCGCCGGTGGTTATGGAGAAGAAAACGGAATCGCCCTTGGCGGAAACGGCAAGAGCCCCCTCAACGGTCAGATTATTCCCCACTGCAACAACGCCCTGATAGTCATATGGGGAAACATTTTGACGTTGACCGTAGATGGCCACGGCACCCCCCACCACCGCACTGCCGCCGATGTAGACCAGATGGGCATTGGAGGTCAGAGACCCTGAAACATGCATATCCCCTGTTACAATCAGGTTGCAGTTGAGGGTTACGGAGCCACTACCAGTAAAGTCGCCGTCAATAATGACGGTTTTCCCGGCCACGTTATAGCCAGCCAGATCGGCGAAGGAGGCATCTCTGCCTATCTTAATGACATCATCACCGTTACCAACGGCACTTTTCAGTTGGGCAATGGAAACGGTGTTGCCCTCTGCATCTGTAAAAATGCCACCATTTACCGTGGCATAACTGCCCGCAACGGCACCATTGATTGTGGCTGTGCCACCCACCACCAGCCCGGCGCTGGCTGTGGCCGTAACGGAGAGGCTTTCCGGCCCGCCGGTCTCGCCGGGATTGTCGCCGGTCGCGGGCGCATCCGCATAGTACACATCGTCCACGGCCACGGGCGCGGAAACGTTGAGGCCCAGGCTGCTGCCCGCCACAGCGGTGGCGGCCGTATCGCCGTCGCCGTCCGTGACCACAAAGTTGAGCAGATTCTGGTCTTCGGCAAGCTGGAAAGGCTGCGTTTGGGTGACCTTCCACTGGGCTGTGCCGTCAGCAGTGTCCACATCGTTCAGGGTGGCGGTAAAATAGGTGGTGCCGTCTACTGTGCCGGTAAGGGTTTGGCCGTCATCCGTAGTGGCGAGGGTCATTGCTTTGCCGTCGGCCAGGGTGACGCTGGTAACGCTCTCGTCAAAAACGATGGAGGTTATGCCGTCCGCACTGACGCCCGTGACGTGCCCGGAAATAGCCGTAACGGTTTCCGCCGGGCTTTCCTGCTGCACGCCGCCAAAGGAAACGCTCTGGATGGTGAAGTCACTGTTGTCTTTGTCAACATAATACTCCCCATAGGTTGCGCCGTCATCAATGGCGGACACCACTACCTTGTCAAAGCCGCCGTCAACATCGGAAACTTCCACCTTAGAAATGGTGCTGTTGGCGGTTGCCGTAACTGATTTGCTGAGCACCAGCTTACCATCTTTGTAGAAGGAGAGCAGCGCCTCTTCCCCCCCATTCTCATAAGGGTTGAAGCCGCCCAGGGTAATGGAAAGCGACGTGGCGCTCTGCCCTTCCGGCAGGTCGAAGACTATAGCTTCAGAAACGCCGGTATTTTGGCCCGTTCTGGCAAAAGCAATCTCGCCCAACCGATCCGTTGTGCTGGCCCCTGCCGCGATATCAACGCCACTAGTGGCCTTGCTGCTGTTAACCCCCAGGCCATCGTAGCCGTCGCTCCAATCCTTGTTTTTAAAATACAGGTTGCCAGCCTCGGTCAGGTCGCTGACCTGAGGCGTGGCCAGATCCGTGTAGGTAACCTGGGCGGCGGTGATGGCCACTCCACTATAGTCGGCTGTGGCCGAGGGCACGTTGCCAACCGTCAGGTCTTCCGGCAGGCCGGTGGAGCTGGAGGTCAAATCGCCGTTGCTTATTGCTCCGGTTTTATTACCATATTGATCCGTTCCCATAAAATTAAGCGTAATTTCGTCCCCCGCCGTGCCGTCCCCGCTGCCGGTGGTGGTCGTGGTGGTGCTGTCCACCGTGACCGTGGCCGTGGGCGCGTCGTCCTGGATGGCGATGGTCAGGGTGTCGGAAACCGCCTGCGTGTTCGTGCCGCTGCCGCTGGCGATGCTGACGGTGATGGATTCCGTGGCGCTGTTCGCGCCTTCCACGTTGTCCACAGCCTTGTTCAACTCGTAGCTGTAGTGCACCGTGCCGCCTACAATGGACGTGACCGTCAAGGTGCCGTGCCCGGTATGAATGGCGGTACCATTCTCGCCCACCGTGGCGTTGCCGTTGGCATCCAGGGTGAAGGTCTGCCCCCCGATGGTCAGCGTGCCGCCCTCGCTGTAGGTGTTGACCGTGAACGTGCCGCTGGCAGTGGCGGAGGTTCCCTCCGTATGCTCCGTGCCGCCGGGCAGCAGGGCTTCGTCCACCGTGGGGGCGGATTCGCCCATGCTGAGGCTGGGGGCATCGTAAGCGCCCGTGATGGTGACGCCGATCATGTGGGTGCTTTGCAGGCCGGTATCGGCCTCCGTAGCCGTGGCCTGGAAGCTGAAGGAGAGCTTTTCGCCCGCGGCCAGGCTATTGACGTTGCTCGTAATGGTCTGCAGGGCGGCGCTGATGTCGGCGTCCGCGCCGTAGGCTTCATGCAGGGCCGTGGACAAGGCTTCGCTGTTTTCCGGCGTGCCCTTGGTAAAAGTATAGTGGCCGCTGGCGGTATTGAGGTCCAGCACGCCGTAGTTGGTGACCACGAGCTGGTGGCTGCCCTCGCTGCTGTCCGTATCGACAGTTGCAGTTTTAAGAATCTCGATAGATTCGGTGTGCGCAGTAGTCTGTCCGTCAACGGTCTTGCTGACAGCTACCTCCAGAGTCTTGCCGCCGTGCTCGCCCGTGTAGTCCAGCTTGCCCCGCGCCACACCCCAGGAATCCTTGCCGTCGCTGAGCCCGGCCACGCCATAGACGAGGGTATCGCCTTCGGCATCCACGGGGGAAGCTCCGGTATTCTTACCGGGGATAAAATTGGCGGCGGAGGTCGCGCCGTCCTCTTGGAGGGTGACGCTGCTCCAGCCCATGAGCGTGATGTCGTTGACGCCGTGGATGTTGACCGTCACCGGCTGTTCCACGGTGCCGCCCTGGCCGTCCGCCACACTGACGGTAAAGGTCAAGGTTTTGGTTTCCCCTTCGTCCAGGCTGTTGACGGCGGCGGAGGCATTGTCCAGATTAAAGTTATAGTTGTAGGTGACGCTGCCGTCATTGTTGGTTGTGGGCGTAAGCACCAGGTCGCCGTAAGCGGTGTGGTAGGTAGTTGCGCCGCCCGCATTCGTGCCGCCGATGACAAGGGCGGTTGCATCATCCGTGCCGTCCGTAAAGGTCAGGCCCGTCACGCTCAGGGCGTCGCCGTCCACATCGTGTACGGTAAAGCTGCCGGAATCCGTGGACGTGCCCTTGGCGTTGTCGCCGTTTCTGCCGTTGGCAAAGTCGGTGCCTATGTCGCCGCTCTTGCCCGATTCCGTCAGGTCAAGGGTGACGTCGGCCGTGGACTCCGCCACCGTGGGCGCGTCGTTGGCGCCGTTGATGGTGATGGTAGCCCGGAACTGCAACTTGCCGTCCGCAGTATTGGAATCATCCACCACAATGCCGAACTCTACCGTCCGGGTCTCGCCGTTTTTCAGCGCCTGCACCGCCTGGGCGTTATTGTCCAGCTCAAACGTGTACTCGCCGTTATCGGGGTTGAGGTAGAGCGTGCCGTATTGGGTATCTATGGCCGTCCAGCCCGCGTGCGCGCCATCTCCCGAAACTTCATAGGAAGTTTTTACCCAAGAGTCTGCGACAAGGTCATGGGCGTTGCTGATGGAGAAGGTCATGGCCTGGCCTTCGGGGTCGGCCACAGCGAATTGCCCGGAAACGGCGGTAGCGGCGCCTTCCGTGACAGCGTTCATGCTCAAGGATTTCGCGTCTAAAATGTAGGGCGCGTCGTTCACGCCATTGACGCGCACGGTGAAGCTCTGCTCCGTCACCGCACCGTTGCTGTCCTTGACCAGCAAGGTAAATGTGTCGTTACCCTGCTCTCCCTCGTTCAGTGCGTTGGCCTGGCTGTTCTTACTGTCATCCACCAGATAGCTGAGGGTGCCGTCGGCATTGAGCGTCAAGGTGCCATATGTGCCCTTGACGGAAACCGTGCCGCTGCCCGTGGCGTAAGGGTCCGCGCCCGCGCCCTGCAGCCCGAAGGTGACCGTATCGCCTTCCGCGTCCGTGGCCGAGAGCTTGGTGATCTCATGTGTAGATACGGTACTGGAAATTTTACCGGAATCGTCCACGGGCCTGCCATAGGCTTCATTATAGGCTTCCGTCACGTTGAAGCCGCCATCGGGCAGGCTGACCGTGGGCGCGTCGTTCTGGCCCTGCACGGTGATGTCGATGGGTTTGGCGGTCCAGGCGTCATATTGATCCTTGACCAGAATGGTAAAGCTGTCCACCGCGGATTTGCCCGCGCCCCAGGCATTGGTGTCGTCGTTCACCGTATAGCTGAGCGTGCCGTCTGCGGCCACCGTCAAGGTGCCGTATTTGCCTTCCAAAGATACCGCGCCCGTGTCTTCGGCAATAATTTCGCCGTAGGTGGCTTCAGGCGCGCGGGTTGCGTCGACTTCCGTATGGCCGGTGCGCAGGCCGTAATGGAGCTGCGCGCCATTGTCCACATCCGTCCCGGCCGCCTTCCCCAAGATGTAGGTGCTGCCCGCCGCGCCTTCGGATTCGCTCACCGTTACCGTAGCCGCGCCGTCATCGCTTGTGCCGAATTGGCTTTCCCCCAGCGGCGTAAGCGTCAGGATGGGGGCATCATTGGCCCCTTCAATGCACACGCCAAACTCATGCTGGTCGGTAGCGCCGGTGCTGTCTTTCACCTGGGTGGCAAATTTGAAATTGAAGCGCTCGCCCGCAGCCAGGTGATCGGCGGCCTCTTGATTCAATGTAAAGGTATAGTGCCCTGTGCTCTGATTCAGGACCAGCACGCCGTAGTTTGTGACAATAGTTTGTATGTGTTGGCCGTCAACATTTTTAGCCACGACCTCGCTGACAATGTTGACCGTTATGGCATTGCCTTCAACGTGATGGGCCTCGCTGTTGTTGAAGGTCGTGGTCGTGATGGGCGTATTCCAGTGCAGGAGATCGCTTCTTGCGCTGTTTGTAATGATGCTGAAGGTCAGGGTATCCCCACTATCGGCATCACTGGCGTTGAGGTTGCCCTCTATTGCTACGCGCTGCGCGTAAGGGGCGACATAGTCATTGGTATTGCCGTCCTCCACAGTGGAGCTGTTGCCGTAGCCCGACAACTTTCCGCCGACCCCTTGAGCCCCCACGCCGGCATCGCGCAGATGTATCTTGCTCCAGGTAATTTCCGGCGCATCGTTGGTGCCCCTGATGGTGATGGTCAGGTTGTTGGTAGCCGTGCCGCCGTGGCCGTCGCTCACCGTGTAGCTGAGGGTTTCCGTCAGGGTGTCGTTGACGCCCAGGGCCTGCACCGCAGCCAGATTGTTGTTCAGGGTGTAGGTGTAGGAGCCGTCGGCACTGAGGGTAAAGCTGCCGTACTGACCGGCGGTTCCCGTCTGCGCCACATAGGTCGGGRYGTCCGTGCTGTCCACATCCGTGGGCGCGGGCAGCGTGCCGGTGACCTGGGTCGTGTCTTCAGCCACGCTCGCCGTGGCCGCCGCCACCGTGGGCGCGTCGTTGGCGCCCGTGATGGTGATGGTCAGCGTGCCCGCGGCCGTATCGCCGTCATTGTCTGTATAGGCATAGGTGAAAGTCTGGTCCACCGACTGCCCCGCGCCCAAGGCCGCAGCCTTGTCGCCGCTCACCATAAAGCTGTAGCTGCCGTCGGCATTGAGGCTCACCGTGCCGTAGTCCGACTGTGCTTCCGACGTCCAGGCAAAGTGCGCGCCGTCCGCGCCGGCCACGGCTCCGGTCAGCACATTACCGTCGGCCGTGGGGTCGGTCTTGTCCGTAGCTGTGTCCGCCACACGCGCCGCAATGCTGGGCGCGTCGTCGTCCACGGTAAGCTGCAGGGTGGCCTGGGCGCTGTCGCCGTCACGGTCCGTCACCGTCACGGTCACTTCGTTGGTCAGACTGTCCGCCCCTTGCGGGTGCGTAAGGGCCTCCTGCAGCGTATAGGTATAGGTCAGCTGGCCGCTGCGCGGATCAAATCCCACGGAGAGCGTGCCGCCGGGCACGTCCACAGAATCCGCCACCAGCCGCCCGCCGGTCCAGACCGTAACATTGTTGACAACAATGCGGCCCACGCCGTCGGGCGCGGCCACGCGCAGGCCGCCGACAGCGGCAGCCTCTTGCGCATTACCGCCGCTGACCAGACCGGCCTCGCGCACTTCCAGGGTCTGCACCACGGGCCCAGGGCCGCCGTGACCAGGGCCGCCGTGACCAGGACCGCCCTGCTGCTCCAGCACCTCCAGGCGCACGCCGTGGTCGGGCGGCGGAGGGGGGGGCACGGCCCCCGGCCCCCCCTTGGGCGTGGGCGAAGGCGTGCCGGGGATGGCCGAACCGCCATCGCTGAAGCCGCGCTGGCCTCCGCCAGTTTCACCAAAACGGTTACTACTGAAATTGAGGCCCCCAAGGGTTTTCAAGCCCTCCAACAGGGTGAGAGACGCGTCATTAAATTCCAGCGCATCAAGTCCGCCCGTGTGGGGGGCATTCAAAAAACCCGCCGCAGGCATAAGATCCGGATTATTAAGGGCGGCAAAAAAGGCCTCGCCGGAGATCGCCACGCCGTCCACGGCAAATTCGGGCAAATGGTCGGCAGGCAGGTCATAAAAGCCCACCAGCACCACCGTGCCCCCGTCGGGGAAGGAAAAAACAAGATCCTCCCCCTGGCGGGCAATGGTGGCGTCCTGCGGTACGAAATCCAGAGCCAGACGCCCCTCGGCCGTGGGGGTGATCTCCACACGTTGTCCAGCCTGAGGGCGAAAAATTTTTATCTCACTCATGATGGCGCCTCATAGCGATCTTGACGTTTTCTCGGTATATAGTGGGCGATGCCGCTTTTCTGACGCAAAAGAGTCCCCTGCCGCGCCGGGGCGGTACGGGACTTTTATCAATGCAAAATATGGGCCAAAGCGTTTCAGACAACAGGCAAAAGGGCACGGTGTCCTCCAAAGTCCATACAATAAGAGCAACTTATGCCAAAACGTGACATAAGCCCGCCTCTTTGTACGCACCGGCGAATCTGTGCCGTGCCCTTTCTCTCGATCATGGAAAGAAGGCTACAAAGTAAGTTTGTTTCCTGACAAGTATTATTCTATAGTCAGAAAGTCAAGGGCTGCGGGGCATTTTTTTCCGCAAAAGGGCGCAGGCTTTGACGGGCGCGCCAAGCGTGGCTATAGTACATAAAAGGAGGTTCCTCATGAGCACATGGAAAAACGACCCCGCCCATTCCCGGCTCGGCTTTGTGGCTCGGCACCTCGCCATCACCGACATTTACGGCCGCTTTGCCGACGCGAGCCTGACGGTGGAAACAACCAAACCGGACCTGACGGACGCCGTGTTTACCCTCACGGCGCAGACTGCCGATATTGATACCCGCGTCCCCCCCAGGGACAACCACCTGCGCAGCGCGGATTTCTTTGGCGTGGCGCAGTTTCCCGAACTGCGCTTCACCAGCTCCGTGGTGCATCTGGGGCCCGACCGCACAGGCACGCTCACGGGCACCTTGAGCCTGCACGGCGTATCCAAAGAAGTAACCTTCAACCTCTGCGTAAGCGAGCAGGTAACCAACCCCATGAACCAAAAGCCCACCCTCTCCTTTCAGGTCAGCGGCGCCGTCAAACGCAGCGACTTCGGCGTGGGGCCGGGCATCCCCGTGTCCATTGTGGGCGACGTAATCCGCGTGGTGGCGGATATGGAGTGCGCCCCGGCTTAAAGCCCTTACCCCTTTAAACACGCATACGCGGACGCCCACCGCAAAAACGCAGGCAAGCGTTGTGCGGAGCAAGGCCGGGGTGGGCGTCCTGCTTTTGCGTCTGTGCGCCCGCAAGGGCAGCCCGCCAAAGACGCCAGAGCCCGCTGGCGGAAAGCGCCAAGACGGCCCGACGCCCCTTGCGCAAAGCGACGCGAAGGGGTACAGGCCACCCATAATCCTTACGGATGGAGCGGAATGCGTATCCTCCACAAGCAGCAGCACTTGTCCCCTCTGGAAGGCCCGCGCCTGGAGCCGCACCCCTTTCACGCCGCCGGCGCGCCGCCGGACGAGCGCGACGGCGCACCCCTGGTGCCCGTAGGCCGACCCGAGCGCGGCGACCGCCCGGTTGCCGCGCCGCACCCTTCCGTACCCCACGGCGAGGCCTTTGAATTTCGCCAGCTGGGCGAAGAAGACTTTGAAGAGTTTGAAGCCCTGCTGCGCTACGCCTTTCAGGTCAGCACATCCGAAATGGCCCGCATCGGCTGGTCAGACAAGGAGATGAAGCAGTCCAAACTGCCCATTTTCGAGGCCTCGCACGTCATGGGCTGGTTTTACAAAGGGCACCTCGCTTCCCAGATCGTCATCTACCCCATGGAAGTGAACATCCACGGCGCCATCTGCAAAATGGGCGGCATTACGGGCGTGGCCACCTACCCGGAATACACGGGCCGGGGGCTCATCCGCACACTCATCACCAAAAGCCTGGAGTATATGCGCGACCAGCAGCAGAGCATTTCCTACCTCTGCCCCTACTCCATCCCCCTCTACCGCAAGCACGGCTGGGAAATCATCTCGGACAAGATGACCTTTTCCATCAAAGATACCCAGCTGCCCCACCGCCACCCCGTGGACGGACAGATAGAGCGCGTGGATATTGAAAGCGAAGACCTGCACCGCGTCTACCGCTACTTTGCCCGACAGGAGCACGGCGCGCTCATCCGTGGCGCGCTGGAATGGGAAGAATACTGGCGCTGGGATTCGGACGACGTCATGGCCGCCGTATACTACAGCGCGGACGCCAAGCCTCTGGGCTACGTCATCTACTACATTGAAAACGAAATTTTCAGCATCAAGGAAATGGTCTACCTGAACCAGGAAGCCAAATACGGCATCTGGAACTACATCAGCGCGCATTTTTCCATGATCACAAAGGTAGAAGGCTGCAACTACAGCGGCGAATCCCTGGCTTTTCAGTTTGAAGACAGCGAAATCGACGAAACCATCCAGCCCTACGCCATGGCCCGCATTGTGGACGTGCAGAAATTTGTGGAAGCCTACGCCTTCCAGTTCACGGACCCGCGCCTGGTGCTGGAACTCAACGTGAGCGACCCCATGGCCCCCTGGAACAACGGCATCTTCCGCGTGGCCTGGAACGAAGGCCGCACCCAGTGCGAAAAGGTGGCCGCCTGGAGCACCGGGCACCGCATCTCGCTGGATATCCAGACCCTCACCACCATGCTCATGGGCTACAAGCGCCCCACCTACCTCTACAACAACGACCGCATCGACATGGACTACCATCTGCTCAGAAAGCTGGAGGGACTGATCCCTTCGGACAAGCCCTACTTTTCCGACTACTTTTAGAGCAGTTAGCGAATGAAATGAGCTAACTGCTCTGCAAGGATTTTCTTGAAAATCCTTGCCACAAAATGCGAGAAGGCAGGCTATTGCCTGCCGTAAGCGAGCATTTCAAGTGTTAAATGCTCTAGAGCAAGCTGCAATTGCAGCGCAAAACCAGCAGCCGCAGGTCGGAAGGCGCGCCTCCCGGCCTGCGGCTGCTGTGCTGCGGCGTATGGCGCGGGGGCTGGGGCCCCCGCTCTCTTTACTCCGCGAAGTTGTAGCCCGCCTCCAGGGCTTTGGCGTTGACGGGCACCAGGTGGGCGTAGTGGCTGCTGACCACGCGGCGCAGGGCCTCCTGCACGGCCGCAAGGGGCAGCGCGCCGGTAGCCTTGATCCAGGCGCCCAGAGCCACCATGTTGGCCAGCTTCACATTGCCCAGTTCATGGGCCATGTCGTTGACCGGGATGTAAATGCTGCGATGCTGTCCGTCCAGCAGGCCACGGTCAATGAGGGAGGCGTTGACAATCTGCACGCCCTCCTTGTGCAGGCGCGGCTGGAACTTGGTCAGGGAAGGTTCGTTAAGGATAATGGTGGAGCGCGGTTCGCGCACCAGAGGCGCGCCGATGGGGTGGGTATCCAGCACCACGGTGCAGTTGGCCGTGCCGCCGCGCATTTCCGCGCCGTACACGGGGATGAAGGTCACCTCCAGCCCGTGTTCCATCCCGGCCTGGGCCAGCAGATTGCCCGCCAGCATAACCCCCTGGCCGCCAAAGCCCGCAATGATTACGTCCTGATACTCACTCATGGCTGGCCTCCTGCGCGGCGGTCACGTCCTTGCAGACGCCCAGGGGGAACACGGGGATCATGGCTTCCGCAATGCGTTTGTTGGCCGTAATGGGGTCCATGTGCCAGTTGGTGGGGCAGCCCGAAAGCAGCTCCACAAAGCCGAAGCCCAGGCCGTTGATCTGCACCTCAAAGGCGCGGCGCAAGGCCTTTTTGGCCGCGCGCACATGGGCCACGCTGTCCAGGGCGCAGCGCGCGGCATAGGCCACGCCGCCCAGTTGGGCCATGAGCTCGGCCATATGGATGGGCCCGCCCTCGTTGGCGGCGTTGCGGCCGTGTACGGTGGTGGTGGTCTTCTGCCCCAGCAGGGTGGTGGGGGCCATCTGGCCGCCGGTCATGCCGTAGACCGTATTGTTGATGAACACGGCGGTGATGTGTTCGCCCCGGTTGGCCGCGTGCAGGGATTCGGCCATGCCGATGGCGGCCATATCGCCGTCGCCCTGATAGGTAAAGACCACGGCGTCGGGCCGGGCCCGGCGCACGCCCGTGGCCACGGCGCAGGCCCGGCCGTGGGGAGCCTCCAGGCCGTCCACGTTAAAGTAGTCGTAAGTAAAGGTGGCGCAGCCCACCGAGGCCACCAGGATGGTCCTCTCCGCCACGCCCAGCTCGTGAAGCACCTCGCTCACCAGACGGTGGGCAATGCCGTGGTGGCAGCCGGGGCAGTAGTGGGTTTCGCGCTCGTTGAGCACGGGGTTGGCGTCAAAGACCAGAGTTTCGCCCGGTTGGGGGCGCAATTGGTTTTGCAGAGCGGTATCCATCACTTTTCCTCCAGAGCCTGGAGCATGGGCTCGCGCAGGGCATCGGCCCCGATGAACAGACCGGGCATGACGCCATGCCAGCGCACGTCGGCGGCCGCTGCGCCGGGCTGCGCGCAAAGGGCCAGGCGCACGTCCTCCACCATCTGACCGGCGTTCTGCTCCAGCACCAGAAAGCGCCGGCCTGGGGCCAGGGCGCGCAGGGCTTCGTCCGGGAAAGGATAGAGCGTCACAGGGCGGAACAGGCCCACCCGACGGCCTTCCGCACGCAGGGCGCGCACGGCGCTGCGGGCGATACGGGCAATGGAGCCAAAGGCCACCACCACCAGATCCGCATCCTCGGTATCCACGCATTCAAACGCGCATTCGGCGCGCATGGCCGCGTACTTGCGCATGAGCATGCGGTTGCGCTCGGCCAGGGCCCCTTCAGCCAGATAAACGGACTTGAGCAGGCGCGGCGCGGCGTGTGCCCCGCGTTTGCCGTAGCCTTCCAGCCGCCAGTCAGCAGCCAGACGGGCCAGGTCTTCGGGGGGCACGGCGTCCTTGGGCGGCACGCGGCGCACGGGCTCTTTAATCTGGCCCACAATGGCGTCGCCCAGCACCAGCACGGGGTTGGCGTACTTGAAGGCCAGAGCAAAGGCGCGGAACATGAAATCGTAGCATTCCTGCGCCGTGGAAGGGGCCAGCACCAGATTGCGGTGGTCGCCGTGGCCGCCGCCCTTGACGGCCTGAAAATAATCGCCCTGTGAGGGGCCGATATCGCCCAGGCCAGGGCCGCCGCGCTGCATGTTGACCATGACGCCGGGAATCTGGCTGCCCGCCATGTAGGAAACGCCCTCCTGCATGAGCGAAATGCCGCAGCCGGAAGAAGACGTCATGGCCGGCACGCCGCAGGCCGCCGCGCCCAGCAGCATATTGACGGCCGCCACCTCACTTTCGGCCTGCACAAACTGGCCGCCCCCATCGGGCAGCAGCACGGAGAGCGTTTCGGGCACTTCGTTCTGCGGGGTGATGGGGTAACCGAAATAGCAGCGGCAGCCCGCGTCCACCGCACCATAGGCAATGGCTTCGTTACCTTTGATCAAAACACGTTCGGCGGCGCTCATGCGTCACCCCCTTTGGCCTTGGCGGTACGGAACACGCGGATGGCCACGTCCGGGCACATGACGGCGCAGGCGGTGCAGCCCGTACACGGGCCCTCCTGCTCCATGACTTCATAGCCCTGACGGTTATAGCGGCCCGATGGCCGTAAAACGTGCGCCGGGCAGGCGGCCACGCACAGGCGGCAGCCCTTGCAGCGTTCTTCCAGAAAAACTACTCGTGACATGGGTACTCCTTTGCGCCCGGCGACGGGGCGCGGTGGGGGGTTGCCGCGCGGGCCGGGGCACGCCCCGCCCCAAAACGGCCGTCGCCGCGGGACGCTTCAGCGTATGAGCATGGCATCCCCATAGGAAAAAAACCGGTAACCCTGCGCCTCGGCCTCGGCATAGGCCGCCAGCACGCGCTGGCGTCCCGCAAAAGCGGACACCAGCATGAGCAGGGAGGATTCCGGCAGATGGAAATTGGTCACCAGCCCGTCCACCACGCGGAAACGCCGGCCGGGATACAAAAAAATGTCCGTCCAGCCCGCAAAGGGCTGCACCCGGCCGCAAAGCTCGGCCACGCCCTCCAGGGCACGCACGCTGGTGGTGCCCACAGCCACCACCGGACGCTTTTCGGCCTTGGCCTTGGCCACGGCCTGAGCCGTTTCTTCCGGCACTTCAAAGTATTCGCGGTGCATGCGGTGGGCGCGGATGTTCTGGCTGCGCACGGGGCTGAAGGTGCCATACCCCACATACAAGGTGACCTCTGCCCACTGAAAGCCGCGGGCGGCCAGATCCGCGCGCAGGTCTTCAGTAAAATGCAGGCCCGCCGTGGGCGCAGCCACAGATCCGGTCTTGTCCTCGCGGGAGTAGACCGTCTGGTAGCGGCTTCTGTCCTCGTCGCCGTCCGGACGTTTGATGTAGGGCGGCAGAGGGATGTGCCCCGTGGCGGCAAAGGCCTTGGCCAGGTCACCCTCCCAATGCAGCCGCACCCGCCGGCGGCCAAAGGCGCCCGATTCCAGCACCGTCACCCGTATGCCCGCGCCGAAATCAAAGGTCTCACCGTCACGGACGCTCCCGCCGGAACGCACCAGGCCCTCTGCCTCGGCGACCAGGCCGCCGGTTTTGGCGGGCACGGCGCGCTCCAGCACCAGGGGCAGGGGGGTCAGCAGCAAAAATTCCACCTTGCCGCCCGTGGCCCGCGTGCCCAACAGCCGCGCCTGCAGCACGCGGGAATTGTTGGCCACCAGCAGAGCGCCGGGGGGCAACAAATCAGGCAGGTCCGCAAAGCGCGCGTGCGTCAGCTCCACTGCGCCCGTACGCGGCAGCACCATGAGCCGCGAGGTTCCCCGCTCTTCAGGGGGGAACTGGGCAATACGCTCCTGGGGCAGATCAAAATTATAACTTTCCAACCAGAAATCGGCTTCCTCAATGGGCATGTTCCGGGCCTCGTGGCTGTGCCTCCACCGGACTTGTCAGCGCCGGACGGAGAGGCTAGGGTATGACTTCCGCTCTTGGGGCCGCCTGCTCCGGGCGGAATCGCAGGAGGCGCGCTTGCGGTCCTGGCGGCCTGTGCGCCGCAGGGGCGGAGTCCGTTTACGCTGCGGCCAGAGATTTCACAAGTGAAATGCTCTTGGGAGGGAAGGAGTATAGCCATGCCGCGCCCGCTTGTCATCCTCACGCTGTGTTGCGCCCTCGGCCTGGTTTCGGGCTGCGCCGACGGCCTGCGCAATCCTTTTTCCAACGACCCCCTCACCGGCGGCGCGGACGTGAGCACCAGCCGTCTGCTGGGCGTGCCCACGCCCGCGGGCATGCAGCGCTTCACCTCCCACGGCTATGAAACCGCCGGAACCGCCGGCAGCGAGGGCCTGGAAGTGCTGCGCGGCGACGCGGACCCGGGCTTTGCCGCCCAGATCATGTACACCGGCCTACAGGGACAAGGCTGGCAACTGCGCCTGGCCCTGCGCAAAAGCGGCCGCGCGGTCTACGTCTACGAGCGGGGCCAGAGCTTGGCCGTGCTCACCCTGCACCGCGAAACCCTGGGCACCGTGCTGGAAATCTGGACCGGAGCCCGCCTGCCCGACGGCGCTGCCCTGCCCGCCCCGGCCGCGCCCGAAGCGGGCGCTTCCAACCCCGCCGCAGAGGACGCCGGCAGCTACACCCCCGGTGCGGGCGGCATGGACACCACGCCCAAGCCCGGCGCCACGGTGCGCACCTGGGGCGGCGGCAACAGCGGCTCCGGCGGGCTGGAGGAACGCAACCTGTGAGCGCGCTGCACACCCCCGTGGACCAGCTCACCCGCCTGGTCAACAAGCGCCTGCACCTGGGCGTCTGCGGCTCTGTGGCCTGCTGCCGGGCCGCGGACCTGCTGCGGGCCTGGCGCGCCCTGGATCTGCACGTTTCCGTAACCCTCACGCCCGGCGCGCGGCAGTTCGTCACGCCGCTGCTCTTTGCCGCTCTGGGGGCTGCGCCGGTCTATACGGACATGTTCACCCCCGGTGAAGACGTCTTCGCCCATCTGGAGCCGGGCCAGCACGCCCATGCCCTGGTGGTGGCCCCGGCCTCGGCGGACGCCCTTGCCCGGCTGGCCCACGGCGCGGCAAACGACATGCTGGCCGCCCAGGCCCTGGCCTTTGACGGCCCCCTGGTGCTGGCCCCGGCCATGAACCCGCGCATGTGGGCGCACCCGGCCACCCAGGCCAATGCGGCCCTGCTGCAGGAACGCGGGGCGCAGATTGTCCGACCCGGCTGCGGCGGCACAGCCTGCGGCGACCAGGGCGAAGGCCGCCTGGCCCCTCTGACGGACATTTTTCTGGCCGGGCTGCGCGCCCTGGCCCCACAGGACATGGCGGGCAAAAAAGTGCTGGTCACCCTGGGCCCCACCCGCGAAGCCTGGGACGGCGTGCGCTACTGGTCCAACCCCTCCACCGGGCTCATGGGCGCGGCCCTGGCCGTGTGCGCCTGGCTGCGCGGGGCCGCTGTTACGGCCGTGTGCGGTCCGGGCGTGAGTTATGCCCTGCCGCGCGATCTCGACCGCCGCGACGTGACCAACGCTCGCGAGATGCACGCCGTGGCCGCGGCACTGTGGCCGGGCATGGACATGGGCATATTCACTGCCGCTGTGGCGGACTTTTCGCCCAAACCACTGGGGCCGCACAAGTTTAAAAAAGCCGCTGCGCCCCAGGGCTTCAGCGTGGACTTCACCCCCAATCCCGATATTCTGCAGACCCTGGCCACCGCCCGCGCGCCCCACCAGAAAGTGCTGGGCTTTGCCGCCGAAACCGCGCCGGACATGGCCGCCCTGCTGCCCCTGGCCCGGGCCAAGCTGGCCCGCAAAAACGCCGACCTCCTGGCCGCCAACCGCGTCAACAGCGCGGACAGCGGCTTTGCCGCGCCCACCAACAGCCTGGCCGTGGCGGACGCAACCGGACGGGAAGAAATCTGGCCCAACCAAAGCAAGGCCGACGCGGCCTGGGATCTCTGCACATGGCTTTTGCGGCTCTGAACCCCCTGGCGGCCCTCTGGCGGCAACGCGGCCTGACCTGCCTGCTCATGCCTCCAGGCTTCGACGCCTTTGCCCCCACGCCGCCCACGGCCACAGCGGCGGCACAGGCCGTTCCCGCTCGCGACCTTGCGGCCCCGAACCAGCGCCGCCAGAACCCGCCGCGCCCCGTCCGCTCGGCCGCAGCGGGCCCATCCGACCGGGACAGGCCCGCAGCAACACGCCCGCAGCAACGGGCCGCGGTCCACGCTTTTCCTTCTGAAGCCGTCCCGGCTCCCGCAAGCGCGGTCGACACCCCCTGGCGGCCCTTGCCCCCCCACGTCTGGCCCGCTCCCTGGCGCGACCTGCTCGGCCAGACCCGGCCCGGCCATATTGTCTGGACCTACTGGAGCCTGGGCCCGGACATCCGCGACCCCGCCACCCCCGGCCGCGCCCAGCGCCGCGCCTTTTTGCAGCGCCTGCTGCACGACCTGGGCCACCCGGCGGGCACCCACACCTTTTGGCCCGTATGCCTGCCGCCGGATCCGGACGCCCTGCCCCCCGTGCCGGAGGACACTGCGCTCGGCGCGCTGGAAAAAACGCCTCCCGCCCCGGCCTATGCCCCCGCGCCCGACGTCTTCTGGTCCGGCGCACGGCAGCTCCGCGCCCGCGGCGTGGTGGTGCTTGGCTCCGTGGCGGGACAGGCCGCGGGCCTGCCCGGCGGGCTGCGGCCTTTACAGCAGCTGCGCCACAGGGGGCAGCTGGTCTGGGTTCTCTGGGATGTGGAAAATCTGCTGGCGCAGGAACAGCGCTACGCCTCCATGCTGGCTTTTCTGCGGCAGGCTTTTGTACCTGTGCTGCGGTAACAGCGCAGCCGCGCGAGATAATAAAAAACTGTCGATAAAGGAAAGTGCTGTATGTTCATCGCACTGGGCCTGACCTTCCTCGGCATGGCCGTGGGCTACCTGCTGCGCCGCAGCCCCTGGCCTGGACGGTTGACGCGCGGCATCACTCCGGTAATCATGCTCCTCCTGCTGGGCCTGGGCATGGCCGTGGGCGGCAACGCCGCCCTCATGGAAGCCCTGCCCCGTCTGGGCGGCGCGGCCCTTACCCTCACCCTGGCGGGGCTGGCCGGATCTCTGGCCTGCACCCTGCTGGTCAGCCGCGTTTTCCGCCGCGGTTCCGGCGCGCCGTCAGGCCAGGGCCGCAGCAAAAAGGACGCACATGAAGACCGTTGAACATCTGCTTCAGGGCAATGCCTTTTTCCAGCGCAATTACTTCAGAAAGCACGAATCGCAGCTGCTGGACCTGGTGGCCCACGGCCAGCACCCCAGAGCGCTGTTCATCGGCTGCGCCGATTCGCGGGTCATCCCTTCGCTCATCACCAATGCGCCCCCAGGCCAGCTCTTTGTGCTGCGCAACGTGGGCAACTTCGTGGCCCCCTACAAGCCGGACGAAGACTACCACGCCACGGCGGCGGGCATTGAATACGCGGTCACGGCTCTGAACGTTGCCGAGGTCATTATCTGCGGCCACACCCACTGCGGGGCCATTGCAGCCCTGTTTACGGGCAAGGACGAAGGCGACGACCTGATCCATACCCGCAAATGGCTCTCGCTGGGGAAAAAGGCCAGGGAAATGGCCATGCTGGCCCTGGGCAAGGATGCGGAACCAGACCGCCTGCTGCGCCTGACGGAAAAGCTCTCCATTGTCTTCCAGATCGAAAACCTCATGACCTACCCCTGCGTGCGCGCCAAGGTGCGGGAGGGCAGCCTGCACGTCCACGGCTGGCTCTACCATATCGAATCGGGGGCCATGCAGTACTACGACCCTGATGAACACGAATTTTTGGCCCTGAACCAGCAACCGGACGACGCGCAGAAGGCTCTCCCGCAAACAGACGGCGCGCCCTCCCAGGTCTGAGCGCCGGCCTGGCGTATCCCCATGCAAGGCAGTATGTACATAGTGGCGTTTTTCGCGACGGGCGTGCTGTTGGCGCGTCTGGGGCTGGCGCCCTCCTGGCTGCTGGAACACGACCTGACCCTCTACGTGCTCTGGCTGCTCATGTTTCTGGTGGGGCTTTCCATCGGCGCGGACCGGCGGCTGGGCGAAATTCTGCGCACCCTGCGCCCCCGTGTGCTGCTCCTGCCCCTGGCCACCACCGTGGGCACCTTTGCGGGCACGGCCCTGGCCAGTCTGGTCCTGGTCTACAGCGTTACGGAGTGCATGGCCGTGGGCGCGGGCTTTGCCTATTATTCCCTCTCCTCCATCTTCATCACCCAATATAAGGGACCGGAGCTGGGCACCATCGCGCTAGTCAGCAACATTGCCCGCGAGCTCTTCACCCTGCTCTGCACGCCGCTGCTGGTACGCCTCTGGGGGCCGCTGGCGCCCATCACCTGCGGCGGGGCTTCCACCATGGATACCACCCTGCCCGTCATTGTGCGCTACTCCGGCAAGGACTGGATGTTCGTCTCCATCATCCACGCCATGCTTCTGGACATGAGCGTACCCTTCTGGGTCATGTTCTTCTGCACTCTGTGAACGGCGGGCCCGCCTTGCCAGAGGGCGCAAAAGCGGTCACTATACGGGCAGTAGTCATCACCTCTACCGGAGGGACAGCCATGCCCCGCATGCGCTCCGCCAAACTGAAACTCAAAGAAAGCCTCACCGGCCCGCACTGGCGCGACCATCTGGACGCCATCAGCCAGGGCGGCATGGAAAATGTGGGGCCGCTGTTTTCCTTCCTGCTCCTGGGCCCGCAGACCATGCACCGCGCCGCCGTGGCCCTGGGGCAGGTCACCGCCCGCCTGGCCGTCAGCCAGCCCGAAGCCGCGCGCAATATCATCCGCCGCCTCATGTGGCACCTCAATGAGGAATCGGGCAACATCGGCTGGGGCATTCCCGAAGCCTTCGGCGAAATCCTGGCCGCCAGCGCCCCCCTGGCCAAAGACTTCCACAAAATTCTCCTCACCTACATCATCGACCTGGGCCACGACGACAACTTTTGCGACCACGATGTGCTGCGCCGTTCCTGTTACTGGGCCATCGGCCGGCTGGCCCAGGCCCGTCCGGACCTCTGTCTCACGGCCCGGCCCTGGCTGCGCAAAGGCCTCGCCGACCAGGACGTGGTCTGCCGGGGCATGGCCGCCTGGGCCCTGGCCCAGCTGCCGCCGGACCTTATGGACGCCCCGGCCCTGCGCACCCTGGCCCTGGCCGGGCACACGGAAGTCTGCCAGCTTTTCGACGGCAACGACGTCTACGAGGCAAGCGTCACCCAACTGGCCCAGGAGGCCCTGGCCCGACTGGCTTCGCCCTCCGCCGTAAAAATCTGAGCCGCAGGCCCGGTGCAGGGACGCGGTTGTACCGGCCACGGGCTGCCGGACGTTTCTCTTGCCGCAGCCCAGCGCAGTTTACAGAAAAGAAAAACGGAAAGGCGCAAAGCAGGCAGGCCTTGCGGTCCCTTCCTGCAGCAGCCTCTCCGGAATGAGGTTTTTTCATGGCAGTAGTACTGGGTACGGCCGGGCATATCGACCACGGCAAGACCTCGCTGGTGCGCGCTCTCACGGGACAGGACTGCGACCGCCTGGAAGAGGAAAAACGCCGGGGCATCACCATTGAGCTGGGCTTTGCCTGGCTGGACCTGCCGGACGGCGAACGTCTGGGCATTGTGGACGTGCCCGGTCACGAACGCTTTGTCAAAAACATGGTGGCCGGGGCCGCGGGCGTGGACATGGTCATGCTGGTCATTGCGGCGGATGAAGGCGTCATGCCGCAGACCCGCGAACATCTAGAAATCTGCTCTCTGCTGGGCATCCGCACGGGACTGGTGGCCCTGACCAAGACCGACATGGTGGAGCCGGACTGGCTGGACATGGTTACAGAAGACGTGCGCGCTTTTCTGGCGGGCACCTTTCTGGCGGACGCGCCCGTCTTTCCCGTTTCTTCGGCCACGGGAGAAGGCCTGGAAGCCCTGCGGGCGGCCCTGACCGCCCTGGCCGGGAGCCTTGCGCCTCGGCCCCGCAGCGATATCTTTCGCCTGCCCGTAGACCGCGCCTTCAGCATGAAGGGACACGGCACGGTGGTCACGGGCACGGTCATTTCCGGCCGCTGTGCTGTGGGCGAAGCCTTGTGCTTCATGCCGCCGGACCTGCCCACCCGCGCGCGCAGCCTGCAGCGCCACGGCAAGCCCGCGCAGGACGTGGCCGCCGGACAGCGCTGCGCGGTCAATGTGCAAGGGCTGGAAGTGGCGGATATCGAACGCGGCTTTGTGCTGGCCCGGCCCGGCGAGCTGTTTCCCTCCTCGCGCTGGATGGTGCGCCTCACCTGCCTGGCCTCCGCCCCGCGCGCCCTGCGCCAGCGGGTAGAAATCCACTTCCACCACGGCACGCGCGAGTGTCCGGCCCGCGTGGTGTTTCGGGATAGGGACAAACTGGCCCCGGGCGAAACGGCCCTGGCCGAACTGCGCTTCAAAGAACCGTTGGCGGGTGTCTTTGGCGACCACTGCGTACTGCGCGCGGGTTCGCCCCTGCGCACCGTGGCGGGCGGTCCGCTGGTGAGCCCCCTGCCGCCGGAGCTGCGCCGCAACAACCCCCGTTTTGCGGAAAATCTGCGCCTGCTGGCCGCCCTGCCCGCTCTGCGCGAAGCCGTGGACGCGCCCGCCGCCCCCAAGGGCGACGGCAAGGCCGCCGCAACGCCTAAGGGCACGGCCAAGGCCCGCGACGCGGCCTGCGCCGCCTTTTCAGCCGCCCTGCTGGACCTGCGCGGCGCAACGGGCGCGGACGAAGCCCTGCTGCGCGTGCTCAGCGGCCTGCCCCGCAACGTGCAGGAAGCGGGCCTGCAACTGCTGGCCGCACGCGGGCAGGCCCTGTGCTTTGACAAGGACGCCCACGCCTGGATCGGCCGTCCGGCCTTCGACGCCTTGCTGGCCGCCTGCCTGCAGCGCGGTGCGGATCTGCACCGCAAAGAACCGCTCAAGCCAGCCTTCACCCGCGGCGCGCTCTGCACGGGCTGGAGCGCCCGGCTGGCCCCACGTCTGACCCAAAAAATCCTGGACCAGGCCCTCAAACAGGGCGAACTGGCCATTGAGGGCGAGGGCCTGCGCCTGGCCGGGCACGAAGTCAGTCTGGCGGCGGACCAGGCAGGCCTGCGCGCGGCCCTGCTTGCGGCCCACGCCGACGGCGGCCTGACCCCGCCCAACCTCAAGGACGTGCTGGAAGAGCTCGGCGTGGCCCCCAAGGCGGCCGCGCCCGTGCTGCGGCTGCTCTGCGAAAGCGGCGAACTGGTCAAAATCAAGGAAGGGCTCTACTACCACGGCCCGGCCCTGACGGACATCCTGGAGCGCGTGCGGCAGTGGTTTGCCGACCACGACAACCTGGACGTGGCCGGACTCAAGGAAATCACCGGGCTTTCGCGCAAGTACCTCATCGCCCTGCTGGAATACATGGACAACGCCCACATCACTGTGCGCGTAGGCGACCAGCGGCGCTACCGGGGGCGCTGAAGCCGTCCGCGCAGGCAATGATACTTTTTTGTTTTCCGGGCCGGAAACTCCCCGCCGCCCCCTTGCCCTGCGGCGGGAAATGCGCATTATAGAGGATGGTAATGCTCATTTGCTCATAATCACCTCAACCCCAACCCAAGGAGCGCACCTATGTCCGAAAAGATTCTTGTTGTGGGCGGCGTGGCCCTGGGGCCCAAGGCGGCCTGCCGTTGCAAACGGCTCATGCCCGACGCCCAGATCACCCTGGTGGACGAAAACGAACTGATTTCTTACGGGGGCTGCGGCATCCCTTATTACGTTTCCGGTGAAATCCAAAATCTGGACGATCTGCGCTCCACTCCCTACCACACCGTGCGCGACCCGACCTTTTTCCAGGCCATGAAGGGCCTCAACGTACGTACCCGCACCCGCGCCCTGGCCATTGACCGCGCAGCCCAGACCCTGCTGGTCAAGGATCTGAACTCGGGCAAGGAAGAAAAGCTGCCCTACGACAAACTGGTGCTGGCCACGGGCGCCAGCCCGCGCATGCCTCCCGTGGAAGGCAAGGACCTCAAAAACGTCCTCTCCCTCACCCGTCTGGAGGCCGCCGGGGCCATCCGCGCCGCCTGCCAGGAAGGCAAGGTGACCGAGGCCGTCATCGTGGGCGGCGGCTTTATCGGGCTGGAGGCCGCCGTGGCCCTGGCCGACATGTGGGGCGTGAAGGTCAGCGTGGTGGAAATGATGGACCAGATCCTGCCCGGCGTGCTCTCGCACTCTCTGGCCCTCATGGCCGCGCACGACTGCCAGGCCCACAAGGTGGACGTCCATGTGTCCGAAAAAGTGCTCAGAATCGAGGGCACGGACGGCGCGGTGAGCGCCGTAGTCACGGACAAGCGCCGCATTCCGGCCCAAATGGTCATCTTTGCCGCCGGGTTCACCCCCAACGGCGGCCTGGCCAAAGAAGCCGGGCTGGAAGTAGCCCCCTTCGGCGCAATTGTGGTGGACGAACACATGCGCACTTCCGACCCCGCCATCTACGCGGGCGGCGACTGCGTTTGCATCAAAAACATCATCACCGGCAAACCCGGCTACCTGCCCCTGGGCAGCATGGCCAACCGTCAGGGCCGTGTCATCGGCACCAATCTGGCCGGCGGCGACGCCACCTTCCCCGGCTATGTGGGCTCCTGGGCCGTCAAACTCTTTGACATGGCCTTCTGCGGCGTGGGCCTTACCGTGGAGCACGCCCGCAAAGAAGGCTACGACGCTCTGAGCGTGGGCGTGGAGCAGCTGGATCACGCCCACTTCTACCCTGAAAAATCCATGATGACCCTGGAACTGGTGGTGGATAAGCCCTCCCGCCGCGTGCTGGGCCTGCAAGGGGCCTGCGCCGACCCCGATTCCCTCAAGGCCCGCATCGACGCCGTGGCCGCCGCCCTGCAGTACAGCAAGCCCACAGTGGATGACATCTCCAACCTGGAAGTGGCCTACGCCCCGCCCTTTGCCTCGGCCATGGACGTGGTCAACGCCGTGGCCAACGTGGCGGACAACGCCCTGGACGGCCGCTTTACGCCCATCACGGGTGACACCTTCATGGAGCTTTGGAAAAATCGAGATAAGAACAACGTCTTCTTCATTGACGCCCGCCCGGCAGCCGCCGGTCGCGCCGTGCAGGAAAAACACCCCGATTGGCACGCCATCCCTCTGGAGGAAATCGCCGCCCGCGCCAATGAGGTGCCCAAAGACCGCCCCGTGGCCATTATCTGCAACACGGGCCTGCGCGCCTACGACAGCCTGCTCATCCTCGCCCGCAGCGGCGTGAAGGAACTGGTGAACGCCTCCGGTGGCATGCAGTCCGTCATCAAGATGGGGTTGAGTGTGTAGCCGCTTGCGCAACGGGCGGGGGGCTGGTCCCCCTGCCCCAGGAGAATGGGGCGCGAACGGCGTTCGCCTTCAACAACTGCATCTGTTTGTATTTGTGTAGAGGGCCAAGGGCGAGGCTGCGCCGCCCCGGATAATTATATGCCACAGGGAATGCCGCCCTGCGAAAGATACGTCAGCTCTTCGGCTATGGTCAGCAACTCTTCCAACAGACCGCCGCCGTTCATGGGGTGGCCGAAAAGCGCCTCGCGCTGGTGCTCCAGTCCGCGCCTGCCCACGGCTTCGGGCAGGGTGGAGGCCAGGGTGTCGGCCAGACGGCAGGCCAGAAAATAGCCTTCAGCCCCGGCGGTAAAAAGGTCTTCCAGCGCGGTAAAACGCGGCCCGGCCTCGCGCCAGTAAGCCAGCGCCGCCGCCGAAGGCGGCAGGCCCGCGGCTGTGCACAGGGCCGCGTGCAAGTTGTTGCAGGCCGCGCCCGGCTGGCCGGCTCGCCAACCCCACAGCCAGTGGGTGCGGGCGAAAAACAGATGGTGTTCCACGGCCAGGTCCAGCAGGCCGCGCACATGGTTCAGGGCACGCAACAAGGGCGCGCCGCTTTCCGCCGGCCAGGCCGCGCAGGGCGCGCGCAGCTGCCACAGGGGCACCAAGGCCTTTTGCGGGGCGTAACCCGCCATACGCAGCAAATGCGCCAGCCAGGCGTTGGCCGCCGGGCTGCGCGGCGTTTCCAGGTGCGAATAGCTTAGAATGTAGCCGCCCGCACCATACGCGCCGCCCACCACCAACGGTTGCCCTGCCAGAAAATCCGCTGAAAGATTGACCCCGTACAGCGCCTGCCAGGTTTCAAAAACCTGCGCCGGAATACGTCGCAAAGGCAGATCCGCCAGCCAGAAGTCTTCGCCCGGCGCGTCGTAGGCCGCCAACACGCGCACGTCTTCCCCCGCCTCCGGCGCAAACCGCCCCGGCCACCACACGGGCAGGGCGGCATCTGCCGCCTGACCGGCCGTCAGCTCCGGTGGCACACGGGGGTCGTCCGCCCGCAGGCGTACCCGTACATGCCCGGAAATAAGGTGGTGCAAACGCTGCGGGTAGGCAGCACGCGTCCAGGGGCAGAGGTTCAGGCCGGCAGCGGCGTTCTCGTGGCGCAGGGCCAGCCCGGCCCCGCCGCAAAAACCCAGATAGCGCCCGCCCTGGGCCACCCAGCGGCGCACGGTCTCCAGTCCGTCCGGCCCCAGGGCCTGGGCCTTGAGCCGGGCGTTGCCGCCGGGAACCAGCAGCAAGGAAGCCTTGCCGGGCCCCGGCTTGCGTAAAAACGCGCCTTCGGCTATTTCTTGTCCCTTGACCAGGCGGCAGGGCAGGCCCAGGGCGCGCACAGCGCGCCAGGCCATGAGCCCCCAGATGTGGGCGCTGTCCCACAAAATATGAATCGGTGCAACGGCTGGCATTGCCACACTATTGCCGCCTTTTACGGAGAATGCAAGATGGCGGATACGCTCCCCAAGGGCTACGAGCCCCACGGCGTGGAAGCCCGGTGGCGCAAACACTGGGAAGAAAACAAAACCTTTACGCCCGACCCCGACGCGCCGGGCGAGGCGTACTCCATCGTCATTCCGCCGCCCAACGTCACGGGCGCGCTGCATATGGGCCACGCCCTTAACCTCACGCTCATTGACGTACTCTGCCGTCACGCCCGGCAAAAGGGCAAAAACGTGCTCTGGGTGCCGGGCACGGACCACGCGGGCATTGCCACACAAAACGTGGTGGAGCGCGCCTTGGCTAAAGAAGGTAAAACCCGCCAGGATCTGGGGCGGGAAGCCTTTGTGGAGCGCGTCTGGGCCTGGCGGGCCGACTACGGCCACCGCATCCTGGAGCAGATCAGCGCCATGGGTGCTTCCGTGGACTGGACGCGCCTGCGCTTTACCATGGACGAAGGCCTTTCCGCCGCCGTGCGTAAGGTCTTTGTGCAATTGTACAACGAAGGGCTCATCTACCGGGGCGACTACATTATCAATTGGTGCTCCCGCTGCCACACGGCCCTGGCCGACGACGAGGTGGAGCACGAACAGGAGCGCGGCAAGCTCTGGAAGGTGCGCTACCGCCTGGCGGACGGCTCCGGCTCTGTAACCATCGCCACCACCAGGCCGGAAACCATCCCCGGCGACACAGCCATCTGCGTCCACCCCGAAGACGAACGCTACGCCGGGCTGGTGGGCAAAACAGCCCTGGTGCCCGTGCTGGGGCGCGCGATCCCCATCATCGCCGATGCCTATGTGGACCGGGAGTTCGGCACCGGTGCGCTCAAAGTGACGCCCTGCCATGACCACAACGACTGGATGCTGGGCAAGACCCACAACCTGGACTTTCTGCAGGTTATTGACGAAAACGGCGTCATGAAGGCCGAAGCCGGCCCCTATGCCGGGCTGACCAAGGCCCAATGCCGCGAAAATATCGTGGCCGACATAGAAGCCGCCGGGCAGCTGGAAGGCGTGGAGGAGCTGGAGCACGCCGTGGGGCACTGCTACCGTTGCCATACAGTGGTGGAGCCGCACGTTTCCAGGCAATGGTTCGTGGCCGCCACCAAACTGGCCCCGGCCGCCCGCAAGGCCGTGCCGGAGCTCACGCAGATTTTCCCCGAAACCTGGCTCAAGACTTACTACCACTGGCTGGACAACATCCGCGACTGGTGCATCAGCCGTCAGATCTGGTGGGGACACCGCATCCCGGCCTGGACCTGCGACGCCTGCGGCGAGCTGGTGGTGGCCGAAGAAGCCCCCTCCATCTGCCCCAAATGCGGCGCAACCAATCTGAGCCAGGAAGAAGACGTGCTGGATACCTGGTTCTCCTCCGCGCTCTGGCCCTTTTCTACTATGGGCTGGCCGCAGGACACCAAAGAACTGCAGCGCTGGTACCCCACGTCCGTACTGGTCACGGGTTTCGACATCCTCTTCTTCTGGGTGGCCCGCATGATGATGATGGGCCTCCACTTCATGGGCAAACCGCCCTTTGCCCACGTCTACCTGCACGCCCTGGTGCGCGACGCCACAGGCCGCAAAATGTCCAAATCTACGGGCAACGTCATTAATCCTCTGGAGATGATCGACAAATACGGCTGCGACGCCCTGCGCTTCACCCTCACGGCCTTTGCGGCCATGGGACGGGATATCCGCCTCGCCGAAGAACGCATTGAAGGCTACCGCCACTTTGTCAACAAACTCTGGAATGCGGCCCGCTTCGCCCTCATGAATCTGCCGGAAACCGCCCCGGCTCCCGTGGCCCCGGAAAGCGTGCCGGGCCTGCACCACCAGTGGTTGCTCCATCGTCTGGAGACCGTCAAAGACGAAATGGACCGGGCCTTTGCGGAATATCGCTTCAACGACGCCGCACAACTGGGCTACAAATTCCTGTGGAACGAATTCTGCGACTGGTATCTGGAGCTCATCAAACCGGATATGCAGAGCGAAGACGCGGCGCGCAAGGCCCATGCCCAATATGTGCTCTGGCTCGCCCTGCGCGAAATTCTGGTGCTGCTGCACCCCATCATGCCTTTTGTGACCGCCGAAATCTGGACGGCCCTGCCCCAGCCCCTGGGGCAAAGCGCCACGGATCTGGCCACAGAGCTCTGGCCCGCCCCCAGACCTGCCTGTCTGCGGCCCGACGAAGCCCGGCGCATGGAATGCCTCCAGAGCATTATTGTGGCCGTGCGCACCATCAAGGCAGAGCTGGGCATCAGCCCCGGCCACAAGGTCAGCCTGCTGCTCCACCCCGTGGACGCCGCCCAGGCCGCACTGCTGGAAAACAACCGCCAATGTCTGCTGACCCTGGCCCGGCTGGAAGGCCTTACCGTAGACGCCGCCACCCACGCCCCCAAAGCCTCGGCCTCGGCCGTGGTGGAAGGCTGCCAGGTCATCGTGCCCCTTAAAGGCGCGGTGGACCTCAACGGCGAACTGGCCCGACTGGACAAAGAACTGGCCAAGCTGGAAAAAGATCTGGTAACCACCAACAAAAAATTGAGCAACGAAAGTTTCGTCAGCCGCGCCCCCGCCGCCGTGGTGGAACGGGAACGCCAGAACGCCGACCGCCTGCTGGACGCCAAAAGCAAGATGCAGGCCCTGCGCGCCCGCTTTGCCGAAGCCCTGGCCGAAGGCTAGGGAAAAGGTTCTTGTGGGGGGAAGGAGCCTGTGGCGAACAGATGTTTCCTTCCTCCCACGCTCCATGCTTCAAAAAATTTTTTCCCGCAGGGGGCGCGCCAGGTCTGCCCTGAACGAAAACGGACCGTCCCCAAAGAAGCCGTCGTATGAGCCCCGCCGTCACCGCCTATTGCCAACTGGGCGCGGCCATTCTTCTGGAAGTGGCCGCCACAGCCTGCCTCAAACAGTCCGCCGGCATGACCCGCCTGCTCCCTACCCTGGCCGCGGGGCTGGGCTATACGGCCTCGCTCTGGCTGCTGGCGCAGGTGCTCAAGGTGGTGCCCATGGGCATTTCTTATGGCATCTGGAGCGGCGTGGGCATTGTGCTGGTTTCTCTGGTGGGACTTTTTCTGTTTGGTCAAAAGCTCGACCTGGCCGCCTGCCTGGGCCTGGGGCTGATCATCGCGGGCGTGCTGGTCATCAATTTTTTTTCGGCTTCGGTGCCGCGCTGAAACAGATCTGTAAAAAATCGCTGGCAAAATTTGTCGTTGAAGCCGGAATCCCGCCCCTGTCGCGCACAATTGCCATTGACAGCGACGGCGCGACAGGCTATGTCCTGTCCTCTTAAAGGCGTTATCATACGCTCAAACCATTCCCATGGAGGGAAGCATGCCCACTATTAACCAGCTTATCCGCATTGAGCGGAAGGCGGTGGTCAAGCACAGAAAGACCCCGGCCCTGCAGGCCTGCCCGCAGCGCCGCGGCGTGTGCACCCGCGTGTACACCACCACCCCTAAAAAGCCTAACTCGGCCCTGCGTAAGGTCGCCCGTGTGCGCCTGACCAACGGCATTGAAGTGACGGCCTACATCCCCGGCGAAGGCCATAACCTGCAGGAACACTCCGTGGTTATCATCCGCGGCGGCCGTGTCAAAGACTTGCCCGGCGTGCGTTACCACATTGTGCGCGGCACCCTGGACACCTCCGGTGTGGCGGATCGTCGCAAGAGTCGTTCCAAGTACGGCGCCAAACGGCCCAAGTAGTGCATTTTATCCGGCGTGCGCCATGCGGCGCGCCTGGCAGCCCGCGAAAGCGGCGCGCCGGCGCGGCGCGGGGTTGGTGACGCCGCAGCCAAGCATGAAGGAGAAACCCCATGCCCCGTAAAGGTCCTGTTCCCAAGAGGGAAGTGCTGCCCGATCCGCTGTATTCCAGCCGTATGGTCACCAAATTTGTGAACCGGCTCATGTACAGCGGCAAAAAGGGCGCCGCTGAAAAGATTTTCTACAGCTCGCTGGAGCATCTGGCCGAAAAGACCGGTGAAGACCCCATGCGCGCCTTTGAAAAGGCCCTGGACAACGTAAAGCCCCACATGGAAGTGAAGGCCCGCCGCGTGGGCGGCGCCACCTACCAGGTGCCCATGGAAGTGCGCCCGGAACGCCAGATCTCTTTGTCCATCCGCTGGCTCATCAACTACGCCCGTTCGCGCGGTGAAAAAGGCATGACCGCCAAGCTCTCCGCCGAGCTGCTGGATGCTTATAACGGCCGCGGCGGCGCGGTGAAAAAGCGTGAAGACACCCACCGCATGGCCGACGCCAACAAGGCCTTCTCTCACTACCGCTGGTAGGAGGCCCGCCAACTCGTCCGCAGATCCCGTCCGACGCCGCATCCGCAAGGAAGCGGCGTCGGTTTTGGACCTCACCGCATCCGCAGTATGGAGGAAACACCGTGTCCCGCACTGTTCCTGTAGACAAACAGCGCAATATCGGCATTATGGCCCATATTGACGCCGGCAAAACCACGACCACCGAGCGCATCCTTTTTTACACCGGCGTCAACCACAAGATCGGCGAAACGCACGACGGCGCATCCACCATGGACTGGATGGAGCAGGAACAGGAGCGCGGCATCACCATTACTTCCGCCGCCACCACCTGCTTCTGGAAAGACTGCCGCATCAACATCATCGACACCCCCGGACACGTGGACTTCACCATTGAGGTGGAGCGCTCCCTGCGCGTCCTGGACGGCGCCGTCTGCGTCTTTGACGCCGTGGCAGGCGTGGAGCCGCAGTCTGAAACCGTGTGGCGTCAGGCCGACCGCTACCATGTGCCCCGCATCTGCTTTGTCAACAAGATGGACCGCATCGGCGCCGATTTCTTCCGTTGCGTGCAGATGATCCACGACCGCCTGGGCGCCAAGGCCGTGCCCCTGCAGCTGCCCATCGGCTCTGAAGACAAATTTGAAGGCGTGGTGGACCTGGTGCGCGGCCATGCCATCCGCTTTGACAAAACCACCAAGGGTGCGCAGTTCAGCGTGGAAGACATCCCCGCCGACATGAAGGACCTGTTTAACGAAAAGCACCACGAAATGCTGGAAGCCGTGGCCGAAGAGGACGAAGTGCTGCTGGATAAGTACCTCAGCGGCGAAACCCTTACGGAAGAAGAAATCGTCTCCTGCATCCGCAAAGCCACTGTGGCGCGCAACATTGTGCCCGTGCTTTGCGGTTCGGCCTTCCGCAACATGGGCGTGCAGCCCCTGCTGGATTCCGTGGTGGACTATCTGCCCTCGCCCGTGGATATTCCGCCCATGACCGGCCATGTGCCCGACAAGGAAGACCAGCTCATCGAATGCCACTGCGACGACAAGGAACCCCTGGCCGGTTTGCTTTTCAAGCTCTTTTCCGACCCCTTCATCGGCCACCTTTCCTTCTTCCGCATCTATTCCGGCTTTCTGGAATCGGGCATGACCGTGTACAACGCCAATACCGGCAAGCGGGAGCGCATCGGCCGCATCCTCAAGATGCACGCCAACAAGCGCGAGGACATCAAGTGGGCCGGCGCCGGCGATATTGTGGCTCTGGTGGGCCTCAAAAACGTCTCCACCGGCGACACCCTCTGTGATGAAAAGCGCCCCGTTATTCTGGAATCGCTGAACATCCCCGAACCGGTCATTGAAGTGGCCATTGAGCCCAAAACCAAGGCCGACCGCGACGCCCTTTCCGCCGCGCTCAACAAGCTGGCCAAGGAAGATCCCTCCTTCCGCGTCAAGGGCGACGAGGAAACCAACCAGACCCTCATCGCCGGCATGGGCGAACTGCACCTGGAAATCATTGTGGACCGCCTCACCCGCGAGTTCAACGTCAACGCCAATGTGGGCAAACCCCAGGTGGCCTACCGCGAGACCATCTCCAAGCCCTCCAAGACCGACCTCAAGTACGCCAAGCAGTCGGGTGGCCGCGGCCAGTACGGCCATGTGGTCATTGAGGTGGAGCCCAACCCCACCAAGGGCTACGAATTCGTCAACTCCATCTCCGGCGGCGTCATTCCCAAAGAATACATCCCGGCTGTGGACAAAGGCATGCGGGACGCCCTCAAGTCCGGCGTGCTGGCGGGCTTCCCCGTGGTGGATGTGAAGGTCAACCTGGTCTTCGGCTCCTACCACGAGGTGGACTCCTCCGAGCAGGCCTTCTATGTGGCCGGTTCCATGGCCATCAAGGACGCCATGAAAAAAGCCGGTCCCGTGCTGCTGGAGCCCATCATGGACGTGGAAGTGGTCACCCCTGAGGAATACCTGGGTGACGTCATGGGCGACCTCAACGGCCGCCGCGGCCGCGTCCAGAATATGGAAGCCCGCGCCGGCGGCGCGCAGAGCATTCGCGCGCAGGTGCCCCTGGCCTCCATGTTCGGCTACGCCACGGATCTGCGCTCCCGCACCCAGGGCCGCGCCACCTTCACCATGCAGTTTGACCACTATGAACGCGTGCCCCAGGCCCTAGCCGACGAAATCCAGAAAAACCGTACCGCCTAACGGCAACGCGGCATTAGGCTGATTGAACGATACGGGGGGGCTTTTGCAAAAAAGTCCCCCCTATCCATACCCCTTCTCTCAAACTTTTCTTCCCCCTGGGGGCCGCATCCGGAGCATGCCGCGCCGACATCGCCCGCTGCCCGCCGCCAGATACAGGAGACGGCCATGCAGGACGATCTGCCCAAAGGCTTCAAGGCCGGCGCCGCGGCTGCCGGATTCAAGGCCCAGAACCGCGACGATCTGGGCCTCATCGTGTCTGACCGCCCCGCCGCCCTGGCGGGCATGTTTACCCAAAACGTCTTCAAGGCCGCCCCTGTGCTGGTCTGCCAGGAAATTCTGGCCCAAGGCGGCACGGCCCGCGCCGTGCTGGCCAACTCCGGGCAGGCCAACGCCTGCACCGGCGAAGAAGGCCTGGCCAACTGCCGTGCCACCCAGGCTATGGTGGCCGGGCTTACGGGCCTTAGGGTGGAAGAAATCCTGCCCCTTTCCACCGGCGTCGTGGGCGCGCACCTCAAAATGGACCTCTGGCTCGACGCCGTTCCCCTCCTGGTCAAAAGCCTGGGCAGCCGCGATGCCGAAGGCTTTACCCGCGCCTTCATGACCACGGACGCCTTTCCCAAATTTTCCAGCCGCGAACTCCAGATGGAAGGCGGCGCGGTGCGCCTCACCGTCATGGCCAAGGGCGCGGGCATGATCTGCCCCAACATGGCCACCATGCTCTGCGTGGCCCTCACTGACGCGGATGTGGAGCGCGGCCCCTGGCAGGCCATGTTCCACCGCGCCGTGGAACAGACTTTTAACCGCGTAAGCGTGGACGGCGACACCTCCACCAACGACACCATTCTGGGCCTGGCCAACGGGGCCTCCGGCGTGGCCGTCCGCTCCGCCCGCGACCTGGCCCAACTGGAGGAGGCCCTCACCGCCATTCTCGGCACGGTTTCCCATATGCTGGTCATGGACGGCGAAGGCGCCAGCAAGGTCATCCACATTACCGTCACCGGCGCGGCCAGCGAGGCCGACGCCGCCCTGGTGGCCCGCAGCGTGGGGCATTCCCAACTGGTCAAAACCGCCATTTACGGAGGCGACGCCAATTGGGGCCGCATTGTCACTGCTGTGGGCTACAGCGGCGCGTCCTTTGACCCCACTCAGGTGGGCCTGACGCTCTGCGGTGTGGAACGCTTCCGCCAGGGACGCCCCGTTAACGACGATAAAGAAGACCTCCTGGCCGAACGCCTCAAGGCCAAGGACATCCCCGTGGAAATATCCCTGGGCGACGGTCCCGGCTCCTATACCCTCCAGGCTTCGGATCTTGGGCACGAATATGTGACGCTCAACTCGGACTACCGGTCATAATTCTTTACTGGCCCCAGCATAGTAAAAAGCCCCACGCATCTCGTGCATGGGGCTTTTTAATATGCTGGGGGAATCTCTACGCAGCCGGGTTGACCAGCCAGCAGCCAGGGCATTGCAACATTGGAATGCCCCTGAACTGATTGCCACAGTATCTGAGGAGGACATGCAGGGCACGCGAGGCGAGGCCGTGACGCCTCCACGACATTTGGCAGATGCACAAAAAAATCAGGGGACGCCTGTTGCCTACCCTAAATAAAAAAGTTTTTTGAAGGGTTGGGGGGGTGTGGGGGGAAGGGGGACTTTTGTTCACAAAAGTCCCCCTTCCCCCCACCATCATTTCTCGTACACGATGCCATCGCGCAGGCGCTGGAAGCCCTCGTCGCCGAGGTAACGGCGCAGGAAGCGCTCTGGGGCAGTGCGCAGGTCCACCACCAGGAGGGCGTCGAGGGTGCCGAAGGCGGCATCCTGGTGGAAAGCGACAATGCGTCCGCCCAGTTGCAGGTAGTGTTTGAAGAGGATGGGCAGGTTGCGGCCGTTTTCCATGTGCCGGACAAGGGCATTGATGTCGGCATAGGCCATTTGGCGCACAAAGGGGGTATCCACGGCGGGCCGCCGGGGTTTGCGCCCGCGCACCAGGGTTGCCAGGGGCGCGTGCCAATGGTTGCGGCGCAGATAGTTGCAGAGCAGATCCACGCTTTGAGGCTTGTAGTCCAGCCCCATACTGGCGGGACCAAAGAGGGTGCGCGCACCGCTGCGCAGGGCCAGTTGCCCTATGCCCTTCCAAAGCAGGAGCAAGGGGGCGTAGTCGCGCTGGTAGGCGGCGCGGATAAAGGCGCGGCCCAGCTCCAGGGCATTGCCGCAGTGGCGAAAAAATTCCGGATTATACCGGAACAACGCAGCGGTATAGAGATTTTTGGCGCTATCGCTGTGGGCCRCGTCGGACCGGACCAGGCAGGCGCGGTAGGCCCCGGCCAAGGCCTGCGCCTCTTCATCCACCAACACTAGATGGGCGTAGGCGGCATCGTAGCGGTCGGTATCGCGGGCCTTGCCGCTGCCTTCCCCCAAAGCGCGGAAGGCTTCTTCGCGGCGCATGGTCAGTTCATCAAGAAGTACGGGGGATTCCGCTCCGAGGAGCAGATAAACGCTGTAGCGGCCTTCGCGGGCCAGTACACGGTCCTGGGGCAGGGCCGCCAGCGCGGCCATAAAATCCTCCTGAACAACGGGCGCGGCCAAAGGGGCCGGAGATACGGCACGCTCGCGGGCCACTGGCGCAGGGACAAGAGACTCCTGTAACAGACGCAGACAGAGGGTGCGTTGGGCGTGGCTAAGGGCGCGCAGGGATTCGGCTTTATACGGCCGGCCCACACGCATGTGGACCAGACTGCCGCGCTGGCGCTCCAGAACGTGCGGCAAAAGGGCCGTGCCCAAGGCTTCGCTGAACTGGGTGGCGAGCAGAAAGGCGGGACTGACGCGGGCAGTGAACCGCAGAGGCAGGCAGTGCGTGCCAGGGCAGGCGGCCAGCAGACCCAGAAGACGGGACCAGGGCTGTTCACGTACACCCGCGCCGGGCGACCAGCGGGCCACCTTCCCGGCGGGAAAGATGCCCAGCGCACCGCCCCGCCGTAAATGGCGCAGGGCGGCGCGCAGTACGGCGGCATTGGCCGCGCCGGCCGCCCCTGGGGAAAGGTCCAGGGGCAGCAGACGCGGCGCCAGGGGGGCCAGTTGGGGCAGACTGGCGAGGGTGGCGGTGGTCAGAATCTTCAGGTCCGGACGCAGACGGCCACAGCGGGCCAGCAGGACCAGACCTTCCAGCGCGCCTGTGGGATGGTTGGCGTAGAGGAGCAGCGGACCCTGGGTGGGGATGCGCTCCAGGGCGTGGGGCTCACTGCGGACGCGCACATCCAGGGCCGCAAGGCAGGCGGCGGCAAAGGCGGGGGCGTCGCCGCAACGGGGCAGGCCCTCGGCGGCTTTTTGCAGCCGACCCAGGGCGGTAAACCGGCGCGCCAGGGCGCGCAGCAGCCGCCGGGGGCGGCGCGGTTCAAGGGGCGCGCCTTGCGGCGCCGGTGACAGAATTTCTATGCTGCCGGGCATGCTCCTCCTCCTTATCTTAGAGTATTTAACACTTGAAATGCTCGCTTACGGCAGGCAAAAGCCTGCCTTCTCGCATTTCGTGGCAAGGATTTTCAAGAAAATCCTTGCAGAGCAATTAACTCATTTCATTCGTAAACCGCTCTAGCAGATTACCTTTGAGAATATGTACCCTCAAAGTTTACGGCACGCTCGTTCCGGCGCTTAACAGTGCAAGTACATTGCGCTTGCGCCTTCACGGCGGGCGTCTGCTTATGCAACCGCCAGGGTATTGCAAAGTTGCAATGCCCCTGAACTGGTTGCCACAGTACCTGGGGAGAACATGCGGGGCGTGCGTGGCAAGGCCGTGACGCCTCCACGACATTTGGAAGTTGCACAAAAAAACTCAGGGGACGCCTGTTGCGCACCCTGAGTAAAAAAGTTTTTTGAAGGGATGGGGTATGGGGGAAGGGGAACTTTTGTTCACAAAAGTTCCCCTTCCCCCATAAAAACCTTTTAAAACCCGAAGCCGTCGTTGTTTGCACCAGAAGCGCCGAAGCCGAAATCATCGGGCACGGCGTTTTCTTCAGCGGCGGGTGCGGCTTCTTCAGCGGCCGCGCCGGCCGCGCCGGCGGCAGCGCCGCCCACAACCATGCCCTTGAGGCCGTCCTTGATGGCGTCTTTGATGGTCTGCATGAGATCATCGTGGCTCACGGCCACCTTGCCCTGGAATTCGGCCACCTGGCGACGCAGGCCGCCCATATCGGTGTTCATGGTTTTGATTTTGGCTTCCAGCTCATCCACCTTTTTAGTCAGGGCTTCGGCGCGGGCCTCAGCGGGCTCCAGGGCGCGCACGCGCTCTTCAAGGGCGGAAGCGGCGGCCGTTTGGGCGGCCATGCTCTTATAGGTATCGGCCAGGGTATCCAGGGCCTGGTCCACCAGAGCCTTGGTGCGGCCGTCCATGCAGGTAAGGGAAACATTGTCGCCCAGCAGGCTGCGGCCGGCGCTCACAAAGCCATCCCAGGACTGGCCTTCGGCCCAGTCCAGATCCATAAACTTGGGGAACCAGCGGGCCAGCCAGGCGGCGGCAAAAGGACTTACGGCCTTGGCGCAGCAATCACACTCAATGGAGCGCCCGGCCACGAAACCGGCGATTTCTTTGATATCCACGTCTTCCTTGCCCACGACCAGGGCCAGGACGGACTCCACAGGAAAGACTTTACGGGACGTATCGGACATGGCGGCCTCCTCCTCGGAGATCGAAATTATTCTGTACAACGCGGTACGCAAGGGCGGCCCCGGCGGACCGGGGCCGCGCCACAAGGTTACCTTCTAGCTTCTGCCGTACATGCGCACATAGACCAGGGCCGCCGTGCGGTAGACAAAGTGGCCGAGTTTGGACCAGGGCAGGTAGGCGAAAAGCATCCAGACAAACACCAGGTGCAGATAATAGACCAGAAAGGCGGGCACCACGGCGTCGGCCAGGCGAAAGCACTGGGACAGGATGCCGGTGACGGCCACCAGCCAGATAATGCCCAGAAGGTACCAGTCGTACCAGCTGGAGGCCTGGTATTTGGGGTTGAGCCGCACGCGCCGCGCAGTGAGCACGGCCAGGCCGCAGAGCAGCAGCAGCGCGCCCAGGTTGGCCAGAATTTTCACCGGGAAGGTGAGGGGCATGGGCGTTTCGATCTTGATGAGGGGGATGACCTTGCCGCCCCAGTGCCCCAGGGCCACGATGGCCGTGACGCAGGCCAGGATGGCAAAGCTCCAGACCAGGAGGAAGTGCCCCCACTTGCGGTTGGGCGTTTCTTTGCCGGTATCGGGACCGGATTCGCAGTCGTCGAAGCGGCGGTGGGTGATGATTTCATCCCAGAGCACATCCCAGAGGTGCCAGAGCCAGCATTTGGTCTTACCGATGACGGCCAGCTTGCCTTCGGGTTTGAACAGGGCCCAGAGCTTCATGACGCCGCGCGCCAGGATGAACACCGCGCCGAAGAACGTGAGCATGAAGATGGGGTCAATGGTGTAGTCGCCGTAGAAGATCTGGCCGAAGACGATGCGTCCGTCAGCGGCGCGGGGGAACCAGTTGCCGCCGTTGAAGCCGGCGCGGATCCACCAGACCACCAGCCAGAGCAGGGCCGGGATGGCGAAGAGCACGGGCAGGCCCGAAGGTTTGCTCATGAGCTTGCCTACGGCCACGGGCTCGGTCAGTTCCTTATAGATAACGTTGCGGGCCGCGCCCATAAGGTCGGCCGGGCGCGCGCCGCGGGGGCAGAGGTCCGCGCAGTTGCCGCAGTTGTGGCAGAGCCACAGGTCCACATCGGCGCGGAGCTTGTCCTTGAGGCCCCAGGAGGCCCAGACCATTTCCTTGCGCGGATAGGGCGCGTTGGCCGGAGCAAGCGGGCAGGCCACAGAACAGGTGGCGCACTGGTAGCACTTTTTGAGGGACTCTCCCCCCGCTTCTTCCAGCGCCCTGACAAACTCCATATCAGGTTTGATTGTGCATTGTGCCATTGCTGCCATCCTCCTACATGCCCTTGAACGGGTTGGGGCCCAGGGCCATGATGCGGTCCACAAAACCGTCGATCAGGTCAGGTACCGTGTCGTATTCGTCAATGGCCACTTCAAGCTGCTCCACCCGTTCGGGCTGCACGCCCAGACGGTTGAGGGTCTCGGCGATGTTTTCCTTACGGCGGGAGCAGATTTCAGAGCCCTTGACGAAGTGGCACTGGTAGTCGTCGCCGTATTTGCAGCCCAGCAGCATAACGCCGTCAAAGCCTTTGCTCATGGCGTCGGAAACCCAGATGGCGTTGACCGAGCCAAGGCAGCGCACCGGGATAACGCGGCAGTAGGGGCTCCAGGTCTTGTGCCGCGCCCCGGCCATATCCAGAGCCGGGTAGGCGTCGTTTTCGCAGGCCAGGATGAGGATGCGGGGGCCTTCGTTTTTGAAGTCCTTGGGCACCTGCACCTCGCGGATCATGGAGCCGATCTGGTCGATATTGTAGTTGGCAAAGGAGATGACGCGCTCCGGGCACGCGCCGAAACAGGTGCCGCAGCGACGGCAGCGCGCCGGATTGGGCTTGGGCGTGCCTTTTTCGTCGTCGTCCAGAGCGCCGAAGGGGCACTCCTCTGTGCAGCGTTTGCACTGGGTGCAGCGCACAAAGTTGAACACGGGGTAGGAAAGGTCGCCGGAACGGGGATGCACGGCCACGCCGTGGCTGGCCGCCTCAATGCACTGGACGGCCTTGAGCACCGCGCCGCGGGCGTCTTCTTCGCAGGCGTCCATGGTCAGGGGCTGCCGCACGCAGCCGGCCGCATACACGCCCGTGCGCCGGGTTTCGTAGGGGAAGCAGATGTAGTTGGAGTCGGCAAAGCCGTCAAACAACTGCAGGTCGGGGAAATCCGGCCCCTGGCGGTAGTCGAAGTTGACCGTCACGTCCTTGGCCGTGGTGGGCACCAGACCCGTGGGCAGAACCACCAGGTCCACGTCCAGGTCAAAATCCATGCCCAGCAAAGTGTTTTTGCACTCCACCACCATGTGGTCGCCGGCTTCACGTACGGCGGTCACGTCGGCCTTGGTCATCATAACGCCCAGGCGGTCCTGCATTTTCTTGTAGAAGCGCTCGAGGATGCCGGGGACGGTCATATCCTTATAAAGGATAAAGGTTTGGCAGGCGTCGTTGGTCTTTTCACAGACCGTATTGGCCAGACGCAGCATACCCACGCTGTTGACGGCGTTGGAGTAGGTAAGGTGGCGGAAAGTTTCCAGGTCTTCTTTGACAAAGGCCTTTTCTGCATTGTCACCCTCTGCCGGGGCGGCCTTGGGAGTCTCCTCCGGGGCGGGGGCCGCGGCGGCTTCTTCCGCCGCCTTGCGCACTGCCGCCTCGGCCAGGCTCACGTCCAGCACAAAGGCGATACGCCGCGCGCTGACCTGACCAGCCACCAGTTGCTTGCCAAAGGTAGCGGCGTCCATGACCTTAGGGCTTTTGCCCAGGCCCATGGGCTCCAGATATTTCTGATCCAGGGGCACCCAGCCCGTGGCCAGCACCGCCGCGCCCACGTCCACACTGACGGGGCCGCTCTGGGTAGCTATGGTGGCCTTGAATTCGCCGGGCTGGCCTTCCAGTTTTTCCATACGGGCGTTGCAGTGCACGGTGATGCGCGCGTTGCCCGTAACCTCGGCGATCCTGGTTTCCAGGTTGGTGGGCTGCTTGTCCGTCCAGGGCGAGGCCAGAGGCGACGCCATGGGGATATTGTTGGCCGCGCCGCCGAGCTTCTCGCTCTTTTCCACCAGCACCACTTCGTAGCCCGTGGCCGCCGCTTCGGCTGCGGCGGTAAGGCCCGTCCAGCCGCCGCCGATGACCAGCACACGCTGCACGCCGGTGATGGCTGCCGAATCGGGCACCGAGCTTTTCTGCAGTTTGACCACGCCCATATTGATATAGTCGCGAGCCATAAGAGTGAGCAGCGCGGGCGCGCCCTGGCTCAGGTCCACCGGGCTCTTGTCCGGATTTTTATAGGCCAGCACGCACTGTTCGCGCAGGTTCACATGCTCCACCTGCACAGGCAGGCGGTAGATATCCGCATCCACCCGGGGCGAAGCGCCGCAAAGCAGCACGCCGTCCAGGCCCTGGGCTTCAATATCAGCCCTGATTTCATCCACGGCCGCGGCCAGCACGGGAACAACCTTAACCACAGGCGTGAGGTCGCCCCACTTTTCTCCAGTCTGTACGGCCAGAGCGGGCACATCCAGCCCGCCGCCGATGTTCTGCTGGTCAAAATAGACGCCAATTTTACCGGCCATGCCGCCTACCTCCCTTTCACCGTTTGCACCGCCTTCAAGGCGGCGGCTGTGCCGGACTGCGCGGAGCGCATCACATCCAGGGGCATGCGTGCGCAACCGGCGGCGAAAATGCCGGCCTCTTCGCCGCCCGCAATAAAGCCGTCTTCATCCAGAGGCAGGGGCAAGGGCGCGTCCTCACCGGCCAGCGAAGGCTGCATGCCCGTGGCCAGCACCACCAGATCATAATCCAGGGTCATTTTCTCGCCGCGCACAGCGTCTTCGGCCGTAAGCCGCACCATGTCGCCGGGGGCCTGAACCACGTCCGCCACCTTGCCCTTGACGAAATGCACGTTGGGCAAGGCCTGGACTTTTTCCAGCACCTTGGTGTAGCGGCCAGGGGCGCGCAGGTCGATGTAGTAGACGGTGATCTGCGTCTGGGGGCTCTGCTCCGAAAGATACAGACACTGCTTGAGTGTGGCCATACAGCAGATGTAGGAGCAGTAGTTGAGGTGGTTTTGGTCGCGCGAGCCCGCGCACTGCACAAAAGCCACCTGCAAGGGCTGCCGCCCGTCCGTGGGCCGCACCATACGGCCGCCCGTGGGGCCGAAGGGCGAAGCCAGACGCTCCAACTGCATGTTGGAAATACAATTTTTGACTTTGCCCGCGCCCAGGTTGCTGAGGCGGGTCACGTCATAGGGCTTCCAGCCCGTGGCCACCACCACAGCGCCCACGCTGAGCTCCACCTCGTGGGGCTTTTCGGCCAGGTCCAGGAACTGGGCCCCCGCCACCCGGGCCGTATCGGCCTTGGAAAGGGTGTGCGTGTCCAGGGTGTAGCGTGCGGGAAAGGCAAAGGGCATGGCCTTGTAGAGGGCCTTGCGCTTGCCGAGCCCCAGGTCAAACTCGCTGGGGGTCGTGCCTTCCAGACTGGAGGCCAGCAGGCTGAAATCCACATTGTGGGGCGCGGTGTGGCGCGGTTCAATGCGCACCTGCACCTTGTAATCGCCCTTGACGCCCACAAAGCCCACCACCTGGGCCTGGGTGAAAAATTTGATGCGCGGGTTATTCCTGATGCGCTGGAACTGGATTTCCAGCCCGCAGGAGGGGGGACAGAGTTTGGGGAAATATTTGTTGAGCTGAGCCACGCGGCCGCCCAGCCAGGGCGACTTTTCGACGATGAAGACGTCGTGCCCCAGTTCCGCCGCTTCAATGGCGGCTGTGAGGCCCGCAAAGCCGCCGCCCACGACGAGAATGGCATTGGACATCCTGGATATCCTCCTGCGTTGTTGCATAGCGGCTAAAGAAGGAAAAGGCCTCCCGCCGCGGAAAGTGGAAACGCCGCCCGTGAGGCCCCGCTGCGCCGTGAAAAGGGGCGGTCTTGCGACCGCCCGGCGGCGCGGGCCGACGGCACGCATCGCGCCGACCCGTCAGCAGTCTGGGGCGGCCTTGCGGCCGCCCCAGTGTCGTTTCAGTGCCGCCTGACTAGTCAGGGATGATCTGGTAGTAGGGCTTCTTGAAGATCTTGGTCTCGCCGGTGGCGGGATCGTACTTGGAGTTCACAAAGCACTTCCACTTGCTGTCGTCAAGACCCATGAAGTCCGCACGGTAGTAGAAGCCGGGGTACCGGGATTCCTCACGGAAGGCAATGTGCTGCATGTGCAGACGCACGGTCCAGAGGCGGTGGTAGTTTTCCCAGCAGCGCAGCAGTTCGTGCAGGTCGCGGGCGGCCAGCTTTTCAGAGTCTTCTTCCATCATCTCAAGCAGATAGAAGCCAGTGTCAAGCAGGGCCTTGGAGGTGGTGTAGTAGGTGCCCACGCCGCCGCCGTATTCATCGGTGCACTTGACGAGGCGCATCATGAAGTTCTTAGGCGTGATGTAGTTGGGGTTCACCACGGGGTCGGTGGAAGCGGCCTTGCCTTCCATATAGTTGTAGTAAGGACGGTAGATGAGTTTTTTCAGCTCGTCGGCCGTTTCCTTGAACTCAGGTTTGAAGTCCTTGTGGTCCAGGCACCAGCGCACCATCTGCTTGCCGGCGATGCGGCCTTCGGCGTGCGAGCCGGAGGAGAACTTGTGGCCGGAAGCGCCCACGCCGTCGGCGCAGGTGAAGAGGCCTTCCACGGTGGTCATGCGGTTGTAGACCTTGCCGTTGCTGGCTTTGACTTTGTAGTCTTCCGGCACCCAGGCTTCGTCCGGGCCGGAGGCCCAGATACCGCAGCAACCGGAGTGGGAGCCCAGCAGGTAAGGCTCGGTGGGCATGATTTCGGAGCCGCGTTCTTCAGGCGCGGTGTTGGTGGCGGCCCACAGGTTGGCCTGGCCCACGCACATGTCAAGGAAGTCTTCCCACGCTTCGGATTCCAGGTGCTTCTGCTGCTCTTCGCTCAGGGTGGCAAAGGTGTTCAGCAGGGCGGTCTTGGTGTCCATGTAGATGGGGCCGCGACCTTCGCGCATTTCACGCAGCATCATGTGGTTACGCAGGCAGGTGGGGATGACGTTGCCCTTGGCGTAGCCGCGGTCCTCGTAAGGCTTCAGCATGGCCTTGTTGGTGGAGCAGTAGTCTTCACCCTTGGAGTTGGTGGCCTTGGCCTTGAAGAGCAGGAACCACGCGCCCACGGGGCCGTAACCGTCCTTGAAGCGGGCGGGCACGAAGCGGTTTTCCATCATGGTCATTTCGGCGCCCACCTGCGCGCACAGGGTGTAGGTGGAGCCGGCATTCCACACGGGATACCAGGCGCGGCCCATGCCTTCACCGGTGGAGCGGGGGCGGTACACGTTCACCGCGCCGCCAGCGGCCACCATGATGGCGTTGGCTTTGAAGATGTGCACTTCGTTGGCGCGCAGGTTAAAGCCCACGGCGCCGGCCACCCGGTTGGGGGTGTTTTTGTCCAGCAGCAGTTTCACGATGAAGATGCGCTCCATCATGCGGTCTTCGCCCAGGGCATTCTTGGCCGCTTCGGCCACGATGCACTTGTAGGACTCGCCGTTGATCATGATCTGCCAGCGGCCGGAACGCACGGGCTTGTCGCCCTTGCGCAGGGATTTGCCCGCGGCCTTGGCGTCGGCGCCGTTCATGTTGTGGCCGTCTTCGCTCTTGATCCAGCAGGGCAGGCCCCAATCTTCAAACAGATGCACGGAGTCGTCCACGTGGCGGCCCACGTCGAAGATCAGGTCTTCGCGCACCAGGCCCATAAGGTCGGTGCGGACCATGCGCACATAGTCGTCGGCGGAGTTTTCGCCCAGATAGGTGTTGATGGCCGAAAGGCCCTGGGCCACGGCGCCGGAACGCTCCAGCGCGGCTTTGTCGCAGAGCATGATTTTCAGGCCATGTTTGTCGCCCCAGCGCACGGCCTCATAGGCCACGCCGCAAGCGCCCATGCCGCCGCCCACGATGAGCAGATCAACCGCATGTTCTTTGACTTCGGGTTCGGCAATGGCAACGCCCTTATTCACTTCCTTCACGGGAATCATAGGCATAGTGATTTCTCCTTTCGCACTTGCTGTTGCAAAAGCCTAGCGGCCGTGTTCTTTGCAGGTAAAGACCTTGTCGGCTTCCGACACATCGAACTTTTTGCTCAAGGCTTCCTTGGGAGTGGCCAGCGCGGTTTCGGTGAACAGCAGCTCGTCTTCCAGGTTGGCGCCTTCGGGGCGGCCGTCGTAAGGTTTGATGGAGCCTTCAGGCGTGGTGCGAATGGGGAACTTGAAGCGCTTCACGTTGCCGTTGCGGAACTTGACCGTCCACATGATGGAGTCGGCCGAACGCATGGGGATACAGGTGCCGCCCATGGGCGCGAAGTCCGCATAGGGGCGGGCCGTAATGGCGCCCTGAGGGCAAATCTTGACGCAGGAATAGCATTCCCAGCAGGCGTCCGGTTCCTGGTTGTAGGCCTTCATTTCCTCAGGGTCGAGGATCATGAGGTCGTTGGGGCAGATGTACATGCAGGCCGTCTTTTCGCCACCCTTGCAGCCGTCGCATTTGGACGGATCGACAAACGTCGGCATATGTGTCCTCCAACTCGTAAAAGTGTTACAGAAAACCCGCCGGGTTCGGCGAGGCGCAAAGCAAATCCGTCACGCCGGGGGTCAGCCGAGCGCCTCCGCAACGAAGGTAGGGCGTATGGCTTGCGCAATTAGTAACAAGCCCTTGGCATCTACGTCAAGACCCCCCGGAAAAATTTCGTGAAAACATTCGCGCGTTGCGCAAAAAAAATATTAAATTCTCCATGGTTATAAATCTTGTGAAAAAAACATTTAATACCGCCGCCACGTGGCCGTCACCGCCCTGTCGCAGTGACGTGGCACTGCCGCCCCGTACCGGGGCCCATACCGGCCGCAACAGCCCTCCGCAGGGCCACGGACACGCCACAGACCTTGCCAGAGAAGTCGATTCAGGCTAACACGCTTACGCAGACAAGGGAAGCCCCCACGCCCCGAATTTTTACTGGGTGCGCGGCCAGCAGCCGAACGGGCTTATGCCTGCCGGCGCCCACCCACCTCATCCTTTTGGACAATTGCATATGACCGAGCACTCTCATGAAGGGCGCACGCCGCGCCGGAACCCCGAACAGCGTGATGCGCGGCCCCGCCGCCCCTTGCGCGAGGTGGTCAGCGACCTTGACCACGACATTTTGCGGCTCTTGCTGCGCCGCCACAATCTGCTTACGCGCATGCGGGGCGACAAACCCCGCCTGGAGCCCGCCGAAGAAAAATTTCTGCGTGAATCATGGGAGGCCGCCGCGGCCCGCGTAAGCCGTGACCCACGCCTGACCGGCCACTTTTTTTCTCTGATGCAGGAAGTGGTCTTTCAACCCCGGCCAGTGGCCCCGGACGCGCAGGAAAACGGCGCAGACCAGCGCCCGGAGCCACCCCGCACGGCCTTCAACCTGGCGCCGCCCGCGCGGCCTGTGAAGCTGGACTGCACCGCCCCGCTGGCCTGCCGCGTAACCCGTGCATGGCTGTTTCTGGCCGCGACCAGCGGTCGGCCCCTGTGTCTGGCCCCTTGCCTTATGAACGACCCCATTGTGGACTGCGTGCAGATGCTTACCCAGGCCGGGGCCGCCCTTACCCGTACGGACGACGGCGTGCTGGCCCGTGAGGCTGCCCCCCTGGGCACGCCGGACAAAGTGCTGCACGCGGGCGACAGCGCCTGGAACTTTTTTCTGCTGTTGGGGCACTATCTGGGCCGGCCCTCCCGAGTCAAAATCACAGGCGGCTCTGGTCTGAAGCTGGCGGATTTCACCACCCTGCGCCATGTGTTGCCTGCCCTGGGCGCGCGCATGGTGCACGCCGTGCCCAAGAGCACGGGCCTGCCCGTGCGGCTGGAGTGTTCCGGCTTGCTGCCGGACGCCTTTACCCTGCCCGCGGACGTGCCCGTGGAGCTGGCCGAGGCCCTGCTGCTGGCCGCGCCCGGCTATGAACGCCCCTTGTTGGTGGACCTGAGCGCCCACCCGGACCAGGCCACGGCCCTGGCCCGCGTGCTGCCCGTGCTGCGTGCGGCCGGCGCCGCCGTGCAGGCCGATGGCGGCAGGGTGCGCGTCACCCCCGGCCCCCTGAATTTTCCCGAAAGCCCCGAACTGCCGCTGGAACCGGAACTGGCCGTATTTTTGCTTGCCCTGCCCCTGGCTTTGGGCGGCAGCGCCCGGCTCACCGGCCTGTGGCCCCGCTGGCCCGCAGCCGTGGCCGGCTGGGATTTGCTGCAGGCTCTGGGCCTGGACTTGCGCCAGGATACCCGCAAGGAACACGGCGAAATTGTTGCCCAAAACGCCGTCCCCGTGCACGTTTTTGATCTTGCGGCCCTGCCGGTCCACTTCCCTGCGGACTGGGCGGCGCTGCCCCTGGCCCTGGCCGCCTGTGCGGCCCTGCGCGGCGGCGAAGTTCGTCTGCCCGCCCTGTCCGGCGGCGTGGACCCCGCCGAGGTGGAAAGTTTTCTGCGCGCAGCGGGCTGCGACCTGAGAGATGACGGCCGATTGTGCAAAAAAGAACAATATGGTCAGGAAACCCCCTGGAACGCCCCCTCGCCGGTCTGGGCTCTGGGCCTGGCTCTGGCCGCCTGCGCCCGCCCCCACCGCAAGTTGGGCAATCCTGGCGTCATGACGGAGTTGTATCCGGCCTTCTGGGCGCTCTACAACAGCCTGCCCGAACCTGCCCTGCGCCGACAGCCTCCCCCGGCCGCCACGCCCGAAGCGCCCCGTCGACGGCGTATCCATACGGCCTCTGTGGCTGTACCGCCGGAACTGCCGCCCGACGAAGAATGGTAGCCACCAGCCGACTCTAGAGTATTTAACACTTGAAATGCCCGCTTACGGCAGGCAAAAGCCTGCCTTCTCGCATTTCGTGGCAAGGATTTTCAAGAAAATCCTTGCAGAGCAATTAACTCATTTCATTCGTAAACTGCTCTAAAGCGCAAGGGCGCGCAGACGGACAATCCCGTCTGCGCGCCCTTGCGCGTCAGCACATTGAAACTTTGAGAGTATACATTCTGCACTGGTAGTGCTACGCGCACTCCGGCACCTACCAGCGCAAACACCTTGCGCTTACGCCTGCGTGACGGACGTTTTGCGCACGCAGTCGCCAGAACAATGCAAAAATGGAATGAACCTGAAAACGCCGCCGCCTCAGTCCGCACCCGCTTCCTGGGCGAGGATGAGTTCCACTTCGTCCAGGCTCAAACCGGCGTTTTTGGCGATTTGGCGGGGAGAAAGACCTTTTTTGCGGCCATTGAGGATAATCTCGCGCAAAAAACGGGGAGAACGGCTGATGCCTTCGGCCTGCTCCAACAGGCGGCGCAGCTCCCGGACGCGTGCTTCCAGCTTGGCGTCCAGGTCACGCAGTTCGGCCTGACGCTGGGCAAAGCTGCCTACGATTTCGCGCTCCAGGCGGGCGTTCATCTCAATGCGCTGCAACAGGCTCTGCTGGTTGCCCTGAAGGGTATTGATGAGCGTTTCCGAACGGCGCAGCCGCAGATAAAAGAACAGCACGCCGCCCAGAATGGCCAGCTCTAACAGAGAGAAGACGCCCGTCAGGACGAGCAGCAGGGTTGTATTCATACCTTAAGATTCAAAAAATTGCCCACCAGGGGCGAAGCGGGGGCCGGCTCTTCTTCCGTGGCCGGGGCCGCCCGGGCCCGCCGTCTGGTGGCAAAACCGGGCCTGCCGCCGCCCTCCCGGGCTTCGGCCTCCAGCGACATTTTAGCGCCGGGTTCGCTCTTGTTGATCTGGCGCTGTTCCTGCCGGGCCATTTCAGCCGCCAGCACGCGCGCCATGGCGGCGGAAGCCTGCGGGGCCACCGCCGCGGCATTGGCCAAAGACGTGGCCAGACCGGTTTGGGCATACAGCACGGCCACGGTAGCGTCAACGCTCATGCCGGCCTCCCGCCTTGCCGTCCGGTCCGTGCGCGGCACGGCAAAGGCTTATGAATTGAGATAACTTTCCAGCAAAATGTCCGTAACCTGCCCCTGGGTCAGGTAGTCGTTGAGCACTTCCGTCAGATCCCGCTTGATGGTGGGGGCGTTGTCGGCGTTGAGCAGAAAGGCGTCCGTCTTGCTGCCCAGGTAGAAGTAGAGGGCATCACGCAGGGAAACCATTTTGCGGTCCAATTCCGCGCCCAGGGCCGGATTTTTGTAGACCACAGAAAACTTGCAGATCAGAAAGGCCGTACCGTCGCCGTCAGCGCGCGGCACCACAAAAGGGGCCAGCTCTTTGACCTGGTCCTGGGGCATCTGGGCCGTGGGCGTCTGGGGCACCACAACTACCTCTGGCTTGACGGCCTCCGCCGGTGGAGGCGGCGGGGTGCGCGGCCAGAGCCGCCAGGCGGCGCCCGCCCCGATCAGAACCAGCAGCCCGGCCACCGCCGCCGCCAGCCGCCAAGAGCGTTTTTTGGGCGGGGCCGCACCGTCTTGCGGCACTGCGGGCGCGGCCTGGCTTGCGGCCACAGCCGGCATTTTTTCTTCCGATTTGAGGAAGGGGGCGTCGTCCAGGTCCAGTTCCACCTTGCGGCGGACGGGGTCAGGCCCCAGATCCATCTGCAGGGCTTCCGTGTCCGGAGCGGTTTTCACGTCAGTTTTTGCAGCCACGCGCCCCTCCCGGGCCCTGAGCCGTCGCGGCAGCCCGCGCACACCAGGACGGCGTCTTGCCCCTGCATCGCCGCGTCATGGTCGCGCCCCGCTCAGGCAAAGATCTTGTCAATTTTCTGCTTCATGGTATCAGCGGTGAAAGGCTTGACGATGTAGTTGGACACCTTGGCCTGCACCGCCTCAATAATATTTTCCTGCTGGGCTTCCGCCGTGACCATAAGAAACGGTATATTTGCAAATTGTTCACTGGCGCGAACCTTGCGCAGCAAATCAATGCCGGTCATCTGGGGCATATTCCAGTCGGAAACGATGAAGTCTATCTTTTCTCTGTTGAGGACTTCCCATGCGGAGGTGCCGTCGTCGGCCTCCACCACGTTCTGAAAGCCGATCTGGCGCAGGATGTTGCGAACAATACGGCGCATGGTGGAAAAATCGTCAACCACAAGAACGCGCATGTTGGGATTGTAAGGCATGAAAAATTCCTCCCGCCATCGGCCCCCGCGGGACCGTTTATGCATTATGCTTCAGGTTCCTCGCCGTAACGGCTGACGAATTCTCTGCGCAGACGGCTCAGGGCCTGAGAGTGAAGCTGAGACACGCGCCCTTCGGTGATGCCCAGAACTTCGGCGGTTTCACGCATATTCAACTCGTCCGTATAGTAAAGCGACAGTACCAATTTCTCTCTTGGCGTCAAGGTATCAATAAGCGGCGCGACGCGTTCCACCAGTTCCCGCAGGGCCGTGCGCCGATAGGGTTCGCCTTCGCCGCCCTGTGCGTCGCCCGCAAAGGTGTCCTGGATGGCGTCCAGCGAAACCCACAACTGGTTCTGCAGTGCTTCCAGGCCCTGACGCACCTCGCGCAGCTCCAGACCAGTGAGGTGTTGCAGTTCTTCTTCCGTGGCGGGGCGGCCCTCCAGATTTTCCACCTGCCGCATGGCCTCGTCCAGCACGCGCACCCGCTGCCGCAGGGAACGGGGGAACCAGTCCAACCGACGCAGTTCGTCCAGCATGGCGCCGCGGATGCGGCTTTCTGCATACGTTTCGAAGCGGATGCCCAACTGCGGCCGGAATTTGCCGAGCGCCTCCATCAGCCCCAACGTGCCGGAGCTGATAAGCTCGCCCAGCTCCACGCTGCGGGGGAGTTTGGCTTTGAGGCGCAGTGCCAGAAAGCGGATCTTGGGGGCATAGTGCCGCACCACCGCTTCCTGCTCCGGCGGCGAAAAGCGTTCCCATGCGGTAGCGCCGCTTTCCAGCGCCTCCCAGGGTTGTATCCGCGCTGTGGCGGTTTTCATGGCCGTTTCCTCAGTTGCAGCCTCTTCCCGCGTGGCGGCGCGCCACGCCTGCTGTCCGCCGCCGCTGCCGGCCCGCCCGGCACTGCAGCGGCGGTGTTGCCGCACAGGCAAAACGCCTAACGGAATAAAAGTTTTTTCCAGAAAAACTTGATATTGCCATCCAGATTTTCGGGCACTTCCCAGGTGGTGATGGTCTTGGCCATCGCCAGCACCCCACGGGAGGCCGGGCTCTGCGGCTCGCTGACGCAGAAAGGCAACTGCTGCACCACGGCCTTGCGCACGGCCGTATCGCGCGGGATAACCCCCGCCAACTCCAGCGAAACGCCGCTCAAAAAGTGATCGCAGGCCTGGTGCAGGCGCACAAACATCTCCCGCGCAGTTTTGGCGTCCGGGGCCATATTGACGCAGACCTCAAAGCGCTCCACCCCATGATTGGTCTTGAGCACCTTGATGAGGGCGTAGGCGTCCGTAAGGGAGGTAGGCTCCGGCGTAAGCACCACCAGGCGCTCCTGCGCGGCCATGTTGAAATACAGCACATTGTCGTTGATGCCCGCCCCCGTGTCCACAATAAGATAATCCAGGTCGTTCTCAAGTTCGTCTACGGCTTCCAGCAAATCCAGCTTCTGGCCGGTGGAAAGGGTAAGCATTTCGCTCATGCCAGAAGAGGCCGGCAGAATGGAAAAACCATAAGGCGTGGGGAAAAGGATTTCCTGGATGGTCGCGCCTTCATGAAACAGGTGGAAAAGGTTTTTCTGCGGCGTAAGCCCCAGCACCACATCCACATTGGCCAAGCCCAAGTCCGCGTCAATAAGTACCACCCGCTTGCCCAGCTGGGCAAGACAGATGGCCAGATTTACCGATATATTGGTTTTGCCCACGCCCCCCTTGCCGGAGGTAACGGAAAAAACCAGGGGAAAGGTGCCGCTCATCCGAGTGCTCCATATGTTTCAGCCAGGGATCAGGCCGCCTGGCCGGGCAACTGCCGTTTGAAAATCAGGCGCCAGACCAGCGGCTCCGTGGCCGGGGCAAGGCTCTGCTGCAGCTCCGCGCCGAACGAAAGGGCCGATACAGGCAAGCCGGCGGCGCAGGCCACATTGACCATAGTACCAAAGCTAACGGCTTCGTCCAACTTGGTCCAGACCAGGGAGCCCGGCCCGTCATGGCTGTAGCGCCGCAGCAGGGCGCGCGTCTGCGTTGCGTCATAAAAAGGAGAAAGCACCAGATGCGTGGCCGCGTCGGCCAAATCCAGCCCCATGTGCTCGCACCAGGCGGCCAGGGTATCGGCGCGGTCCAGGCCGGGCGTATCCACAAACACGGCGCGCGCTTCGGCGCAGGCGGCCAGGGCCTGCTCCAGGGCGGGCTTGTCCGGGGCCTCCATATAAGTAAAGCCCGAAAGCTCCGCCCAGTGGCGCAGCACCAGACGCCCGTTGCCGCGCAGGCAGTCCGCGTTGATAAAAGCGATGCGCGTCTCCGGCGCTTCCCGCCGCCAGTGCAGGGCCAGGCGCAGAGCCGTAGTGGTCTTACCCGCGCCGTACGGACCCGCCAGCACATGCAGGCGCTGGGGCCAGTGCTCCCTGCTCCAGGGCCGCACCGGCACCATGCGGCACAGGCTTTCCAGCACAGAGGCGCCGGGCGCGTCGGTCAGGCGCTGATAAAGGTCCACGGCCACGGCGTCGGAAACGCCCTCGCGCTGCAGATATTCCAAGGCCACACGCTGCCGGGGAGTGAGGCGATCCAGGCGCATGGCAGGCTTCATGAGGGCAAAAAGTTGTTCTTTGACGTGCTGCCAGTCCTTGCGCCATTCGTTCCAGCCCGCACCCACGGGCTGGGCGGAGGCTTCCGGGCGTTCCAGGCCGGCGGTGATCTCGTGGTGGACGACCCCGTTCTTACGGTAGGTGCGGCTGCCCAGAATGACGGCTTCAGGCCCCATTTCGGCCTTGATCCTGGCAAGCAGCTCCTGTGCTGTGGCTCCGGTAAATGTCTTGACCTGCATGTCTTGTCCTTCTGACCACGCGCGTCCGCCGCGCTGTCGATTGTGCCGTTTGTCTGACGACGCGGCAGAAGATGCAATTTACAGGCCAAAGTCACAAAAAGTGCAACAACGCAAAAAGGCGGCCCCAAGGCCGCCCTGACGGTACTGCGGCCCGCCCCCGTCCTGAAGGACGATTTTGGGGCGGGCCTGCCGGAAGGTGGCCAAAAAAGCCACCTAATGTACGGATACCACGTTAAAAAATCAAGCCTGTACCTGGGCGGCGTAGGCCGCTGCCGTCAACGCGCCGCCCTCCTCTGGAGCCGTGCGGCGGACTTCCACCAGCCAGCCCTCGCCGTAGGGGTCCGTGTTGCACAGCTCCGGCGCGTCTGCCAGGGCGGGGTTCACGGCCGTGACCTCGCCGGAAACGGGCATGAGCGCGTCGCTCGTCACTTTGACCGATTCAATGGAGGCGCAGGAAGCCCCCTGGGCGAATGCGGATCCTGCTTCCGGCAGGTCCACAAAGATGACGCCGCCCAGCTGTTCCTGCGCATAGTCGGTAATGCCGATGCGCCAGACGCCCTCAGGACGCTGCTGCGCCCAGAGGTGGTCGGCGTGGTACTGCCTGTCGTCGGGAAATTGCATGACAAGATCCTTTTATTGGGGGACAGCGCGGGGCGCGTTCATGGCCAAAGGCAGAATTTCATCCAGGGTGGGGTGCGCAATCATGACCGTGTGCAGTTTCTCGGGCGTATAGTCGCCGGCCAGCAGGAGGCTGGCCACGCTCACCAGGTGCGACACGCCGCCGCCCACCGCCGCCATGCCCACCGGGCGTTCGCCCTCCCAGACTACTTTGACGAAACCGGCGGTGTGCCCGCTGGCCTGGGCAATGGGGTTCATGGTCAAGGGCGCTTGCGAAACGCTGACAGCCCGTCCCTCTCGCAAAAGTTCCTTGGCCGTGGGGCCCACACGCATAATTTCCGTGCTGCCGTAGACGCAGGAAGGTACCGGGCCGGATGCGTATGCGCCAAATTCCCGCCCCAGAATGCGCCGGGCCACATAGCCCGCCTGGTGCTCCGCCGCGTGGGCCAGCAGAGTCAGACCGTTGACGTCGCCCACAGCATAGACGCCAGGGGCCGCCTCCAGGTGCGCGTCCACCGCCAGATAGCCGCGTCTGTTCAAAGTGCAGCCCAGGCTTTCCGCTGCCAGCGCCCGCGTGTTGGGGGTGCGGCCCACAGCCACCAGGGCCTTGGCGGCCGTAATTTCGCGGCCGTCCTCCAGGGTCAGGCGGGCCTGCCCGTCCACCGTACGCAACTCCTTGGCCCGCGCGCCTTCCAGGCAGGTGACGCCCGCCTTGGTCAGGGCGCGGAGCATCTCTTTGGCCACGTCCGCGTCCTCCAGGGGGGCGATGTGCGGGGCGGCCTCCACAATGGTCACCTTGCTGCCCATGGCGCGGAAAAAGTCGCCCATTTCCAGACCAATGGCCCCGGCGCCCACAATAAGCAGGCTCTCGGGCACGGCCGCGATGCGCAGCAGGGCCGTGCTGTCCAGCACGCAGTCGTTGTCCGGAGTCAGGCCGGGAAAGGCTGCGGAAGACGTACCGCAGGCCAGCACCACCTGAGCGGCCGCCAGTTCCGTGACGCCGTCCTTACCCTCCAGGCGCACCCGGTGCAGGCCTTCGGCCGTGCCGGCGCAGACACCACGACCTTCCAGCAGGGTCACGCCCAGGCCGGTCAGCTCCTTGGCCAGGGCCTGACTGCTGCCCTTGGTGAAACGGGCCACGCGGGTCTGCAGGGCCGTATAGTCCACGGCGATTTCGCCCTTGGCCACCCGCAGGCGCTGCTGGGCGGCCAGAAGCGCGCCCGGCGCCACGGCCCCCAGCAGGAGCTTGGTGGGGATACAGCCGCAGTTGAGGCAGGTGCCGCCCCAGTGCGTATCCTCCGCCAGGGCCACCTTTTTACCGCCTTTGGCCAGCAGGCGTGCCGCCGACGTGCCGCCGGGGCCGCCGCCCAAAATCAGGACATCAAAAGTCTGCACGGATATTCCTCCCGCAGCGACGCTCCAGAGCGTCGGATAAGTGTCCGGGTGTACGGCGCGCGGCGCGGTTCCAGCCAGGCCGGAGCCGCGCCGCAAAAGCGCCTATTTGCCGATTTCGGCTTTGTACAGAAACTGCCGGGCAGCGGAACGGTACAGCAGAAGGTTCTGTTCCGGCAAGGGCTCCAGGCCGTGCAGGTCCACCGCCGCGTCAGGCGGCAGGGCCTCCACGCGGTAGGGCAAGGTAGGCTGTCCGTAGGCTTCGGCCACCATCTGGGCAGCGTCTCTGGCATCTTCGCGTCGGGGCCAGGTCCACTGTCCGTCCGCGCCGGGCAAAGGCATGGCCAGAAAGCGCACGCCGCCGCCGGGAATATCCCGCACCAGCCCTATACTCGCGGCCAGGGCGGCCGTGTCGGGCGCGCCGCCGTACACAGCGGCCGTGGTGGCCGCGCCGCCCACGGCATTGAGCACGGCCTTCACGTTCTTGATGGCCAACAGGCGCTCCAGGAGGTCCGGCTTGCGGCCGTCCGTCTGCAGCCAGACCTCCAGGCCGCCCGCAGCCAGCCTGTCCACCAGAATACAGAGATTCTCCTCCTGGCCGTCGGGACACTGCGAGGGATAGATGCCGCCGATCTTGCCGTGGAGCAGGTCGCTTCTGGTGATGCAGGCTTCCAGCACATGGCCGGAAAGCAGGTAGGCGATGATTTCGCCCGAACCCTGCTTGATGACCTGGCCGTCATTGAACAGGGGAAACTCCACACCTTCGGGATTACGATAGATGGCTTTGCGGTTGGCGCGGTAGAAGGCGTTAAATTCCTGCGCGTCAGCCTTAAAATCCACTGTGGCGTAAGGAATATCCCTTTCGGCCAGAAAGGCTTTGACAATTTTGCAGCGGATGCACTCCGGTGCAGTATACAGTGTTATGCTCATACAAACCTCGTACAGAATAGGTTGGGGCAGCGCCAGACTATGAAGGTCAGGCTATGTCCTCCAGCGACTTGCCGCCGGTGCGCGCGCCCCAGATTCCCAGGATAAGCGCCGCGGCAATGCAGAGCGCGGTAAAAATGTAGAACACTCCGTCAAAGCTGTATGCTGCGTAGACAACAGGAATCAAGGGTTGACTGAAGGCCACGGCCAGCCGGCCCGACGCGGCGTGGAAGCCCGTGGCCGTGTTGCGCGACATGGTGGGGTAGGACTCCGCCGTATACGAAAACACCGTAAAGCCCATGCCCATGACGCCCGCCGTGAGCAGCCCGCCAATGAGCACCACCAGCCAGTAGCCCGACACGTTGCCGAAAATGGGCGCCAGAACCGCCATGAACAGCAGCATGCAGACAATGGGGATTTTGCGGCCGCCCATGTCGGAAAACAGGCCGGAGACAAAGCAGCCCACGGGCACGCCGATGGAAATAAGCGTGGTGGCCATGAGGCAGTCTTCAAGACTGAAACCGTGAGCCTTGAGCAGCGTGGCCGTCCAGTTGGTCACCAGGAAGGTCGCCGGATTGGTGAGAACGACCAGCAAAAAGATGACGATGGTGCGTTTGATGTATTTTTTGCTGCACATGCTCAACAGCACGTCTTTGAGCGGGGCCTTGCGGGGCGGAACCTTGGCCGCCGCCGCCGCAAGGTCGATGTTCTGCCCGGTGATGTCGCGCATGACATCCTCGGCTTCGGCCACCCGGCCGCGGGCCACCAGCCAGCGGGGCGACTCGTCCAGATACTTCCAGGCGATGATGAGCGCCACGTAGCCGAATCCGCCCATATAGAAGATATACCGCCAGGCCTCTTCGTGCAGAGGAATGATGGCCCGGCAGAGCATGCCAATGACCGGCACGGCGCAAAAACCCACGGCGGCCACCGTGTTTTGCCACTTGCCGCGGCTTTCCGCCGGGGCCATTTCGGCTATGTAGGCCTGCGAGCAGACCATAAGACAAAATACGCCAAAGCCCGTCAGCGCGCGCGAGGCCACAAACACGGGAAAGCTGTCGGTCAGGCCGTTGATGATGGATGCGGTGGAAAACAGCGTAATGGCAATAAGAAAGGTCTTGCGCCGGCCGATGATGTCCGAAATGACGCCGCCCACCAGACCGCCGCAGGTCATGGCCACAAAGTACCAAAAGGTGACGTGGCCCAGATCCTTCATGGTCAGGCCCCAGTTGTGCATGAGCGCCGGCGCGATAAAGCCGAAGTTCCAGTTGTCCATCTGCTCGCAGAAATAAGCGATCATGATGATGAAAAACACAACTTTATGTCGTCCACTGACCTTGAGCCCGTCAAAGTAGTTGTTGCTGATGCGTGGTGCGTCCTGCATGACCCCTCCTTGCGCGCGCTGCTGCGGCGGCTGCGGCCGGTTGTGAAAGGTAAAATTTGCACATGGCGTGCATGTATCCACCTAGGCCAGCACAGGGGTGGGCAATGTTGTGGCGGCAACCTTTTTGCGGTTTTTTTCACAATAGTATTTTAACCTATTGAAATAAAATTATTTATTTTAATAAAAAATAGTTTGTGAAAAAACCCTCTAATTCTTGAAAACGTTGCTGCCGCAACGTCGCACCGCCGCGCCCACAGGCATGAATAGGCCAATGACGAGGAAAACGGGAAGGAATGTTCTTAAAAGTACAGGAGGTCACATGCACTATGCCCGTCGTTTTCTGACCCTGGCCGCCGCGCTCGGCGTCCTTTTTGCGGGGGCGCAGCCTGCCAATGCCGTGGATTTCAAAGTCAAAGGCGCTTTTGACGTCAGTTTTGAAACGTCCAACGTGCTGCCCAGGGGGGTGGGCGGCAGGGACACCTTTGGCGCCATTGAGCGCCTGCGCACGCAGATCGACGCCGTGGCCGGAGAAAACCTCTCCGGCAGCGTCCTGTTTACCGTGGGCACCGGCACCATGAACTGGGGCTCGGCCAAGGACGGCGCGGCCCTGGGCGCGGACGGCACGCAGAATCTGGGCGTGCGTCACGCCTATCTTGACTGGGTTCTGCCCAAAACCGATCTCAAGGTGCGCATGGGCATGCAACCCCTGCTGCTGCCGGGCTATGTAACGGGCTGGAGCGCCGTGTACGGCCAGTACACCACCGGGGTAAGCCTGAGCGCCCCCCAGATTAAACTGGGCGATGCCCAGGTGGGAGCCGCGTTTTTCTGGGGACGTCCGTACAACGACAATGCGGATCTGACCAAGTACGGCAAGAACGAAACGGGCTATCTGGACAATCTGGACGTGTTCGGGCTGAGCATACCCGTCACCGCGCCCGGCCTCAAGATCACCCCCTGGGGCATGTACGCCCTTATGGGTGAAAACAGCCTGCGCGGCATCAACGACAATACCGCCCAGCGGGAGCCCTCCATTTACGCGCCCCGCGGCGGCCTCATGCCCGTGCTGGGCAGCGGCGGCAACTATGTGAGCACCTTTGAAAAAGTCTACCGCAGTGCGCACAATACCTGGAGCAACGGCTACTGGGGTGGCCTTACCTCCGAGCTGAACCTCTGGGCCCCCTTCAACATCGCTGCCGAATTCAGCTACGGCGCGGTGGATATGGGCGAACTGCAAAACTACACGGGCTTCGGCGCTTCCGCCGCCCAGAACAAGACCTTTGAGCTGACCCGTAGAGGCTGGTATGCGGCCCTGCGTGTGGACTACAAATGTTCCTGGGGCACGCCCGGCGTCACCGCATGGTACGGCAGCGGCGATGACGACAACCCCTACAATGGCTCGGAACGTCTGCCCCAGTTCAATACGGCCTGGCCCGTGACCCCCCTGGGCTTCGGCGGCGGTTTTTTTGACCTGAACACCTGGAAAGTGCTGGGGCACAACCCCAGCGGTCTGGCCGGCGGCGTGGTCGGCATCAAAGACCTGAGCTTTCTTCAAGACCTCACCCACACCATAAAGGTGGGCTATTTTCAGGGCACCAACAGCGCGCAGATGCCCCGCAAGGCCAATATGACCAGCTACCCCACCCGTGCGGACGGCCCCATGGCCTACCTGACCACCACGGACCATGCCTGGGATTTCAGCGTCTCCAATACCTACAAGCTCTATGAAAACTTCTTGGTCAACCTGGAAGCCGCCTATGTGAACCTGCACCTGGACAGCGACACCTGGAACGGAGTGGAAGATTCACAATACCGCGATAACTGGCGGGTTTCCCTCTCCTTCCGCTACATGTTCTGATGTCGGCCGCGGCCGGGAGGCGGATTTTGCCCCGCCTCCCGGCCACTCTCGGCTGTCTTTCTTGCGCGCTTTTTCTGAAACGCCGCTCCGCCGCCGGAGCGGCGTTCGTTTTACTCGCAAGGCTCTGTACGGGTTCTCTTTGCGCAGCAAAAAACCTCCTTATCCCGCGCGCCGCCCTGTCCTGGAGTGGGGGCACGGGCAAGCGCCGGACGGCAAGGGGAAGGCAGGGGTACAGCCCCCTGCCCCGCCCTAGAGCATTTAACACTTGAAATGCTCGCTTACGGCAGGCAAAAGCCTGCCTTCTCGCATTTTGTGGCAAGGATTTTCAAGAAAATCCTTGCAGAGCAGTTAGCTCATTTCATTCGCTAACTGCCCTAAGCCTGCGGCGCGGCTTCGGGCCAGTCAAAGGTGAAGACCTGCTCCACTGCCGGATGCAGGCTGTGGTGCACGCCGCAGGTTTTGGCCGCGCGCTCCATGACGGTTTTTTCCTTGGCGCTGTAGGGCCGGGCGGGCATGTGGAAAATGACCTCCAGACGGCCGATGCGGCTGGGGCTGCCGGCCGTCATGGTCTTGGCGATTTCCAGGCGCGTGCCGCTCACGTCCAGGCCGTGGTTTTCGGCATAGGTGGCCAGCACGCTCATGGCGCAGGCCCCCAGGGCCGCAGCGCAAAGATCCGTGGGTGAAAAGCTCTCTCCGGAGCCGCCGTGGTCCGGGGTGGGGGTAGTGTACAGTTTGGTGCCGCTCAAGGTGTGGACGCATTCCACACGCCGGTTGCCCAGATAGGTTTCGGTAATGTTGGCCATGGGTTCCTCTGTTTGACGAAAAAGTTTTTTTGGGGGGGGCGGGCCCAGTATGCAAAAAGGCCCCGTCGGCAGCAACGGGGCCTTTATATGGAGGAGGCGGGCCGGAGGCTACTCGGTGGCGGCCACGCAGTGGCCCGCGCCGCTGTAGTAGCCGATGGTGCCCTTGACGGAAACCGTGCTCATGGGGCCAAAGGGCGCTGCACCCGGCACGCGGAAGTCCTTGACGCTCAGGGGTTCAATGGCCTTTTCCGCAGGGGCTTCAGCCTGCGGCACCCAGGCGTAAGGCAGGCGGTAGGCCCGGTACACCCAGTTCATGGGCAGGCTGATGTGCCCTTTGTAGGGGCAGACGTATTCCCAGACGATCTCGTGTTCGCTGGTGACCTCAAAAATACGGCCGTCCGATCCCTCGCAAATGAGGGTATTGCCGTTGGGCAGACGCTGGGCCGAGCTGATGAAGGGGCTGTAGAAGCGGCTGGCGTCCAGCGGGACAAGGAAGCCGGCCTCATGCGGGGTGTACTGCCAGACCACCTTGAGGCTCACGGGGTCTATTTCCAGCACGCGGGAGTAGTCGCGCTGCGCGGCCTTGACGCCGTGGGCCGCGCCGGGGTTGGGCGCGCCGTAACCGGCCCAGCCGCCGTTGTCGAAAACCAGGATGTTGCCCTCGCCGGGCAGACCGCGGGGAATCATGTGCGCGTGGTGCTGCCCGATAATCCAGCCCAGAGCTTTTTCTTCCGGCGTGTGGTTGTAGTCCGGGCCCAGACGCCAGACGATCTTGCCGGTTTTTTTGTCCAGAATCAGGATGATGTTGGTTTCGCGGCCGTCAATGATAATGTTGTCGGGGTGGAAGCGGCTGTCCCCAGCGTCGAACCACTTGTTGGGGCCCAGGGTGGACATGGAGTTGACGTGCATCCAGTCGCCCACGCCGGGGGCGTCTTCCATCAGGGTGCCGCCGCGGTAGTTGGGGTCGCGGCACATGGCGTTGCGGGCTTCTTCTGAAAAGCCCATTTCTTCCACATGATCCGAGCAGGCCCATTCCCAAAGAATGTCGCCTTCCCAGTTCACTTCATAAATAACGTCGTCCACCAGGGTTTTGTCGCTGATGTAGGGCTGTACGGTATTGCGGTGGCAAAGCACCAAGGTGTTGCCGGAATCGATTCTGGGCTCGGAACCGGGCGCATAGTAGCCGGTGGAGCTGCCCTCGCGCTGAAAATCGTGGTGCTGCCGGGCCATCCAGCGCGGCTCCTGGCCGGGGTCTTCCACAAATTCCGCCCGGTCAAATTTCCAGACGATATTGCCGTCCCAGTCGATCTGCACCAGGTCCAGCTGGTCCTGCAGGCCGTGCTTGGGGTGCCTGGTGCCGGTGCTGCCCATGAGCATGCCGCCAGGGAACATTTTATTGGGAAAGCCGTGCACATCTTTCCACATGCGGATTTCATGCCCGTTCATGCCCAGAAGCAGGGCCCCGTTGTCGGGAGCCTGAATAATGGTGAAGCCGTTCCAGGCCTTGTCGGGATTGTACAGAGTGACGCCGGTGGGATAAATAGTGGGATGCCCCATAAGAACCTCCATTGTGGTAGCGTCGCGGGCCTTGCGCCCCGCGGCTTTGTGCTGCATGGGACATGGTATGGCGGGGAAGCGGGCCCGGATGTTGTGCTCGCAACATTATTCACAAAAAGAGGGGCGTAAACTGCCTCCAATCGTGAACGCGGGGCTGACAGCAAGGCTGGAAGCCGCCATTTGGTTTTGTCCTTTGCTTCACATATACTGGGGGTACGACCGCCTCGAGGGCAAGGAGAAACGCATGTCCTTCACCGAACTCGTTGGGCAGAACATGTGCTGGCGCACGGTAGCGCCGGCCAGGCCCAGACTGTGGAAAAAAGGCCACAAATTTAACGACGACGTGCCGCAGATGTTTTTTGTGGTCAGCGGCCGGGTACGGCTCATGGCCCTGGCGGAGGAAGGCGGCGAAAAAACGCTCTGGTATCTGCGCGACGGCTGCTGCTTTAACGAAACGCCCCTGTTTGCCATAAATGGCGGCATGGACATGCGCATCATGGGCGACGCCCGTTTTTATCACGAATGCGTGGAGGACAGCTACCTCTGCGCCTTCAGCGTCGAGGACGTGCTGCGGCTGGGCGCGCGGCAGCCGGAGCTGCTGCTCAACCTCTGCCACAGTTTCAGCTTCAAGGTGACCCTGCTGTCGCAGCAGGTGGTTTCGCTGAGCCTAGAATCCCAGATGACCCGCGTCTGCAAGTTCCTGGCTTCGCGCATTGTGCCGGGCTCGCAGCCCCTGCGTGCCCGGCGGGACATGTCCTACCGCGAAATGGCCGACCTGCTGGGCATGCACCGCATTTCCCTCTACAAAATCCTGCGTCAGGCACAAGGCCGGGGGCTCCTGCGCTTTGACAAGAACAGCGAGGACGTCCTCATCCTCCAGCCCGCAGAATTTTTCAAAGAAGCGCACCTGCCCCCCGCCGCCTGCGGCGGCCGGAACTGACGCCCGCCCCCTGCGCGGGAGCCGTCCTAAAACTCCAGGTTGCCCGGCGTACGCGGAAAGGGAATGACGTCGCGGATGTTGCTCATGCCCGTAAGCAACATGAGCAACCGCTCGAAACCCAGGCCAAAGCCCGCGTGGGGCACGCTGCCGAAGCGGCGCAGATCCAGATACCACCAGTAGTCTTCGGGCTTCTGGCCCAGCTCTTCAATGCGGGCCGTAAGCCTGTCCAGACGCTCTTCGCGCTGCGAACCGCCGATGAGCTCGCCGATGCGCGGCACCAGCATATCCACTGCGGCCACGGTGCGCCCATCGTCGTTCTGGCGCATATAAAATGCTTTGATTTCCTTGGGGTAATTATACACAGCCACGGGCCTGCCAAAATGATCCTCTGCCAAATAGCGCTCGTGCTCGGTCTGGAGGTCCGTGCCGAAGGCCACGGGATAGATGAACCTCTTGCCGCTCTTGCGCAAAATTTCCACGGCCTCGCCATAGGTCACGCGGGCAAAGGGGGCCGCCAGCAGGCCTTTGAGCCTGACCAGCAGGCCTTTGTCCACAAAGCTGTCAAACAGGGCCAGATCCTCGGCGCAGTGGGTCAGGACGTGATCAACCACATGCGTGGTGAGGCTTTCGCCCAGTTCCATAAGGTCATCCAGATCCGCAAAAGCCATTTCCGGCTCAATCATCCAGAATTCGGCGGCGTGGCGCGGAGTATTGGAATTTTCGGCCCGGAAGGTGGGCCCGAAAGAGTAGACCCGACCCAGCCCCGTGGCCAGGGCTTCGGCCTCCAATTGTCCGGACACGGTCAGATTGCAGCGGCGGCCAAAAAAATCCCGGCTCAGATCCGTCTGCCCCGGCTCCAGAGCCGTCACGCGGAACATCTCGCCTGCGCCTTCGCAGTCCGCCCCGGTGAGCACCGGGGTGTGCACCAGAGCAAACCGGTGGGAGCGAAAAAATTCGTGCACCGCGTATCCGGCCTCGGCCCGGATGCGAAAGGCCGCACCGTACTTGTTGGTGCGCGGGCGCAGGTGGGCGATACCGCGCAGAAATTCGTCGGAATGGCGTTTTTTCTGCAAAGGGAAGGCTTCCGGATCGGCCTGGCCGAACACCTCTACCGAGGTGGCGCGCACCTCCCAGCGCTGGCCCTTGCCCGGCGAAACCACCAAAGCGCCGTGCACGCTCACGGCCGCCCCCGTGGAGGCTTCGCCCAGGCCCTCGTGCGCTGCCGTGCCCGCATCCACAACACACTGCAGATTGCCGCGACAGGAGCCGTCATTGAGTTCCACAAACGAAAATTCCCTGGAGTCGCGACGGGTGCGGATCCAGCCGCAGACGACCACATTTTCCACAGGCGCTTCGGCGTTCAGCACGTCCACAATCAAGGTACGCTGCATGGCGGTTGCCCTCACTTGCTGCAAAATATGCGCGCAGTGTAGCCCCTTTGCGGGTATGGCTCAAGGGGGCGGGCACGCAGCCGCGCCTAGCCGCCCCTTGGCCTTTTTTTAAAGATTATATAGACTGCGTTTCGGGCAACGCCCCAGCATCACGCAACGGCGCCGCGCCTTGGCGCGGCTTTTGGGCACCTTCAGCGCAGCGGAGTACATGCGGCATGAAAAAACTTTTTGGCATCCTGACCCTGGTCTGCGCGCTGGCTTTTTGCAGCGCAGCTTTGGCGGCCCAGCCCCAGGCGGGCAAACCCGTGCAGGACAAACCGGAAAAACACCTGGACCGCGTAACCACGGTGAGCGTGGCCTTGGACGGTTCGGACAGCATCGGCGCGCGTCTGGGCACGCGGCTCAAGGAGCGCTTTAACCAGAGCAGCCTTTTTGCCCTCAACGACGATGAGGAAAAAGACGTGCCCAAGCTCTACCTCATGCTCGACACCAAGCCGGAATTTCCCGGCCGACCGGGCGTGGGTTCGATCTATTCCGTGAGTTGGGTCTTCAAACAGGGCAAGGGCTATCTCGGCTATCTGCTGGCGCGCGACCTGGGTGCCGTCAACGCGGAAGATATCGACGCCCTGGTGGACAAGCTCGTGGAACGCACGGACGGCATTGCCGCCAAGTATGGCAGCCTCTGGAAATAACGCATTACATCGCAAAGGCTCGCGCAAAAGGCTCCGGCGGCGCGGGGCCCTGCCATCCTCCCCTTCCCCTGTTTCGCTGAAATACTTTTGGCGGGAGGTCCCACACCAGGGGCCGCCCGCCAAAACGTTTTTCTCCGGTCCGCCCGGCTTATTCTTCCCGCAGGTCGCGGCCCATGAGGTCGCGCAACACCGCTGCCGGCTGCCGTCCTTCATAAAGGATGGCGTACACGGCGGCGGTCAGGGGCGCATCTACCCCCAGTTGTCGGGCCAGGGCGTGCACGGCGGCCGTGGTTTTGACGCCTTCGGCCACCATGCCCAGGCTGGCGGTGATGCTTTCCAGAGCTTCACCCCGCCCCAGGCGCAAGCCCACCTGCCGGTTGCGCGAAAGGTCGCCCGTACAGGTCAGGGTGAGGTCGCCCAGGCCGGAAAGGCCCATGAAGGTGCGTGCCCGTGCCCCGCGCGCCACGCCCAGACGGCACATTTCCGCCAACCCACGGGTGATGAGGGCCGCGCGGCTGTTGTGCCCCAGGCCCAAGCCGTCACAGATGCCCGCAGCAATGGCCATGACGTTTTTAAGGGCCCCACCCATCTCTACGCCGGTGACGTCTGTGCTGGAATAGCAACGGAAGGTGGGCCCGGCAAAGACTTCGCGCAGACGCTGGCCCAGCGCCCGGTGGCGCGAGGCCAGCACCACGGCCGTGGGCAAGCCCTCCAATACCTCGGCCGCAAAGGAAGGCCCGGAAAGCACGGCGTAACGCGGCCGCACGCGGGTCAGGGCGCTTGCCGCAATGCCGGAGCAGGTGGACAGGGTTTCCAGTTCCAGCCCCTTGGCCGCGTTGACCAGCATGACGCCGGGACGGAAAAAATCCACCCGTTCCGTCAGCCAGGCGCGCAACTGCTGGGTGGGTACGGCCAACACCACCAGGCCGGCGGCCAGGGCCTGCGGGTCCGTACTGGCCGCAAGACGCGGACTGAGTGCGCGGCCCGGCAGATAGCGCGGGTTTTCATGCCGCCGGTTAATGGCCTGGGCCACGGCCGCATCCCGCAGCCAGAGGGTGACCCCATGTCCCTTGACGGCCAGCAGGTGGGCCAGGGCCGTGCCCCAGCTGCCGCCACCGGCCACGCAGACCTGCAGAGTATGGCTGTTCACTGCAAAATGCTCCTCACCCTTTTCCGCGGCAGATATGCCTTTGCAATGCAGGCAGACGCCCGCGTTGACGCATGGCCGCACAATGGCACAGCAGCAACGTCGTGCCCGTAACGTCTTCTGCCGCAAAGGGGCACGCCCGCGGCGCAAAAATCAGCTTCCAGGAGGCCTGCCGCCCCGCCAACGCACGCCGCGACAGGACGGACGGCGACCGCCTGCGCCTCAGAACCCCAGGGCGGATTCCGGCCCCGGCCTGTCGGGCAACGGCGCGTTGCGCGCCTGCCGGGGTGCGTCGGTCACGAAGCGTACCAGAAGCATGCCACTGCAGCGCTGGCCTTTATACGCCTCCACCCGAAAAATGCACCCCTGCCGGTCCACGGAAAAGCGGGGCAAAAAATCCTTGCGGCGCAGGGTCAGGCCGCTTTCGTCCGCCTGGCCGCTGTCCACGCCGATGGCGTTGACGCGCACACCCTGCTGCGGGTGTACCAGCAGCTCCCCGCGCACGTCCAGCACCTGGCCAAAAGGCACGTCCATGTCCTGGCCGTCCACGCGCACGCGCAGACCGCCGAGGCTGGTGTCCACCTCCCGCCATTCGGGCCGGATGAGCGTGATCATGCGGTTGCCGTAGTGCACGCAGTACTGGCCGTCGTTTTGCTCGCAGGGCAGCACGGCCATGATGGGTTTGGAAGGCACAGCCGTGGTCGAGGCCTCCTTGGGCAGGGGCAGATAATTGATGGTCGGGCGCGCGTCCTCCAGGGGCAAAAAAATGCGGTTGCCGGCAAAGGACACGCCCAGATTTTCCAGCAGGGCCCCGCGCACGCCCTGCGGGCTGAGCTCAAAGCCGCGCGCAAACTCCACCCCGGCCTGGCGCAGCAGCGATTCCACCATGCACAGATGATAGTAAGCGCGCAACTCCACGGGGAATTCCTTGCTGGCCTCCAGGCCAAAGGCCGCCTTGCCCTGGCGCACGGCGTAGTACGAAAGGCTTTTTTCCATCTCGCGGTCGCCTTCGGCCGTGCGCGTGTTGTGCACGTGCAGACGGTGGCCGGGGTCCAGCAGGCCCTCATTGGCGGCGGCGGCGGCCTGCCGCGCCTCATGGACCAGATCGCCCATGAACACGCCCGGCAGGCGCTCCTGATCGATGATTACGGACTGTCCCCAGCGCGCAGGATTGCGCAGCTTGTCCTCATGGGCAGGACGGTAGTAGCCGCTGCCGTCGTGCAGGTTGAGCACCAGAACCACCTTGGGATGCCGGATGAGATCCTGAATGCGACGCACCACGCTGTATTCCGGGTCGCCCCGGTCCAGCCGGGCGAACTTACGGTTCATGTCACCGTAGAGCCCACGCGAGCGCTTGATAATACTGGGGAAATTGAGATTTGGCACCACCCACAGGCCGCCCCGGCGAATGGTGTAGTGCGTGGACAGCAACGTGGCGGCGGAAAAGCCGCCGGGCTCATCGCCCTGGATGCCGCCCACCACCAAGACCACCTGCCCGCTCTCGTCGCCCAGGCGCACCAGGGTAAAGTCCAGCGCGGGCACAGGGGCCGTGGCCGCAGCCCGCGGCCACAGGCAGCAAAAAACCGCCAGGGCCAGCGCCGCCCATAAAAACGGGAAACGCCCCCCGCGCAAACCGGTAGAAGAAAAAAAGTCTTGCATGCCGCTGCCGCCGTTACGGGCCCGGCAGTATGGCCGCCGGGCCCGGAGGTGATTGCCGATACCTACGATATTCGGCGGCAAACGGCAAGGCGGCGACAGCGTCTCCCCGCCGCAACGGCCAGGCCCGGACAGGCGACGCAGCCCGGAACAGCGTTGACCGGGCGGCGGTCAGGCGACGGACGCCTCGCTCCCTTTATTTAGAGCATTTAACACTTGAAATGCTCGCTTACGGCAGGCAAAAGCCTGCCTTCTCGCATTTCGTGGCAAGGATTTTCAAGAAAATCCTTGCAGAGCAGTTAGCTCATTTCATTCGCTAACTGCTCTAAAAAAACGGCAGTTGAAGGGAAAAAAACCTTATTCCGGGTCAAAACCGATATTGGTGATGGCCGAGCGCAGGGCGGCCATATCCACGGGCGCGCTTTCTTCAAAGCGCAATTCCTTGGCCTCCAGGTCCACCTGCGGGTTTTTCACGCCGGCAATCTTGCCCGCTGCTTCCTCCACCGAGGCCTTGCAGTGCCCGCAGCGCATACCATTGACTTTCAGCGTTTTCATCATATCCTCCTTGGGAAACAATTTTCATTTTCAGATGACGGCAGTATACGCGCCGCCACGGTCAATGACAAGACGGAGGTCTGCATGAGCGCCAACAAGGAAGCAGGGGCCTGCCCCTTGCGTTTCGACATCGGAGGCATGCACTGCGCGGCCTGCTCCTCGCGTATTGAGCGGGTGGTGGGCCGCATGGAAGGCGTGGACAAAATCAGCGTCAATCTGGCCACGGCCAAGGCCGAAGTCTGGACCAGACCGGGCGAAGAGGACGCCGTCAGCAAAAGTCTGGTGGAACGCGTGGCCGCCCTGGGCTTTACGGCGGCCCCCGCCGCCGAGGACAACGCCTCCGCCGAGTTTGCGGCCAACAAAGCCCGCGCGCAGGCCGACATCCAGGCCCGCCTGCGCCGTCTGATCCCCATGGCCTGCTTTGCCGTGCCCTTGCTGGTGGTTTCCATGGGGCACATGGTGGGCCTGCCCCTGCCCTCCTGGCTGGACCCGCACAGCGCGCCCCGCACTTTTATGCTGGTGCAGCTGCTGCTGACCCTGCCCGTGGTCTGGCTGGGCCGCCATTTTTACAAAGACGGCATCGTGGCCCTGCTGCGCCGCGCCCCGGCCATGGACAGCCTGGTGGCCGTGGGCACGGGTGCGGCCTTCCTGTTCAGTCTGGGCAACACGCTCCTGGGGCTGGCCGGATCCGAGCCCATGACCCGCGCCATGAACCTCTACTACGAATCCTGCGCCGTGCTGCTGACCATGATTGAGCTGGGGCAGTTTCTTGAAGCCACAGCCAAACGCAAGGCCGGGGACGCCATGGGCGCGCTCATGAGCCTCACCCCGGAAACGGCCCTGCTGCTGGATCCCGCCGACGCGGCCGCCGCCCCGCGCGAAGTGCCCCTGGCCCAGGTGCGCGCCGGTGACACACTGCTGCTCAAGCCCGGCGGCCGCGTGCCCGTGGACGGCGTGGTGCTCACGGGCCGCAGCGCCGTGGACGTTTCCCTGCTGACGGGCGAATCCATGCCCGTGCCCGTGGCCCCGGACGACAAGCTGGTGGCGGGCAGCGTCAACGGCGAGGGCTCGCTCACCCTGCGGGCCGAGGCCGTGGGCGGTCATACGCGCTTGGCGCGCATCATCCGCCTGGTGCGCGAGGCCCAGGGCAGCAAGGCCCCCATAGCCCGGCTGGCCGACAAGGTGAGCTTTTACTTCGTGCCCACGGTCATGCTGCTGGCCGTGCTGGCCGCCCTGGCCTGGCTGATCTTCAGCAACGAGCCCATCACCACAGCCCTCACCGTTTTTGTGGCCGTGCTGGTCATGGCCTGCCCCTGCGCCATGGGCCTTGCCACGCCCATGTCCATCATGGTGGGCACGGGTCGCGGCGCGCAGTTGGGCGTGCTGATCAAGAACGGCGCGGCCCTGGAACAGGCCGGACGCATCAGCGTGCTGGCCGTGGACAAAACCGGCACCCTCACCACGGGCAAACCCGTGCTTACGGGCCTGGACGTGCTGCCCGACGCGGCGGCATGGGACGAAAACGCCCTGCTGGGTCTGGCCGCCAGCCTGGAGGCCCGCTCCGAGCACCCCCTGGCCCATGCCATTCTGGCCGCCGCCAAGGAACGCCAACTGATTGCCGCCGCAGTGGACGAAGTGGCGGTCAGCCCCGGACTGGGCATTGCCGGCAAAGTGGGCGCGGAAACCGTGGCCGTGGGCAACCGCGCTTTTATGGAAGAACGCGGTCTGCGCGTGCCGCAGGACGTGCTGGCCCATCTGGCCGCCCTGGCCGAAGCCGGCCAGACCCCGCTGCTTCTGGCCCTGGGCGCGGGGGCCGAGGCCCGCCTGGCTGCCGTGCTGGCCCTGGCCGACGCCCTGCGCCCCGAATCGGCCTCCGTGGTGGCCCGGCTGCGCCATATGGGCGTGCGCGTGGTCATGCTCACCGGCGATAACGAACGCACGGCCCGCGCCGTCGCCGCCAGAGCCGGCGTGGACGAAGTGGCCGCCGGCCTGCTGCCCGCACAAAAGGCGGACTATGTGCGCCGCCTGCAGGAGGAAGGAAATATCGTGGGCATGGTGGGCGACGGCGTTAACGATGCTCCGGCCCTGGCCGCGGCGCATGTGGGCATGGCCGTGGGCACGGGCGTGGACGTGAGCGCCGAAGCCGGCGACATGGTGCTCATGCGCGACGGCATGGAGGCCGTACTCACGGCCCTGGCCCTTTCCCGCGCCACCATGCGCAATATCCGCCAGAATCTGTGCTGGGCCTTTGGCTACAACATATTGGGCCTGCCCGTGGCCGCCGGCCTGCTGCACGCCTTTGGCGGCCCCATGCTCTCCCCCATGATCGCCGGCACCGCCATGGCCCTTTCCTCTTTCTCTGTGGTCAGCAACGCCTTGCGGCTGCGCTGGTTCCGCATCAAGGAGCAACCATCAGCCAGCTGAAAAGCCAGAAAACAACCTTGCGCAGCCCGTGAGCAGCAAAAAAACGTTGCCGCGGGCAGCGCAAAAAGGCTGCCGCTGCTGCGACGTTCTGCTTTGTCAGAGCAGACTACTTTTGAGAATGTATATTCTCAAAGGTTACGGCGCCCCCGTGCCGGCGCTTACCCGCGCAACTACATAGCGCTGCTGTCGTCATCCGTAGCCAGCACTGTTGTCTTTGCCCGGAGCTTCCTCCGTCGTAACGGGCCAAGCGCCTGCGTCGCAACGGCTGAAGCCGCGCCTCCACGGCGGGCGTCTGCCTACGTAACCACCAGGGCCTTGCAACGTTGCAATGCCCTATTTTTGTTCCTCCATCCTGCAGACCTTGTCCGCAAAGGCTATGGCGTTTCTGCCGTTGGCCTTGGCCCGATAGAGCGCCTTGTCCGTTCCCATGACGATGGCTTCGCCCGCACTGTGTTCACAGTAGGCGCAAACGGCAGCAATGGTTTTAAGGCCAATGCTCACGGTCACCCGTCCCCAGGAGCTGTCCACATGAGGAATCTGGAGGGCATAGACGGCGTCGCGCAGACGCTTTGCCATGACCAGAGCGCCCTCTTCGTCCGTATGGGGCATAAGGACGGCAAATTCTTCGCCTCCGTAGCGGAACAGCCTGTCCTCAGCGCGGAGCAGGCTGTCGCTCATGGCCTTGGCCACGGCCGTGAGGCAGTGGTCGCCTGCCAGATGCCCATACCGGTCATTAAAGAGCTTGAAATTGTCCACATCGATGAGCGCCACACTCAGCACGCCGCCGGCCCGGCCCAATCGCGACACCTCGCGGGCAAGCGAAGCGTCGAAATGCCGTCGGTTGTAGACGCCTGTCAGGTAATCCCTGGAGTTCAGTTCCGCCAGGCGGCGGTTCGCTACCTGCAACTGACGCTCAAGGTGTTTGCGTTCTGTAATGTCCAGATGGATGACGCAGATGGCGATGATTTTGTTCATCGCGCTGGTGATGGGGGTCACGGCAATAAGATATTCCCTGTCGCCTATGGCCAGTTCATGGTCAGGGATGCGGCCGCCGGCATCCAGCTTTATGAAATCCTGGACTATTTTTTCCCCGCTCTCCCGGTGCAGATCCTTCACGTGCCGGCCAATGACCTCCATGAGCGGCCGCCCCGATAGAACGGCATGCCTGGCATTGGCGGCCAGCAGCCGTCCGTCCCGGCCCACCACGCAAGCGGCTATGGGGGTCAGGCCAAAAATGGTGTCCAGCGCGGGCATTTCCTGCCCGGTCCGGGCCGGCAGGGCGGCCAGGTCGCACTCCACCCCCTGAAAGCCCAACAGCGCGCCGTCTTCGGCAAACAGGGGCACGCCACTGATTTCCACCACCAGCAGAAAGCCCGTGGCGGAAATATAGCGCACCACCACATGCGCAAAAGCGCACGGGGCCCCTTCACGATAAAACAGATCAGGAATTTTCACGGCGTCCGCAGGGTCCATGAATTCCTGGAAGGGCCGCCCCAGCAGCCCACCCGCGTCCAGACCGAACAACTGTTCCTTTTGTGTGGAGGCCTGAAGGTAGTTCAGACCGGGGTCGACCTTCCACGACGGTGTTTCCACAGTCGCGCCTTGAAGTCCGTGTGGCAAAAGGCACCTCCTCCACGGGCCGTGGCGTGCGCCGCACGCGTCTGCAGGCCGTTACCATGTCTCTTGGGCAATATAGTTTTTTTTGCCGGTGGCGTAAACGAGGTCTGCAGGGTCTGCCGCAAAGAACGGGGCATAGCGGCTATAGAAGGCGCTTGCCCCGTTCTTGGGTGCGGAACCAAAAAGCGCGGCACCGCGATGTGGTCGCAGTGCCGCGCTTGGCTTCTGGCGGAGCGGAAGGGACTCGAACCCTCGGCCTCCGGCGTGACAGGCCGGCGTTATAACCGTCTTAACTACCGCTCCGTAAGGTGGGCTGGTGGGCAGTACAGGACTTGAACCTGTGACCCCCGCCGTGTGAAGGCGATGCTCTACCAGCTGAGCTAACTGCCCGCCCCGGAGATAGAGTTCTATGCAAAAGCCCCCGCTTCGTCAAGAAAATTTTGCCAAGTAAAAAAATTTAAACTTTTTTACTCTTTTATTACCCTCAATTTTCTGGCTATTTCTCCCGTCCACCGCGCAAATGCGGCAAAATCGCACCGCGCTGCCTTGCGGTACGCCGTGGGGAGTGCTAGACCTGCCCCCAGGACGGGTTCTGCCCCGTCCCATGTTTTTTTCCGAGGCTGGTATGCAAGCGCTTTTGAAATATATCGGCATCGCAGCCTGTTGCAGCCTGCTGGCGCTGACCGCTCAGGCGGCCCCCGCCCGGGTGGTGGACGGCGCTGTCATCATGCGCCAGCCCATGCGGGAAAATCTGTGCGCCATCACCTTTGACGACGGGCCTTCCGTCAATACGCCGCAACTGCTGGATATGCTGGCAGAATACGGCATCCCCGCCACATTTTTTCTCTTGGGCAGCCAGGCCGAGCGCCACCCGGACACCGTCCGGCGCATTTTGGCTGAAGGGCATGAGGTAGGCAACCACTCCTATTCTCACCCCAATCTGCGTCTGGCTTCACCGGAGCGCAAAGCCGAGGAAATTCGCCGCACCGACGCCGTGCTGCGTTCCCTGGGGGCCGCGCCAGTGTTTCTGCGGCCGCCCTACGGGGCCTTTGACGCCTATACGGAAAAAGTGGCCGGTGAACTGGGGCTCTCTATTCTGCTCTGGTCGCTGGACAGCCGCGACTGGCAGCGCCTGCCCGCCAATTATGCCACCCTGCGCTCCACTCTGGGCACGGTCTACCAGCCCGGAACCCTGCGGGGCATTTTTCTGTTTCATGACACGCACAAACGCACGGTGGACGACCTGCCCCGCATCATCCGCGACCTGCGGGCAGGCGGCTGCCAGCGCTTTGTTACCGTGAGCGACTATCTGGAAGGGCTTCTGGATCCGGAACCGGGCATGCTCATGACCCGCCGTACGCCCCGCCCCTTGCCCCCGGCCGAAGCGGAAATGCCCGCCGCCGCGCATGAGGTGCACGGTGTGCGCCAGGCGGAAGAGCTGCCCCCTGCCAGCTACCCCGCCGGATCCACGCCCGTGCCTTTGGCCCGCAGCAGCCGCCCTTGGCTGCAGGATACGTCCGCCGCAGCCTCTCAGGCCGCAGCACAGGGGCAGGCTGCGGCACAAAGCCCTGCCGATGCCCAGAGCCCCACAGAGGGACGACCCGACGCGACGCACGCCGGACCAGAGGGCTCCTCCGCCCCGGCCGCCACGCCGCAAGAGACTCTGCATCCGCACCCTACCACGTCCATGCCTGCCGCCAGCCCTGGCCTGCCCGCCGCCCACGGCCCTGCCAGGCCGGTTTCCTGATTTTTTCTCTGTAACAGTTTTTCGCTGTTCCTCCCCCCACAGGGAAGTACCAAGAACCGCCCCGACCAATGTGGCCGGGGCGGTCAGCATCAAAACGCTTTTTCGCCGGGATTGCCCCAAATCCGTGGGCAGCAAAAATCCGCCGCTGACGCCGTTTGGCGCAAAAAAGGCTGTTTTTGCTGCAGCGGGACGACCAACCTCCGGTCCCGCCATCCCTGCCGCGCCAGGCCCGCTATTCTCCCGCAGCCAGCGCCCCCCCTGCCCTGCCTTCTGCAGCAGTCAGCGCGTCGGCCCCTGCCGCTACCAGTCCAGGGTACGCTTGAAGGCCTTGGCCAGATCCTCCACGGGCGCAGCACAAAGCAGGCTGTCGCCGCTGCGCAGGGTCAGCCGTGCGTCCTCCGTAACCGTGCCGATGCGGGTACAGAGCTGCCACTGCCCCAGGGCGTCAAAAATCATGCCCAGGTCCGGCCGCACGCTGATGACCAGTCGGCTGGCCGACTCGCTGTAAAGCAGTTCGGTCAGGTTCATGGCCTCCAGAGCGGGCACGGCGTTCAGGTCCACCTCGGCCCCCAGACGCCCGCCAATGCACATCTCGGCCAGGGCCACAGCCAGGCCGCCGTCGGAGCAGTCGTGGCAGGCGGCAATGGCCTTCTGCCCCATAAGGGCGTTGACGGCGCGGTAGCGCGGCAGGGCCGTGGCGGCGTCCACATGGGGCACACGCCCGCCCTTGAGGCCCAGCTCGTCGGCGGCCTCGCTGCCCGCCATTTCGCGCCAGGTACCGCCCAGCACATAGATGAGGTCGCCGGGACGCTTGAAATCTGAAGTCTGCGCCGCCGTCACGTTGCCCATGACCCCCAGTACGGAGAAGAGCACCGTAGGCGGAATGGAGATGCGCTCCCCGCCGCCGGTGTAGTCGTTCTTCATGGAATCCTTGCCGGAAATGCAGGGCACGCCGAAGGCCAGGGAGAACTGCCGCAGGGCACGGCAGGCCCGCACCAGCTGGGCCAGCTTGTAGCGGCCATCGGGGTTGGACGGGCTTACCACCGGGTCGCACCAACAGAAGTTGTCCACCCCGGCCAGGGCGTCGGGGTTGGCGCCCACAGCCACGGCGTTGCGGATGGCTTCGTCCATGGCATTGGCCATCATCCAGTAGGCGTCGTAGTCGCTGAACTTGGGGCAGATGCCGTGCGAAACTACCAGACCGGCGTCCGATTCCAGCAGGGGCCGCAGCACGCCCGCGTCTGACGGACCATCGCGCTTGACGCCCACCATGGGCTTGACCACGCTGCCACCGCGCACCTCATGGTCATACTGGCGGACAATGTATTCCTTGGAGCAGATGTTCAACCTGCCCAGCATGCGCTGCAAAAAGGCCCCCTGCTCCACCTGCGCCACGTCCACACGGATGTCCCGCACTTCGGGCGCGCTCCACTGGGCTTCCAGGTGCAGCTGGGGCACGCCGTTGTGCATGAAGTCCATATCCAGCGAGGCCACCACGCGTTCGCCGTAGCGCACTTCAAAGCAGCCGGATTCCGTAAAATAGCCCAGGGCCGTGGCCTCCACGTCCATACGGGCAGCCAGCTCCAGAAACTGCTCCAGTTTGTTCGGGGGCACGGCCAGGGTCATACGCTCCTGCGCCTCGGAGAGCAGGATCTCCCAGGGCCGCAGGCCGTCGTACTTGAGGGGGGCCTTGGCGATGTCCAGCACGCAGCCGCCCGTATCTTCGGCCATTTCGCCCACGGAGGAAGAGAGGCCGCCCGCGCCGTTGTCCGTAATGGCGTGGTACAGACCCATATCCCGCGCGCGCAGAATAAAGTCATACATCTTGCGTTGCGTAATAGGGTCGCCGATCTGCACGGCCGTGGCCGGGGAGCCTTCGTGCAGCTCTTCGGAGGAAAAGGTGGCCCCGTGGATGCCGTCCTTGCCGATGCGGCCGCCAGTCATGACAATGACGTCGCCCGGCTCGGCCTTCTTGTACCAGCCGGCGCGGCCGTTGATTTCTGCAGGCAGCAGCCCCACGGTGCCGCAAAAGACCAGGGGCTTGCCCAGAAAGCGCTGGTCAAAGACCAGAGAGCCGTTGACCGTGGGAATGCCGGACTTGTTGCCGCCGTGCTCCACGCCTTCGCGCACGCCTTCCAGCACGCGGCGGGGGTGCAGCAGGCGCGGGGGCAGGGGCTGGTCATAAAAGGGCGAGGCAAAGCAGAACACATCCGTATTGCAGACCAATTCCGCACCCATGCCCGTGCCCATGGGGTCGCGGTTCACGCCCACAATGCCCGTAAGCGCCCCGCCGTAGGGGTCCAGGGCCGAGGGGCTGTTGTGCGTCTCTACCTTGATGCAGGCGTCGTAGCCGTTGATAAACGCAATGACGCCTGCATTGTCCTTGAACACGGACTTGCAATAGTCCTTCTCGCCCATGCGCTCCCGCAGGATGGCCGTGGCGTCGCGGATGCAGGTTTTGTAGAGGTTGTCCACCACCTCGCGGCGGCCCGTATCCGCGTCCGTATAGTCGATACGCGCGGCGAAAATCTTGTGTTTACAATGCTCGGACCAGGTCTGGGCCAGCACTTCCATTTCCACGTCCGTAGGGTCGGCGGGCAGCTGCAGGGCGGCGCGCCGGGCGGCTTCCTCCAGCCCGGTGAAGTGCGCACGGATGCGGTGCAGCTCCGTAAGATTAAGTGCCCAGGTGTTTTCCCGGCTGGCCCGTTGCAGGGCCGCGTCGTCCATAGCGGAGAGGGCCACGGTTTCCACCGTGGCGTCGGCCGCGCCCGTAACCTTGGCGGCCTGAGGCTCAAAGCCGGGGGCCGCCTGCCATTCCTGCGCGCTTTTGACGCGATAGCGCTGGATCAGGGTATTGCAGAGCAGATCGCGGGCCAGGGCGTCCACCTGTTCGCGGCGCAGGGGCGCGGCGGGGTCCTCGCTGATGCGGTACTGCACCGAGGTATAGACGCGCAGGCCTTCTCGCGGCAGACCCAGCACCAGAGCGGCCGTGTCCCGCGCCGTGCGGGCTTCGTTGTCCGTGACGCCGGGGCGAAAGCCCACTTCCACGAACCACTGCGCGGGCTGCGCCAAAGGCAGCGGGGTAAGCGCCGCCTGCTGCAGAATGGGGTCGTGCCAGACGCCTTCGTCCAGCAGGCGCTGCACCTGGGGCGCGTCCAGACCGTCCACGGTAAAGACCTTGGTCTGCCGCACGGCGGCCACGGTCAGGTCGAGATCCTTGCGCAGCCGCAGGGCCGTCTTACGCCCCTGCGTATCGTCCATTCCGGCGTGGGGGCCGGTTTCCACCCTGTAGAGCATGACACGCTTCCTTGTGAATATTCCCTTTTTGCGGGGGCTCTTCCCTCTCCGGTTCAAACCCGAAGGGGAAGGGCAAACGTGGGCCCGGAGGCAGCGTGCTGCCGTCCCCGCCCCCTGACGAACTACTTTTTCCTGTCCCGCACGTAATCGGCCATCTGGAGCAGAAAACGGCGCTCCGGCCTTTCGGGCAGGCCGTGCACGGCCTCACGGGCCACGTCCAGAAAGCCTTCGGCCTGACGGCGCACCTGGGCGTCAAAGCCCGCCTCGCGGATACGCGCGGCAATGGCGGCGGCGTCCTGCGCGGTCATGAGTCCAGCGCAGAAGGCCGCGTCAAAGGCGGCGCGTTCCGCCTCCGCAAGGCTCTCGCGGTAAAGGCGCAAAGGCGGGGTCAGCTTGCCTTCGCGCACATCGCCGCCCGTGGGTTTGCCCGTGACGCTTTCCGGCGCAAAGTCCAGGGCGTCGTCTACCATCTGAAAGGCCATGCCCAGATTTTCGCCGTAGGCCGCGGCCGCGGCCACCAAAGGATCTGCGACCCCGGCGGCCAGGGCCCCCAGCTCACAGGCCGCGCGGATAAGCCAGGCCGTCTTGCCCCGGATGATTTCTTCATAGGCCGCGGCACTCACGTCCACCCGGCCCTGGGCCTCGATTTCCAGAATTTCACCCGCAGCCGTACGGCTGGTGGCCTCGGAAAAGCAGCGCGTCAGACGCGTGTCGCCAAAGCCCGCCACCAGCGCGTTGGCCCCGGCCAGCAGCGCGTCTCCGGCCAGAATGACCGTGCCCACAGTATACACCGTGTGCGCAGCAGGCTGCCCCCGACGGCTCACGGCATTGTCCAGCACGTCATCGTGCAGCAGGGTGGCGGCGTGGAGCATCTCCAGCGTCACGGCCAGGTCGTGGATGTCTTCCCGCCCACAGCCAAGAAGCCGCGCCATAAGCACGGTGAGCAGGGGCCGCAGGCGCTTGCCCCCAGCCTGAAAAATATGCTGGGCCACGGGCCGCACGGAGGCGGGCAGGCTTGCCGTCGCCCGCTCCAGGGCCCGGTTGACGGCGGGCAACTCCAGGGCCAGGCGCGCTTTCAGTTGGATCATGACGCTACTCAGTTGCAGTTGAGGGCGGGCAGCACCCCGGCCAGGGCGTGCAAAGCTCCCGCAAAGTCTTTTTCGTCCCTGGCGCGCGGGCCCACCTTGTTGGACACGCAGCGCGCCTCCACGCAGGGCAGTCCGGCCCGGGCACAGGCATAGGCCACGGCAAAGCCTTCCATATTTTCCAGGTCCGCGCCATAGCTCCGGCACAGCTGCTCCGCCCGCTCACGGCTGGCCGTCACTCCGGCCACGGTGAGCGACCGGACTGCAGGCAGCGCCGCCGCGCCTGCGCCCAGGACGTCCGCCCCGGCCAGGGGCAGACGGTCGCGCACGGGCGCGCCGCCGGGCGGCTGCCAGAGGGGAAAACCGAAGGCCCCGGCCACCACAGAGCGCCCATCGTTGAGGCCGTATTCTGGCCAGATTTCTTCACGCACCAGACAGAGCGAACGCAGGGGCCGATCCTCCAGGCTGAAGGCCCCGGCCAGACCAGCGTTACACACAACGCTCACGGGCGTGCCTTCCGCCCGCGCCCGCTCCAGGGCCAGCCCCAGAGCCAAGGCCGCGTTGAGCGGCCCCACGCCCGTCAGGCAGCACAAGGCGCGGCCCCGCCGCAAGGGCAGGGGCCAGAGGCGCATTTCCGGCCAGGGGTCGTCCGTGGCCCCCCCCGGCGCGACGGCCAGGGGCGGCAGCCCCGGCGGCGCAAAGCCCGGCGCAAGGCCCGCCAATTCGCGGGCCGTGGCGGCGCAGAGCAGCAGGGTCACGCGGCTACAGCCTCCAGTAGTCTATGCCTGCGGCGCGCATGGCGGCCACGTCGAAAAAGGACTTCACGTCCAAGACCACGGCATTGTCCGGCGCGGCGAAGAGCGCTTTCACGGCAGCAGGGGTCAGCCCGGCATAAGCCTTATGGCTTACGGCCAAGATGAGGCCGTCCAGGTCGTGCAGATCCTCCTGCGGCAGCAGGGTCTGGCCGTATTCGCGCAGGGCTTCTTCCGGATCGGCCTCGGCATCGCTCACCAGCACGGTGACGCCGTAGTCCTCCAGCTCACGCACCACGTCCACCACGCGGGTGTTGCGCAGGTCGGGGACATTCTCCTTGAAGGTGAAGCCCAAAATGCCCACGCGCGCGCCACTGATGACCCGGCCGCTCTTGATGAGACGCTTGACGACGCATTCCGCCACATACTTGCCCATGTTGTCGTTGATGCGGCGACCGGCCAAGATGACTTCGGGGTGAAAGCCCAGTTCTTCGGCCTTGTAGGTGAGGTAATAGGGGTCCACGCCAATGCAGTGCCCGCCCACCAGACCGGGCCGGAAGGGCAGAAAGTTCCATTTGCTGCCGGCGGCCTCCAGCACTTCCTGGGTATCGATGCCCATGCGGCCGAAAATAATGGCCAGTTCGTTCATAAGGGCGATGTTGAGGTCGCGCTGGGTGTTTTCAATGACCTTGGCGGCCTCGGCCACCTTGATGCTGGAGGCGCGGTGGGTGCCCGCCCGCACTACGGAACCGTAGAGCCTCTCCAGCAGGTCGGCGGTAGCCTTGTCCGAGCCGGAAACAATCTTGACGATGGTTTCCACGGTATGGACCTTATCGCCGGGGTTGATGCGCTCCGGCGAGTAGCCCACGGTAAAGTCCCGCCCCAGCTTGAGGCCGGATTCCCGCTCCAGAATGGGCACGCAGATTTCTTCGGTCAGACCGGGATAGACCGTGGATTCGTAGACCACCACGCAGCCGGGGCGCAGATTCTGCCCCACAGTGGTGCTGGCCCCCACCACGGGGGTCAGGTCCGGCGAACGGTGGTGGTCAATAGGCGTGGGCACGGCCACCACCACCACGTCGGCCTGCCGCAGGTCCGCGGGGTTGTCGGAATAGCGCACCCTGGCGGCGGCCAGACGGTCGTGGTCCACCTCGCGGGTGTGGTCGCTGCCGGCCTTGAGCTCGGCAATGCGCCGGGCGCTGCAGTCAAAGCCCAGAACAGGCATGTGGCGTGAAAAGGCCACGGCCAGCGGCAACCCCACATAGCCCAGGCCCACCACGGCCAGGGTGCCCTTGCCGGCGCAAAGATCCTCAAATGTCACCATAGTTGTGGTCCTTTACAAAACCGCGCTTTTCCGTAACCACCAAAGCATGCGGTTTGATTTTGATCTTTTTTTGCGCGCCCTGGGCCTGGCCGTTGTGCTGGAAGGGCTTTGCTGGGCGCTCTTTCCCCGCGGCATGCGCCGCGCCCTGCGCGAGCTGCTGGCCCAGCCCGAAGGACGGCTGCGCGCCGTGGGCCTGACTGCCGTGGCCGTGGGCCTGCTGCTGACGAGCCTTGCCCGTTAACGCCCTTTTTCGCCCACGTGCAGGCAGACAATGCCCGAGGTGAGCTTTTCGTGCCAGGCGCGGGCAAAGCCCGCATCGCGCATTTCCCGCTCCAGGGCCGCCGCCGGCGGAAACTGCCGGATGGTGGCGGCCAGGTACTCATAGGCGGCGGGATCCTTGGAAAAAATCCGTCCTACCAGTGGCAGCGCGCGGTTGAGGTAAAGATTATACAGCCCGCCCCAGATGCGTTCCCGCCCGGAACCGAACTCCAGAATACAAGCCCGGCCGCCGGGCCGGAGCACGCGCAGCATTTCGGCAAAGGCCCGCTCGCGCGGCAGGATGTTGCGGATGCCGAAGGCCATGGTCACGCAATCCACGCAGGCGTCCGGCAAGGGCAGACGCTTGGCGTCGGCGGCCACGGGCAGAATGTTGCGGGCGTCGGCCCCGCGCAGCTTGCGGCGGCCCCGCACCAGCATGGGCGGACAGAAATCCATGGCGGGCACGCACGCGCCGGGGTAGCGGCGGCGCACGGCCAAGGCCACGTCCAGAGTGCCGGCGGCAAGGTCCAGCACCAGGCCCGTCTGCCCCAGGCGCACGTTGCGCGCCAGTACGCGCCGCCAGTAGACGTCCAGCCCCAGGCTGAGCACCCGGTTAAGCAGGTCGTAGAAGGGCACGATGCGGCCGAACATGCCGGCCACAGCCGCGTCGTGCCCTGTGCCCGGAGAGGCCGCGCGCGGGTCGGCCCCGCGCGGCGTAGTGGAAGGCGCGCCGCTCACACCCGCTTCCCGCCGTTGTCCAGGCCGGGGTCCACGCCAATGGCGGTGCAGACTACCTTGTAGACCGCCGGAAAGACCTCGGCGAAATTGCCGGGCGAAACGGTGCGCGTTTCAATAAACTTGGCGGTCAGTTCCTTGGCCACCTGCAGGGCTTCCTTGCGATCCTTGTCCATACCACCTCGGCTTACGGCCCCACGGGGCGCGCCGGAAAAAACCCCGTCCTCCGGGGAATGGCCAAGACCCACAACGGGCGTTGCCTGGACGGGTAAAAGAACGGAAACGCAGGCCCCCGCCCTTTTATACAAAAAAATGCTCTTGCGCGAAAAAAATTCACCAGAACGCGCAAGAGCATATGCGTTCCGCCCGGCCTTGGCAAGGCCGCGGGCGGACACGGCCCGCGCAACAAAGACACGCGGCCTTGCGCTAGGCCGGACCTTGACGCAAAACCCGCGGACGGGGAAGACCCCGCCCGCGGGTTACAACTGGTTCAGACCGCAAGCGACATCCTGCGCTGGGCGGCTATTTTATCAGGCCAAGCATACGCCAGTAGGGAATGCTGACCAGGAAACCCAAGGTGCAGATGACCGAATAGGCGGCGGAAAGTTTGACCATAGAGCTGTGCTTGGCCAGTTGCCCCTGCGTGCCAAAATGCGCGCAGAGATAGATGGAGTTCATATAGCTCAGGTACCAGATGTTGCTGCCGGCAAAGGTGACCATGCAGGCTATCCAAGGGTTGATGCCGTTGGCGATCATCAAAGGCGGCAGCACCAGCACGAAAATGGCTGCGGCGGAGGTAAGCGAAACAATGATGAGCTTGATGACCGATGCGGCCACCACCAGAGTGATGATGAGCAGCGCCGGCTCGGACACCACGTTGACCAGAATGGGCTGCAGCTCGGACCCCAGCCAACGGTCCACTTTCAGAGACTGGATAACAGCGGCCATGTTCAGGATGCTGCCCACAAAGACCACGGACGTCCAGTCAATGCGCGTCTTGAAGTCGTTCTTGTCCATAACCTTGAGCACCAGGAGCAGACACATGGCCATGATCGCCACTTCACCGGCGGAAATCCTGTGCAGCTTTTCGGTCATCCACATCAGCAGGGTGCCAATGAGCACCAGCAGGCAGATTTTCTCGTCCCGGCTCATGGGGCCGAGCTTGGCCAGCTGTTCCGAACTGTAACCGGGCGGCAGCATCACTTTTTTGTCAGGCCGGTAGGCAAAAACAAGAAACAGACCCAGCCCCACGAACACACACACGCCCCAGGGCAGCGACCACAACAGCCACTGCAGCCAGGTGACATCCCGATAGCCTTCCGGCAGCATGCCCACCAGCACATAGTGGCTGAAAGAACCGCTCATGAACATGTGCCCCATAATGATGAAGCCCACGTAACACGCGCCGAAAAGCCCGTTGGCCGCACGGGACTTGCGCTCAATGCCCAACTCGTCGCTGATGCTCATGGCAATGGGAGTAGAAAGCGTGGCCTTGGCGTTCATGCTGGGAATCAGCGGAGAAATAATTGTGCCGGAGCCCAGAAGGCCCCAGACCTGGCCGGTGTAGCTGGCGGGGAAAAGCTTGAGCACCCACAGGGAAATGCGCTTGAGCAGGCCGGTTTTGCCCGCCACGGATCCCAGGGCGAAAGCGCCCACCATAATCCACCAGCCGGATGTGGAAAAAGTGGAAAAGGCGGTTTTAAAGGGCACGCACTTGAGCGCGGCCCAAAAGATGCACATCATGAGGCCGGTGACGAATTCGGGCACGATTTCGGTTATCCACCAGCCCACAGCCCACACCGTAATACCCAAAGCCACCATAGTCTTGGAATCAAGCCCCGGGGGCGGCGGCATCATGGCTACCCAGATGCCGAGAAAGATAGAAAGAATAGCTCCACCCAAACGTATTTTTTGGGCAAGGTTCCCCTTCGAGTTCACAGCCGTGTCTGCCATAACAGTTCCTTTACGTGAGCAATTCGCCCCACAGCATGGTGCCGGCGGGGGATGGGACCGTCACGACGGCCCCCGGTAACGACGGTTAGTCAGATTGAAACGGGCGTCCTGCGCGCGCCTTCCACCGGCCGCGCGGCCCTAAAGCATGCCTGCTTTACCTCCTTGTCATCTTGCCGGCATTACGCTGCAACGCCGCAGTTCCTGGCGCAGGCTTCCGCCGTACGCGCAATAGCCAATAATTTAATATAACTAAACAATTTAATCATTGCCGTTGCCTGTCGGAACAGCGCCGCAAAGGCCTTTGCAGCTTGGGATACCAGGCAAAAGCAAGCATTGTGCCATATAGCATATGTCCAATTATGTTAGCATGCTGTGAGTATCTATCCTTATTTTACCCACTGCCAGCGCTTATTTTGTTAACAATATTTACCTGCAGGTTTATTTCGTTATCCACTAGACCAAGGAAGGCAGTGGGCGCCGGAGTGAATCGCGTAAAACTCCGGCGCCCGCCCCGGGAGGTAGGGACTACCGGGAACTTGCCGCCCGCCACAAGCCCGGCCGCAGAGAAAGCGGCGTGCGCGGCAGCCGCGGCCCCGCACGGCAAAGGGTCGTGGAACCCGCGGGCAACGCCTAGCAAGCCTGGGGATCGTGAAAGATATGGAAGCCCTCGTCCTTGCGCAGGACGCGCAGGATGCCGTAGGCCAAAGCCTCAAGCTCATTCTCGCCGGGCAGCACCTGCACTTCGCCAAGAAAGGCCACACGGGGTGCTACGCGGTCAATAATATACGAGGAGTGGGCCAGGGCTCCGGTCAGCACCACCAGATCCACTGCACCGCTGACCACGGCCCCCAGCGAGGCCACGTTTTTGGCCACCTGGTAAGTCAGCCCGTCGTAAACCAGGCGGGCCTCGGCGTCCCCGGCGGCAATGCGGTCTTCCACCTCCAGGGCGTTGTTGGTGCCCAGGTAAGCCATAAGCCCGCCCTGACCCCGCGTCCTTTTGGTGGCCGACAGGCGGTCGAACCCGCCGGAAAAGCACAGGTCGATAAGCTGTCGGTTGGGCAGGCCCCCGGACCGTTCAGGAGAATAGGGGCCCTCTTCGTCCGTGATCACGTCCACCATCCGGCCTCCGTGGATGACCGTGGCGCTGATGCCCGCGCCCATATGACAGACGATGATGTTCTTCTCCTCCAGACGCCAGCCCTTGGCCTGTGCGGCCTTGATAGCCATAGCCCGCATATTCAGGGCATGGCAGGAAGCCTTGCGGCGGATTTCTGGCAGGCCGGAAAGCTTGGCAATGTCTTCCATCTGGTCCATGACTACGGCGTCGTAAATGTAGGCCGGGATGCCGAGGGGCTGGGCGATCTCCTGCGCCAGCAGCGCTCCCAGGTTGGAAGCGTGATCATCAATGGGGTGGTCGCGCAGAAAGGTGAGCATATCGTCGTTGACCAGATAAGCGCCCTGTTCCAGTGGGGGGAGTTTTCCGCCGCGCCCCGCCACGGCAGCAAGCCGCCGCAGGTCGAACTGCTCCGCCGCCAAAGCCGCCTTGATGGCTTCAAGACGGATGGGGAACTGCGCCACGTTGCTGCTGAAGACACGCAACGATGCCGCCGGGTGGTCCACCTTTTTCTGGAACAGCAGGGTCTGGTTTTCGTAAACGGCAATGCGCGTGGAGGTGGAACCGGGATTAATGGCAAGAATGGTGTACTTGGTGTCCGCCATGGGGTGTCCTTATGCAAGTTGTGGTAGCGCGCCTGGGGCGCGGCAGCCGTGCCCCAGGCGTGCGCCGCCTGTACGACGGCGCAGTGGAGGAATGCGGCGTCCGGACTGAAAGGCATCAGCCGGGCCGGACGCCGCGCCTAGCATCTGGATCAGCGTGCCGCGGCCGCGGCCAGAACCATGGTCCTAAACTTGTCCTCGGCGCTGGCAGCGCGCGAATTCAGCACCACCGGCACCCGTCCGCCCACCACTATGCCGGCGGTGAGGGCGTTGGCCATGTGGCGCAGACACTTGATCAGCACGTTAGCCGCCACAATGTCCGGACAGACAAGCAGATCAGCCACGCCGGCCACGGGGCTGTGGAAACCCTTGGTTTGCGCGGCCTCAGGGCAAATGGCCAAGTCAAAGGAAATGGGGCCTTCCACAATGCAGCCCGTGATGCTGCCCTGCTGCTGCATTTCTTTCAGCCGAGCCGCGTCCACGCTGGCGGGCATTTTTTCGTTAACGGTTTCCGCAGCGGCCAACACGGCCACCTTGGGGTTGTCGATGCCCATGCGGGCCAGAGCGTCCACGGCGTTCTGCAGGATATCTCGCTTCTGCTCCAGCGTGGGCGCGATGTTGATGGCCGCATCGCACAGAGCCAGCAGCTTGGGGTAGGCGGGCGCCTGCACAAGGTTCATGTGCGAAATAAGCCGCCCGGTGCGAAAGCCCGTTTCTTCCTTAAAAAGGCCTTTGAGCAGCACGCCCGTCTGGATCAGCCCCTTAAGGATGAAATCCGCACGGCCGCCCTTGACGGCCAGACCGGCCCTGGTGGCCGCATCCAGCGGATCTGTAGCGGCAATGACGGGGCAGGCGTCCGGGGAAAGGCCCACCTGACGCATTTTTCCCTCTATGGCGGCGGGATTGCCGAACAGCAGCGGCTCCACCAGCCCCACGTCCACCGCATGTCGCACGGCTTCCAGCACATGGGCGTCCGCAGCTTCCACCACGGCCACTCGGCACTTGTGGGCCTTGCCCATAACTGCGGATTCAAGTTCCACAAACGTTTTATATACCATACAATCTTTCCAGAATCGTCTAGAAGAGTTGGGGTTGTCCGCCCCTTGGGGGCAAACCGCGCTTAACGCTCGGAAACCTCGATGGCAAAGTCGGGACAGACCATCATGCAGGTGCGGCAGCCGATGCAGTTGTCCATGGCCGCCACGGTCATAAACGTATAACCGGCCGCATTATATTCCTGTCCCAGAGCATACACCCCCTTGGGGCACAACTCCCGGCAATAGCCGCAGCCTTTGCACAGGACATCGTCCACGCGGACATTGAAGCTCTTCTTTTCCGCACTCATCAGTTGCCCCCCTGCGCGGATTCGGCAGCGGCCGCGCCCCGTCTGATCACTTCCACATTCAGTTTGGCCACCTCCGGCTTGCCCTTGTGCGCCGCAATGGTGAGCAAGGTCTGCACCGGAAGGGCACCGCTGATGACCATGGCCGCGCCAAGGCCAGCCAGGTTGGCGGATTTGGGCGCGCCCAGCTCGTGCGCGATCTGCGACATGGGGACGCCTATCCAGTTTTTCATGGTGCGGGGCTTCATGAGCGAGCAGTCATAAACCACAGGCCCTTGGGCCGCGTCGTAGCGCGTGCCCACTACATCATTTAGGGCAATGATGATGTCGGGCCTGACCACCTGCTGGAACAGAATTTCTTCATCGTCCAGCAGCACTTCAGCACTGATGAAGCCGCCACGCTGCGAGATGCCGTAAGACTGGGTCTGGACCACGTTTTTTCCGTCCAGAATGGCGGCCTCAGCCAGAAAAGAGGCGGAAAACACAAGCCCCTGCCCGCCCGTGCCGGCCATAAGAACTTCATGATGGGCCATGCTACTTACCTCCCTTGGCGGCCAGGATGGCCGCGCGCTCACCCTCGTAGCTCGTGTTAAAATCAGGCACGTCTTTGTCGGCAATGACGCCGGTAACGAAATACCCTTGCTCGGCCGCATTCTCTATGGCGTCAAACTTGGCCTGAGAAACGGCCTTTTCTTTAAGATTACGCAACATGTCCACGGGGTTGCGCATTTTGTTCCGCGGACCAAACAGAGTGGAACAGGGGCTCATGGCCTCAATGAGGGAAAAGCCCTTTTTCTGGATGCCGGCGACGATGCGGTTTCTCAGACGCATACCGCTGGTCACGGACTCGCGCGCCACATAGTTGGCCCCGGCAGCGCGCACCAAATCGCACACGTCAAAGCCGCGTTCGGGGTTGCCGCCCACAGAGGTGCTGGTAATGGCCCCGTTGGGCGTGGTGGCCGAATACTGCCCGCCCGTCATGCCATAGTTAAGGTTGTTGACGATGATGGCCGTTAGGTCCATGTTGCGGCGGGCGGAATGGATAAGGTGGTTGCCGCCAATGGTGGTGCCGTCGCCGTCGCCCATCAGCACGATGACATTGAGCTTGGGGTTCGCCGCCTTGGCCCCGGTGGCAAAGGTCAGCGCGCGGCCGTGCGTCACGTGCAGAGCGTTGGCCAGGATATAGTCGTCCGCCTTGCCCCAGCAGCCAATACCCGTCACCACGAGCACGTCTTCTTTTTTCAGATCCAGGTCGTCCAGGGCGCACAGCAGGGCGTTGAGGACGATGCCGTTGCCGCAACCGGCGCACCACATGAGAGGCAGCGCGGACCTGTTGAGCAGTGAGCGTGAAATAGCTTGTGCCATGTCTGGTTCTCCTTTACAGCAACGCCGCCGCGATCTGGGACGGGGTCATGATGCCACCGTTGTACGTGTTGACGCCCACTACCAGCGACGGGTCCGGCACACACTTCTTCACTTCGCCAGCCAGCTGCCCGGCATAGTTCATTTCAGCCACCACAACACGGCCAGCCTTGTGGGCAGCCTCGCGCACTTCCGCATCGGCAAAGGGCCAAAGGGTCTGCAGCTGCAGCACCCCCACCTTGTCGCCAGCGGCATTGGCCGCACGGGCAGCGCTACGGGCAGCGCGGGTGACCACGCCGGAGGTAACGATGAGGGTTGCACAGTCTTCAGGCCCGAAATAGCGGGTCATGACAATATCCTTGCGCCCCCTGGCCAGCTTGGTGTGCAGCTGGGCCACACGCCGGGCCGCATTTTCCGGCGTATTGCAGCTGTAGCCGTTTTCGCCGTGCATGGAGCTGGTCACATGAAAGACATACCGGCTGCCGTAACTGGCGAGCGGGGCCACGGCTCCCTCGTCAAAGCAGAAGGGCTTATATTCTTCAGGCGCGCAGGCAGGAGCCGTACGCTCAATGACCTCAAGCTCGCCCGGTTCGGGAATGGTCAGGTTTTCGCGCATGTGCGCGGCCACTTCTTCCGGCGCCATGATGACGGGCACGCGGTATTTTTCAGAAAGGTTGAAAGCCTTGACCGTCAGCTCAAAGCATTCCTGCACTGAGCTTGGGGCAAGGGCGATGATTTCCTGATCGCCATGACGGCCCCAGCGCAACTGCATGATGTCGGACTGGGCGGGCTTGGTGGCTAAGCCCGTGGAAGGGCCGGAACGCTGCACGTTGACCACCACCACGGGCACCTCGCCCACCGTGGCCATGCCCAGGTTTTCCTGCATAAGCGAAAAGCCGGGGCCGCTGGTGGCCGTAAAGGCCTTGGCGCCCGTCAGCGAGGCGCCCACGATGGCGCCCATGCTGGCCAGCTCGTCTTCCATCTGCATAAAGACGCCGCCCAGGCGCGGCAGCTCTCGCGACGCTATTTCCGCTATTTCCGACGACGGCGTGATGGGGTAGCCGGCATAGTATCGCGCACCGGCGTAGAAAGCCCCCTGTGCTATGGCCGCATTGCCTTGCACGAGCTTACACTGTTTTTTCATCGACTTCCTTTTCCTTATTTCCTGGGGTGGCGGGCCGGCGCGGCCCGGGGGGAACCCGTGGGGCTCCCCGCGTCTGTTGGAATACTAAACAAACATGTTTATGAAATGAGCAATATATGTGCCAAAATACGTTCATTACGCATTTTCGGCTAGATACCTTGCTATCTAGCGCTCCTCACCAAAATTTTTTGCCATTAATGTTTTTTTATTAAACATTTATTTCAATAAAATTAACTATCAGAAGCGCCCTCCCCATGGGCCGAGAGTCTGTCCTGCGGGAAGGGCGCAACGCAGGCGGGGTGCGGCTGGTCGGGCGCACCCTTTACACCCCGTAGGCCCTGGCCAGCAGTTCCACCGTGTGCAGCACGCGCATGCGGGATCCCCGCTGGCTCAGCCCATCGATAATCTGCATCTTACAAGCGGAGCAGCCCGTGGCCACCACATCCGCACCGGTGGACAGAATATCGCTGGTCTTGTCGGCAAGGATTTTTTGCGACAGGGCGTAGTGCGTGGCGCTGAATGTGCCCGCGCAGCCACAACAGACGGCGGGACGCTGCATTTCCATCAGCTTCACGCCGGGAATGGCCCGGATCAGGTCCCGCGGCTGCGAGGCCACGCCCATGCCCCGCACCAAATGGCAGGCATCATGGTAGGTCACCTTCCAGGGCAGTTCTCGCGCATATTCGGCAGGCCCCAGGCGCAACAGGAAGTCAGAAATGTCGTAGACCTTGTCCTTCATGCCTTCCCAGACAGCCAGAGCTGGGCTGCCTTCCAGCACCGCCCCGTATTCTTTCTTCAGAGCCGAGCCGCAGGTGGCGCAGCCGGTGATCACAGCGTCAAAGCCGCCCCCGGCAAGCCGCCGGACGTTGTTTTCGGCCAACATGGCCGCCCCTTCAAAATCGCCGGACGAAAACAGCGGCGTGCCGCAACACTGCAGTTTGTCCAGCAGGTGCACTTTCACGCCATTGGCCAGCAGCACGTTGATGAGGGCGAGGCCCGCATCTACATACACATAGTTGAGCATGCAGCCGGGGAAAAAGGCCACGCTGGCCCTCACCTCCCCGTGGGGGTGACTGACAGCGGGCACGAGCTTGCGCAAGGGCTTTTCGGCAAATTCCGGCAGGATACGTCTCTTGTTCAGGCCAGCCACGGGAATGGGCATTCGTGAAACCTTGCCCCGCCCGTTTTCGCTGCGTTTGAAAAGCAGGGACTGCATGCCCTTGCCGTGGGACATGACCATATCAAACAGCCGCCCCTTGGTGATGGCCTTAAAGGCAAGCTTTTTGGCGGCCGGCAGGCGCCCCTGCTCTTTCATATAGTGGCGCAAGGCCATGATGAGGTCGGTGGTGTTGACGCCCGATGGGCAGATGGCCTTGCAGCGCATGCACAGGGTGCAGCGCGCCGCCAGGTCCATAAGCTCCGCACTGGGCTCCACCGTACCGTCGGCCAGCGAGCGCAACAGAAACAGTTTGCCGCGCGACGAAGTGCCTTCTTCAAAGGTTTTGCCGTAAACGGGGCAAATGGTCAGGCACTGCCCGCAGCGGGTGCACTTAAGGGCGGCGGCCTTCAGTTCTTCCAGGGTCTTGCTCATGCTTCGCCTCCGAAGATGCAGCCCGGATTCAGGATATTGTTGGGGTCCAGAGCCTTTTTGATGGCCCGCATGGCCCCCACCTGGGCTTCGCCCAGTTGCTTGACGATATAGGGAGCCTTTTCGCGCCCCACGCCGTGTTCGGCCGAAACGGTGCCGCCCATCTTGATAATTTCGTAATGGAATTCGGAGCGGGCCTTGGCCGCAGTTTTCTTTTCTTCATCACTGTTGAAGAAGAAGTGCGGATGAATGTTGCCGTCGCCGGCATGGCCCTGACAGCTCACCTTGATGCCGTACTTTTTCCCCACCTCGAACAGGGTGTGCACGGCCTGGGCCAGCTTGTTGATGGGCACGGCCGGGTCGCCGCCCAAGCGGCCTTTGGCCACGCGGGCCAGGGCGGGCAAGCCGGAACGGCGGGCCTTCCACAGCTGTTCAGCCTCTTCGGGAGTTTCCGCCACATGAAAGTCCACCATGCCCAGCTGTTCACACACCCGGCGGATGACGTCGGCCTGCGGCTTGAGGGTGGAGGGGTCGCCGTCCACCTCAATCAGCAGCATGGCGCCAGCGTCCACCGGCAGGCCGGCGTGGGTATAGTCCTCCACAGCGCGGATCAGGGTCTGCTCCTGAAATTCCATGATGGAGGGCACCACACCGCTGGTCATAATGGCCGAAACAGCCTTGGCCGCGTTTTCAATCTCCTTAAACGCCACGCGGATAGCTCGTTTGGCCTGAGGCAGAGGAATAAGCTTGAGGGTGATTTCGGTAATGATGCCCAACGTGCCCTCGCTACCGGTAAAAAGCTGGGTGAGGTTGTAGCCGGTCACGTCCTTAATGCACTTCCCGCCGCAGCGGATGATGTCGCCTGAGGCCAGCACCACCTGCATCCCCGAAACATAGCCTTTGGTGGTGCCGTACTTGACGCACTGCAGCCCACCCGCGTCGGTGCCCACGTTGCCGCCGATGGAGGAAAACGTGAAACTGGCCGGGTCCGGAGGGTACATAAGGCCGTGTTCCGCAGCCGCCTTCTTGATGTCAGCGGTGATGGCGCCGGGGCCCACTTCGGCCGTGAGCGTTTCCGGATCGATGACGATAGAATTCATCCGCTGCATGGAAATAATGATGGAATAGTCGCTTTCGGGAATGGCGTTGACGCTCAGCCCGCTGCCCTGGGAACGGGGCACGATGCTGATTTTGTTGGCGTTGCAGAAGGCCGCCATCTGCGCCACTTCTTCCGCCGTGCCAGGCAGGGCCACCAGGATGGGCAGGTGCGGCGAGGGGGCCGCGCCGCCGGCGTTGTAGGTGTAACAGACCAGATCTTCCTGTTTGGTGAGCATATTCTGCTCCCCTACAATGGAGGCTATACGAGCGCGAACATCTTCTTTTGTCAGCATATTTTCCTCTTGACGCAGAAGGGTAAAAGAATGGCCGGGAGGACCGAGCCCCCACGCGCCTGCCACAAACACAAAAGGCCGTCGCCTTTCTGAAATACATACCGCCTCGGGGCCGTTGCCCCATCGCCCGCCAACGGCATTGTGCGGGTCGGAAAGGGGACTTCCGTCCGGGTTAGGTCACTTGTCAACATATCTGAGCAGCATTCATGCCATGTCATAAAAAAGTAATAATTTAAGTATATTAATATTTTTATTCAAAACAGATGCGCCACTTCTCCGCTTTGTTGTTTATTTTGTATACAAACTTCATTTGATTTTTTAACATGTGCAACATGCCCACCGTGCGGGGCGCGCCGCGCGGACGACAATTTTTTATACGACAGGCTTGCCCTGAGGGCAGCCGGGAGGACGGTCATGTGGGAAAAAACATCGCAGCCACGTATTCTCTGCGTATCGATTTATGACGAATTGGGCGAAATGGTGACCAATTACGCGCAGCAGTACGGCGTGACTGTGGATATTTATAAGGGCGGCATATATAATAACGGCCATATCCATGCCCTGGAAAATCAAGACAAATACGACGTTATCATCAGCCAGGCCGGCACGGCTCTGGCCATCCAGCGGATGGTAAAAATACCGGTCGTTTCCATACAGATAACGGCAAAAGACATTATAGAAATAATGCAGGAGGCATGGAATGCGCACAAGGAGGTTCTGTGTATCAACTATGAAAGTGACATAAGCAAAGACATAGATGCCATCGCCTCCTTAAGCTGCAAGGGCTCTTTTCATCAGATCGTTTACAGAAGCAGCTCTGAATTCAATTCCATTATTGAAAACCTGGGCAATTATACCCACGACGTGGGCGTAATCGGGTTTGGCGGCTGCGTGGTGCAGAAAGCTGACGAATACGGCCTGCCCTATTATCTGGTGCGCTCCAGTGGAGAGAACATCCGGCAGGCGGTGCTTGCCGCCCGCAACATCACCGAACAGCACATCAAGGAAAAAGCCCGGGCGCGCCGCCTGAACAACATCATCAACTATTCCATCGGCGGCATCCTTTCCGTGGGCAGCAACAACACGGTGACTATCTGCAACCTTCCCGCCAAACAAATGCTCAAACTCACCGGTAGAAAGGTGCTGGGCACAGACATCAATGCCCCGGACGCCCCCCCGGAAATCAGGATGTTTCTTGAAGACGGGGACTACACCGTGGACAAGCTCGTTTCCTGCAGCGGCAAATCCTATGTGATGAACCGCGTGCCCATCCGGGTGCGCGACCACCACCAGGAAACCATCATCACCTTTCAGGAATTGTCCAAAATCCAGAAGACGGAAGTGCAGGCGCGCATCCAGCTGGCGCACAAAGGGTTGGTGGCCAAATACCAGTTCCGCGACATTGTCTGCGCCGAAGGCGAAATGACGGAGATGCTCGCCGAGGCCAAACGCTTTGCCAAAGGCGACGCCTCTATCCTGATTGAAGGGGAATCGGGCACGGGCAAAGAGCTGCTGGCTCAGAGCATCCACAACAGCAGCAACAGAAAAAAGGGGCCCTTTGTGGCCGTCAACTGCGCCGCCCTGCCCGAACAACTGCTGGAAAGCGAGCTTTTCGGCTACGACGAGGGCGCTTTTACCGGCGCGCGCAAAGGCGGCAAGGCCGGCATGTTTGAAATGGCCCACAAAGGCACGCTGTTTCTGGATGAAATAAGCGAAATGACCCAGGCCAACCAGGTGCGCCTGCTGCGCGCCCTGCAGGAAAAAGAAATTTTCCGGGTAGGCGGCGACAGGGTAGTCAACATTGACGTGCGGATTATTGCCGCCTCCAACCGGGACCTGTTCCGTATGGCCAGCGAAGGCCTGTTCCGGCGCGACCTCTATTTCCGTCTTAATATCCTGCCCCTGCACATTCCCCCGCTGCGCGAACGCAAGGACAATATCCCACTGCTCATTGCCCATTTTGCGGCCAAACGGCGGCGTTTCGACATCGCGAAAAAGGCCAAAAAATTCCCCCCCGCCGTGCTGGAAGCCCTAAACCAGCACAACTGGCCGGGCAACGTGCGCGAACTGGAAAATGTGCTGGACAGAATTTTTACCCTGGACGACGGCTCGGAACCTTTTGAAGACCTGCTGCTGCGCATTATAACCCGGCACCGCCAGTGGCAGCACGCCCGACAGCGGCAGACGACCGCGCCGGACGGCTCCCTGACGGTGCCTTTGGGCAGCATGGCTGCAATGGAGCGCTATATCCTGGAAGCGGAACTACAGAGGTACAACGGCAACAAAAAGGCCTTGGCCGACGCCCTGGGCATCAGCCGTGTGACCGTATGGAAAAAATTCAAGGAGTATGGCCAGCAGGAAACTGCCGCAGCGCAGGATGCCCGCGCCTAGCGCCGGGCGGCCTAACGCCGCCCAGGCTCAGGCGTCGGCCAGCAGGCGGGCGATCTCTTCGCGCAGGATGCGCGCCGCAGCAGCAGCGGCGGCCTTTTCCACCCGCTCGTTAAAACGGGGCTCCAGTTCGTCCAGACGACGCTCCAGGGCGTCCAGACGGGCGGCGGCGCTGCGCAGGGAGGCCGCCAGCGGGGCCAGCTTTTCTTCCAGCAACGCAGTGCCCTGTTCTTCCGTCAGCCCGGCGGGCGGTTCCTTGCGCGCGTCCGCAACCGCGGACAGGCGCTCGTTTACCAGGGCGTCCACCTGTTCCGCCGTAAGCGGCGCTGGTTGCTCCGTCAGGGCGGTGGCCAAACGCTCGTTCACCAGGGCGTCCACCTGCTCCGCCGACAATCCGGGCGGCGTCTGCCGGGCGGCCGCTTCCAGAGCGGCCAGACGTTCCTGCGCGTCGGCCAGGGCCGCTTCGCACTGTTCCAGGCGCAGACTCAGGGCCTGGGCGGCCTCGGCAGCTTCGGCCGCGCGGGAAGAGGCCGAAAAGGCCTGTTCGAAAGCCTCCACAGCGTGGGACGTGGCTTCCGCCGCCTGGGCCGTGGCGGCAGCCACGGCGGCCGCATCGGTCACGGCCGCCAGGTGGGGAACGTCCTCCGGCGGTATTGCCGTCGCAGCGGCCTCCTGCGCAAAAAGTTGTTCGTCCGCAAACGGCACTGCCGGATCGCCGCTGGGACCAGAAGCCGAATCCGACGCGGGGCTGGCCGTCTGGTCCAAGGGGGAAGCCGCAAAGGCCGCATCCGCTTCGGGCAGACCTGCGGACTCCGCGCCCACGGTGAAAGGCCCCTCCTCCACGGCGGGCAGGGGCGCGGCCTCCTCCGGCGCGGGCAAATCCACAGAAGGCAAATCCGCAGAGGTCGAATCCACACGGGACGCGTCTGTGGCAGAATTTGCTGCAATCTCAGCGGATTGCGACACAGCGGCCGCGCCTGCAGCGGGCTCCGGAGCGGCAGGGGGCGGCACGACGCTTGTACCGTCAGACGCCGCCCCGACGGTCTGCGCTTCGCCGGTCGCCGGAGCCGCATCGGCCGCCGGAGTCGCATCAGTCGCCGGAGTCGCGCCGGCCGCCGGAGCCGCGCCGGAGGGCACTTCCTGTTCAACGACCGATACCGGACGTGCTGTGGGGTCGGCGTCCAGATGGGCAGTGGCTTCGGCCAACAGAGCGTCCAGATCCGCCGTCAGGTCCGGCGTTGCGCCGGCAGGCGGAACGGGCGCAGCGGAGGAAGGTGCGGGCGCAGCGCCGGGGGCGGCCTCTGCAACGGGTTGCGGGGACTGGGCCGCGGGGGGCTCGGGCGCGGCGGCCACGTCATCGGCGGCGGCGGCCAGCAAATCAGCCAGTTCGTCGGCGGAAATAGTGGCGGCGGACGCGGGGGCAGCCCTGCCCGGAGAAGGCGTTGCGGCTGTAGTGGCGTCGGCCGCGTGCGCAGTCGGCGGGGCTGTGTCGGCGGGCCGGGCCGGAGCGGATTGCGCCGACGTGCGGGAGGGCGTGCCGACGGCAGCCGCCTCAGGCTGGGCTTCGGCCAGCAGAGCCGCCAAATCGCCGGGATCAAGGGGAGCTTCCTCCTTGGCGCCTGCGGCCAGCAGGTCGTCCAGATCGGGCATATCGGACAGCGGAGCTGCCTCAGGCTTTGCCGCCGGAGGCTGTCCTGCGCCGACCGGCGGTTCCGGAGCGGCTTGGGCCGCCCCTTGTGGGGCCGCATCCGCCCCGGCGGCGTGCAGAGAATCCAGCATGGCGTCCACGGCCAGAAGGCTGTCCAGATCCTGACTGCCCGCGTCCGCCCCGGAGGCGGACGCACTGTCCCCATCCGTTTCTTCGCGCGGCTGCGGCGGCAAATCCAGCGACTGCAGCAAATGGTCCACATCGCCCAGACCGGGCATGTCCAACTTTTCGTTGGGATCCACCGGATGATCCGGCTCTGGTCCGCCTGCGGCCACTGAAGGGATGGCGCTTTCGTGCGTTTCCATCTGAGCCAGCAGGTCGTCGATGGCCGCCTCGGCGGGCAGAGACGCGTCGTTGAGGCCGCGCATATGGGCCTGCAGATCGTCTTCCGCCCTGTCGTGGGGCGCGGGGGCTGCCGTGGCCTCCTGGCCGTCTTCCGGCACGCTGCCTCTTTCGATCAGCTCGGTGAGGTCGATGATTTCTTCAGTATTTGCAGTGGAATTTTGGGCAGCCATGCGCAACCTCAATAGAGTATGACTCCGGCGGCGCGCCGGAATGGGGTAAAAAACATGTTCCACCCCTGAAACGACACTTTTTCGTAGCAGGTTATGGCAAAAGACGCAAATTTTCAGCCTCGCGCCGGAGCTTTCCCTCCACGCCGGGTGACGTTATCGTACCACGGCGCTCTAGAGCATTTAACACTTGAAATGCTCGCTTACGGCAGGCAAAAGCCTGCCTTCTCGCATTTCGTGGCAAGGATTTTTAAGAAAATCCTTGCAGAGCAGTTAGCTCATTTCATTCGCTAACTGCTCTAACTGGTTTAGCACAGGGCTTCCCCTCCACGTCGGGCGGCGTTATTATGAGAGAAGAACGCGATGCCCCAAAACCGCGCCGATAATCTTCAGGAGAATCACATGAGCCATTTTGTTGTTGACCGCGACCGCTGCCGCAAAGACGGCATCTGCGCACGCGTCTGCCCCGTACATATCATCCAGGCCGCGCCGGGCGACTTTCCCGCCATGAACAGCCATCAGGAAGCGCTCTGCATCGGTTGCGGCCAGTGCATGGCCTTCTGCCCCACGGCGGCCTGTGTTGCGCCGGGTCTGGACCCGGCCCAGTGCCGTCCCCTGCGGCACGATCTGCAGCCCGCTGCCGAGCAGGTGGAGGAACTGATCTTTGCCCGCCGCTCTGTGCGGGTCTTCAAAGAGACCCCCTTGCCGCGGGATGTGCTGCTGCGCCTGCTGGACGCCACGCGCTTTGCCCCCACAGCCAAAAACGCCCAACCCCTGCGCTGGATCGTACTGGAGTCGCGCCCGCAGACCAAGCGCCTGGCGGAACTGGTCGTGAACTGGATGCGCCGCCTGCCGCAAGAAGACGCGAACATGGCCCGCGCCTGCCATGCCGAGGGCCTGACCCGTGCATGGGACAGGGGCACGGACGTCATTACCCGCGATGCGCCCCAGGCCGCTGTGGCCGTGGCTCCCGCCGACTGGCACTGGGGCATGAGCGACGCAGCCATTGCCGCCGCCTATCTGGAACTGACGGCTCAGGCCCACGGCGTGGGCTGCTGTTGGGGCGGCTATGTCTGCCTGGCCCTGCGCCACCCGACCGGCGGCGAGGTGCGCGCATTTCTGGGCGTTGGCGAGCAGGAGGCCGCCTGCGCCGTGCAACTTCTGGGCCGCCCCCTGTTCAAGCCCCACGCCCGGCCCCCGCGCAAGCCCCTGGACCTGACCTGGCTGTAAGCCATTGCAACGCTGCAATGCCCTGCGGCTGCATAAGCAGCCGCCCGCCGTGGGGGCGCACGCCTAGATGTAGAGTGTCAATACGTTGTTCACCCTCGCTCCAATTTTGAAGCCGGAGGTTTCCTGCCAAGAGCCGTGTGAGGACGCGAATAATTGTAGTGATGCGTCCATATGGGCAAGTTGGCTGCCCTTTTC